>JADDQH010000071.1 GCA_016781485.1 Chloroflexota bacterium | reverse complement strand
CGTGCCGATGTTCACGTGGGGCTTGTTGCGCTCGAACTTCTTCTTGGCCATCTGCTCTGTTCGCTCCTCGTTACTGCCGCGAGCGGCTCTAGACCTTCGACTTCTGCGCCAGCTCGCTGGCGACCGAGGCTGGAACCTCGGCGTAGTGCGAGAACTCCATCGAATACGTCGCCCGGCCCTGCGTCATGCTCCGTAGATCGGTCGCGTAACCGAACATCGTCGCGAGCGGGACGAATGCACGCACGACCTGCGTCGAGCCGCGCGACTCCATCCCCTCGATCTGCCCGCGGCGACTGTTCAGGTCGCCGATGACATCCCCCATGAACTCCTCGGGCATAACGCTCTCGACCCGCATGATCGGTTCCAGGATGGTCGGGTCGGCCTTGTCGAACGCGTCCTTGACGGCCATGGAGCCCGCGATCTTGAAGGCCATCTCGCTCGAGTCGACCTCGTGGTACGACCCGTCGTACAGCGTCGCACGGACGTCGACGACAGGGAACCCGGCATAGACGCCGGTCTCGAGCGCCTCCCGGATGCCCGCGTCGATCGACTTGATGAACTCGCGCGGGATCACGCCACCCACGATCTTGTCCACGAACTCGTAGCCGCGGCCCTTCTCGGCCGGCTCCAGCCTGATCACCGCGTGGCCGTACTGCCCGCGACCGCCGCTCTGGCGCACGAAGCGGCCGTTGCCGTCCGCCGGCCGGCGGATCGTCTCGCGGTAGGACACCTGAGGCTTGCCGATGTTCGCCGCGACCTTGAACTCGCGGACCATGCGGTCGACGAGCACGTCGAGGTGGAGCTCGCCCATCCCCGCGATGAGCGTCTGACCGCTCTCCTCGTCGGTCTTGACCCGGAAGGTCGGGTCCTCGTCCGCCAATCGCTGGAGCGCGATGCCGAGCTTGTCCTGGTCGGCCTTCGTCTTGGGCTCGATGGCGACCTCGATGACGGGCTCGGGGAACGTCATCGATTCCAGGATCACCGGCTGCTCCGGGTCGCACATCGTGTCACCCGTGAACGTGTCCTTGAGACCGACGGCGCCCGCGATGTCCCCCGCGTAGACCTCCTGGATCTCCTCCCGGTGGTTGGCGTGGATCTGGAGGATCCGGCCGATCCGCTCCCGCTTCCCCTTGGTGGCGTTCAGGACGTAGGAACCGGACTTGAGGGTGCCCGAGTAGACGCGGAAGAACGCGAGCTTGCCGACGAACGGGTCCGCGGCGATCTTGAACGCGAGCGCGCTGAACGGCTCCTTGTCGTCCACGGTCCTCAGGACCTCGCCACCCGTCCGCGGGTCTACGCCGATCACCGGAGGCACATCGAGTGGGGACGGCAGGAAGTCGACTACGGCGTCGAGCATCGGCTGGATCCCCTTGTTCTTGAGCGCCGAGCCGGTGAGGACGGGGATGATCTTCGTCTGGAGCGTGCCCAGGCGAAGGCCGCGCTTGATCTCCGGGATCGTCAACTCCTCGCCTTCGAGGTACTTCATGGTCAGCTCGTCGTCCATGTCCGCAACGGCCTCGATGAGCTTCTGCCGGTGCTGTTCGGCTTCCGGCCGGAGCTCGTCGGGGATCTCCACCTCGTCGATCCTCTGTCCGAGGTCATCCCGGTAGTAGATCGCCTTCATCCGGACCAGGTCGACGACGCCCTGGAATGTGTCCTCGCGCCCGATGGGCACCTGGACGGGGACCGCATTGGCCCCGAGGCGCTCCTTGATGGACTCGACTCCGCGCCAGAAATCGGCGCCGGTCCGATCGAGCTTGTTGATGAAGCAGAAGCGGGGAACTCCGTACCGATCGGCCTGACGCCAGACCGTCTCGGACTGCGGCTCGACGCCCGCCACCCCGTCGAACACGACGACGGCCCCGTCGAGGACGCGGAGGCTGCGCTCGACCTCGACGGTGAAGTCCACGTGCCCGGGCGTATCGATGATGTTGATGCGGTGGTCACCCCACGACGCCGTCGTCGCCGCGGCTGTGATGGTGATGCCCCGTTCCTGCTCCTGGGGCATCCAGTCCATCGTCGCCGCGCCCTCGTGGACCTCGCCGATCTTGTAGATCTTCTTCGTGTAGAAGAGGATCCGCTCGGTCACGGTCGTCTTGCCCGCATCGATATGCGCGATGATCCCGATGTTCCGCGTCTTCGCTAGCGGAACCTGTCGTGCCACCTGCCTGCTTCTTTCCAGTCCCTGCTACTGCTTCAGCTGGCCTTGATTACCAGCGGAAGTGGCTGAAGGCCTTGTTCGCCTCCGCCATCTTGT
The DNA here is from genome assembly GCA_016781485.1 of Chloroflexota bacterium. Taxonomy (GTDB): domain Bacteria; phylum Chloroflexota; class Limnocylindria; order Limnocylindrales; family CSP1-4; genus YB3-1. The sequence continues at coordinate 12,146 of JADDQH010000071.1, read as the reverse complement.
GAGTGTCCTCGCGCCGCTTCACGGCCGCGCCGAGCCCATTGCTCGCGTCGACCAGTTCCGCAGCGAGCTTCTCGCTCATCGACTTGCCGGAACGTCGCCGCGCCGACTGCACGAGCCAGCGCACCCCGAGCGACACGCGGCGGTCGCCCCGGATCTCGACCGGCACCTGGTAGGTCGCGCCGCCGACGCGTCGCGGCTTCACCTCGATGATCGGCGTCGCGTTGCGAAGCGCTGTCTCGAGCACGTCGAGACCGGGCCGCCGGGCGGCGGCCTCGGCGCGCGCCAGGGCCTGACGGAGGATCCGCTCCGAAAGCCCCTTCTTGCCGTCGGTCATGATCTTGACGACGAAGCGGTCGGTGGTCCGCGTCAGGGTCGGCGCGTATTTCGCCTTGCGGGGTGTCTGCGGTCGCCGAGGCATCTGCTATCGACCCCGGGCCGGCTGCTTGCCCTGCTGCGGGACCTTGGCGCCGTACTTCGACCGGCCCTGGGCGCGGTCGCGGACGCCGGCAGCGTCGAGCGCGCCGCGGATGATGTGGTACTTCACGGACGGGAGGTCCTTGACCCGGCCGCCCCGGACGAGCACGACCGAATGCTCCTGCAGGTTATGGCCGATGCCGGGGATGTAGGCGGTGACCTCCATCCCGTTGGTGAGCCGGACGCGGGCGATCTTGCGCAGCGCGGAGTTCGGCTTCTTGGGCGTCATCGTGCGCACCTGGAGGCAGACGCCGCGCTTCTGCGGGGCGCCCGGGATCACCTCCTGGCGCTGCCGGAGACTGTTCCAGTTCCGACGCATCGCCGGAGCCTTGACCTTCTCGACCTTGCCTGCGCGTCCCTTCCGGACGAGCTGGTTGATGGTGGGCACGATGAGTGCTCCTTCGTGGTTCTTGCGGCAACTTCCGCAGCGCACGCGCCCGCGGACGGTACGACACAGGTTGCCGGGAGGCCGTCCCGTCATCGGGATCCCGAAGGGATGTCCCACGGCGGTGGCGCCGGACTGCTCGGTGGGCAACGGTGCGAGTCGCACTCGCTGCGTCGTCGACGGTGTCCGACCGGGGCATCGCCCTGAGTCTCGCGCACGTCGCGACCGATCTTCAGTGACTGGTGGGTCTCGAGCATCGATCGGATGACGATCGCGCTCTGGAACGCGCGCCGACGCGCGGCGGCGAAAGCGGAGTCTAGCAGGGCGAGCGACGGAGTGTCAATCTGTCGTACGAGTCGGTAGTGCCCCAGTTTGAAGGCGCGCCCTTGCTGGAGTCGTTTGGCGCGGAGCTTAGACTCCCCCAGCATGAGTGACCCCGACCTGACCGTCCACGACGTCCTGGACGGTGACCTGCGCGACTGGCGGCGACGGACTACCGAGCCAGTCGGTGATGTGGTTCGACCTCGATCCCGGCGAACCGGACGTCATCCTCATGAACACCATGGTTCGACGGCTGAAGTATCGCCAGCTTCAGGCCGACCCGCGGGTCAGCCTCCTCTTCGAGCACGGCACGACGTGGTTCGCGATGCGCGGGACCGTTGAGCTGGATGCCGACTACGACCGCGCCCTCGCGCACATCAAAACGCTCGCGCGACGGTATCAGGGCGATTCGAGCCGCTTCGAGGGGCAGGAGCGCGTGATCATCCGGATGCGTGTCGAGAAGGTGATCCGGCACGACTGACGGGAGCGGTCCCCGTCGGTCCGGGCACCGACGGAACGGCGTCTCCCTCGGGCGATGCTCCGCGCCTCGGGCGGGAGTCCGGGAACGAGACCCGAGGGCGTCGCCGCCAGCGGCATGCCAAAATGCGGTATGGCTGTCCGCACTGTCATCGACCGCGGGCCGAAGGGGAAGCGGGCGGTCGCCTTCGCCGTCGACTGGCCGGGCTGGAGCCGGGGCGCGAAGACGGCCGACCTTGCCGTCGAGACGGTGGAGTCCTACCGGGAGCGGTACCGGCCTGTCGCGAGCCTAGCCGGGATGTCGCGCGAGTTCGACGCGGCCGGTCCCCTGGAGGTCGTCGAGGACAAGGTCGGTACGGGTTCAACCGACTTCTGGGGCATTTCCTTCTCGCCCTGCGCAGCCGAGCAGGAACCGATGGACGAGGCGGAGCTCGAGCGCGCGATCACACTGTTGCGGGCCTGCTGGGCGTTCTTCGATGGCGTCGCTGCCCGGGTATCGCCGGACATGCGGAAGGGCCCCCGCGGGGGAGGACGCGACCGCGACCAGATCGTCCGCCACACCATCCGCACCGAGAGCGAGGACTTCGCGAAACAAGTCGGGTTGCGGATACCCGAGGGTGCGGCGCTGACGCCGGACGGGCTGCGCCAGCATCGGGAGACCTACGTCGCGGCGATGCGCGCGTACAACGCTGGTGAGGTCGCGCGGCGCATGCGGGCCTGGAACCTCCCGTTCCTCATCCGACACTCCGCCTTCCATACGCTCGACCATGCGTGGGAGATGGAGGACAAGGACCTCGCCGCCTGATTTCAAACTGACCCACTACCTACGAGTACCGGAGGTGGGTTGGGCGGTGCTGCCCCCCTGCCGTGGCACCGAGGACGGCCCCCTGGCGATACAGGTGGCGGTCGCCCCGTTCATCGACGCGCTATCTGGTCGCGACGTACCCGAACGCGGCCGGCCACTCCTCGACGCGCCTGAACCCGGCGTCTCGCAGACGCTTCAGCACGCCCCTTCCGACTCGTGATCCCGACGCGCTCTCTGCGTTCCCCACGTAGTGGAACAGTCGGCCGCCCGGCTTCAGGACTCGGCACAGCGCGCGGTAGAACGCGCTCGAGTAGAGGTCGCCCGCGAGGCTCATGGTCGGTGGATCGTGGATCACGCGGTCGAATGACGCCGACACGAACTCCTCGACGATCTCCGTGCTGTCCCCGATGCGCTGCTCGATCCTCGGGTGGCCGAACAGCGGCTGCGACCATGGATTCGCCCGACACATCTCGAGGACCGCCGGATCAAGCTCGACCGTGACGACGCGGTCGGCGGTAGCGGCAGCCGCGATGGCGGTGTATCCCAGCCCGGTGGTCGTGTCCAGGACCTGCCCGCGCACCGGGGCGACCGCCGCCACCTTGGCCTCGGTGTCGGCGACGGGGTCGGTCCCCTTGATCCGATGCATGTAGAACCCGGACACGAGGAGCGTCGGTGCCCGCGGGGTCGGCATCAGGCTGTAGACGCGCTGTGTCTCGGTGGAGAACGCCTTCACCGGCTCCGCCCGGCCGTCGACCACACGGAAGCATCCGTTCTCCGACTCCGCGATCGAACGCACGACCTCCCACTCCACGATGGTCCCGTCGCCCAGCGCCACGCCTTCGTCGAAGAGGCCGACCGTCACCGTCGTTCGGGCGAGATCGAGCGACGTCTGCGCGTGTCGGTCTCCCCTCTCCCGCGCGCGAAGCAGCGGAGCCGCCTGGTAATGGGACACGATGGGCTCCGCCGTGCTGGCAGAGCCCATCGGTAGCGGTGCGCCGAGTAAAGGTGCTAGCGGTCGCCGACCGCCGGGTGCTCGTCGGCCAGAACGAGGTCGGCGGCGCCGTCCTCGTCCGTCTCGTCAGCCTCCTCGTCCGGAGCGAGGAACGGGTTGCGCTCCACGTCCTCGGCCCGCGCGGCGTCCGGTTCGCGGTCGACGAGCAGCGGGTTGAACCCGTCCTCTCCCCCGTCCCCGTTGCCGTCCTGGCCGTCCGCAAGGAAGACGTTGTAGTCGTCCTGACCGAAGCCCTCCGGCAGCTCGCCACCCGCCAGCGCCTCGGCTGCGGCACGTCGAGCCGCCTCACGGGCCGCCGCGACGTTCGCCGGCGCGCCCGTCCCTGCCGGGATGAGCTTGCCGATGATGACGTTCTCCTTGAGCCCCAGCAGCCGGTCCTTGGCGCCGTTGATCGCCGCCTCGGTGAGCACCCGCGTCGTCTCCTGGAAGGAAGCGGCGGCGAGGAAGCTGCTCGTGTTCAGCGACGCCTTGGTGACGCCCAGCAGGACGGTCTCCGCAGTCGAGGGCTCCCCGCCCTCGGCGAGGACGCGGTTGTTGAGGTCCTCGAACTCGAACCGGTCGACGAGCTCGAACGGCAGCTGCTCGGCGTCGCCGGGCTGATCGATGCGTACCTTGCGCAGCATCTGCCGGACGATGATCTCGATGTGCTTGTCGTTGATCGTCACGCCCTGGCTGCGGTAGACGCGCTGCACCTCCTTGACGAGGTAGCGCTGCACCGCGTCCCGACCGCGGGTCTCGAGGTACTCCTGCGGGTTGATGGGTCCGTCCGTGATCGGATCGCCCGCGCGGATCATCTGTCCGTTCTCGACGAGCAGCTTCGCCGCGTGCGGGATCGGGTACTCGCGTTCGACCACATCTTCGCTGCGCACGACGAGAAGCCCGTCCTGGGAGGCGAACAGCTGGCCCTTGACGGGGGCGGTCAGCTCTTCGACCTGACCATCACGCTCGGCACGCGCGACGACCTGGTTCGCCTCGACTGACTCGCCGCTCGCGACGAGAAGCTGATGCTCGGCTGACGCTCGGAGTGGGGTGTCGAACGCCTCGCGGCTCGTCACCTTGACACGCCGGGCACCGTTCTCGCCCTGGATGAGCTCCACGACGCCGTCGATGTGGCTCATCTCCGCCTTGCCCTTCGGGACCCGGGCCTCGAACAGCTCCTCGACCCGCGGCAGACCTGCGGTGATGTCGAGCCCGGCGACACCCCCGGTGTGGAACGTCCGCATCGTCAGCTGGGTGCCGGGCTCGCCGATGGACTGCGCGGCGATGATCCCGACCGCCTCCCCGATCCCCACCAGCTTGCCAGTGGCGAGGTTGCGGCCGTAGCACGTCCGGCAGACGCCGTGGCGCGACTGGCAGGTGAGCGGCGAGCGGACGAGCAGCTCGTCCACCCCTGCTGCGTCGATCTCCGCGGCCGTGGTCTCGACGATCTCCTCGTTGCGGTCGACGAGCAGCTCGCCGCGATGGTCGGGACGGGGGTCCTGGACGGGGCCGGCGGCGAACCGCCCCACCAGACGCCGTGCGAAGGCGCCGGGTTCGTTGCCCGCGAACTCCTCGGTCTCCTCCCTCGTGATCCAGGTCCCCTCTTCAGTGCCGCAGTCCTCGTCGCGCGTGATGACATCCTGGGCGACGTCGACGAGGCGGCGGGTCAGGTAGCCGGAGTCAGCGGTCCGAAGCGCGGTATCCGCAAGGCCCTTGCGCGCGCCGTGGGTCGAGATGAAGTACTCGAGGACGGTCATACCCTCGCGGAAGTTGCTCCGCACGGGGACGTCGATGATCCGCCCGGTGGGGTCGGCCATCAGGCCTCGCATGCCGCCGAGCTGTCCGATGTTGCCCTTGTTCCCGCGGGCGCCCGACGTCGTCATCATCGTGACCGCGCCATACGGATCGAGGCCTTCCATCATCCGATCAGAGACGGCCTGGGTCGTGTCCTTCCAGATCTCGACCACGCGCTCGTACCGCTCGTCCTCGGTGATCAGGCCGCGCTGGTACTGGCGGTCGATCGCCTCGACAGCCCCGTCCGCCTCCCGAAGGAGAGTCGCCTTGGCCTCGGGGACGCGGATGTCGTCGACCGCGATCGTCATGCCGCCACGGGTGGCGTACGAGAAGCCGATCGCCTTGATGCCATCGACGAAGTGGGCGGTCTCGGTCGCGCCCAGCAGCCGATAGCACCTGCTGACCACCTCGCGCAGTGCCGTCCGGTTCATCGTCCGGTTCATGAACCGGAGGCGGGCAGGCAGGATCTGGTTGAAGATGACACGCCCCACGGTCGTCTGGACGCGTTCTTCGATCGTCTGCTCCGTCGTCTCGTCCCAGCTCCGCACGCTGACCTCGATCGGGGCGTGCAGGCCGAGATCCGGCGCGTTGGCGTCGATCCGGCCGAGCTGATGGGCGAGGATCGCCTCCCCCTCGTCGGCGAAGTGCCGAACCGGGGCGTCGAGCAGGTCCTCTCGCTGCAGCGTCAGGTAGTAGCACCCGAGCACCATGTCCTGGGTCGGTGCCACGACGGGCTCGCCGTCGGACGGAGACAGCAGGTTCGCGGTGGACAGCATCATCCGCCGCGCCTCTTCCTGGGCTGCGGCGCTCAGGGGCACGTGCACGGCCATCTGGTCGCCATCGAAGTCCGCGTTGAAGGCGAAGCAGACGAGCGGGTGGATCTGGATGGCCGAACCTTCGACGAGGACCGGCATGAACGCCTGGATGCCGAGCCGGTGCAACGTGGGCGCACGGTTGAGCAGGACGGGGTGGTCCTTGATCACGTCCTCGAGTACGTCCCAGACCTCGGGCCGGACGCGCTCGACGATCCGCTTCGCGCTCTTGATGTTGTGCGCGAACCCCTTCTCGACGAGCTGTCGCATCACGAACGGCTTGAACAGCTCCAGCGCCATCTTCTTGGGCAGGCCGCACTGGTGCAGCTTGAGCTCCGGTCCGACGACGATCACCGATCGCCCCGAGTAGTCCACGCGCTTGCCCAGCAGGTTCTGGCGGAATCGGCCCTGCTTGCCCTTGAGCATGTCGCTCAGCGACTTCAGCCGGTGATTCCCCGTGCCCGCGATCGCGCGGCCGCGGCGACCGTTGTCGATGAGCGCGTCGCACGCCTCCTGGAGCATCCGCTTCTCGTTGCGGATGATGATCTCGGGCGCGCCCAGCTCGAGCAGCCGCTTCAACCGGTTGTTCCGATTGATCACCCGCCGATAGAGGTCATTCAGGTCGGAGGTCGCGAAGCGGCCGCCATCCAGCTGGACCATCGGGCGCAGGTCCGGCGGGATCACCGGCAGGACCGAGAGGATCATCCATTCCGGTCGCGTGCCGCTCCGGCGGAACGCCTCGATGAGGCGCAGGCGCTTGATGGCCTTCTTGCGCCGCTGCCCCGAGGTCGTGCGGACCTCGCTGTGGAGCTGCTGCCCGAGGCTCTCCAGGTCCATCCGCCCGATCAACTCCCGGACCGCCTCGGCGCCCATCCCGGCGCCGAAGATCCGCCCACCGCCGCGCAGTCCCGACCCGTACTTGCGATCGAGTTCGCGGAGGTTCCACCCGTCGAACGAGGTCTCGGGAAGCATCACTCCGGGCCGGAGCCGCTCGATCTCGTCGCGCGTCTTGCGGATCTCTTCGCGATGTCCCTCGGCCTCGGTCCGCAGTCGCGCCTTCTCGGCCTCGAGCGCAGCATCGGCCTGGAGACGCAGATCGGCGATCTGCTGGCGGACCTGTCCCTCCTCGGCCGCCTCGATCTCCTGGATCTCCGTGTTGACCCGCTCGACCTCGTCCCGGGCGACGCGCATCAGCGTCGTCTGCGCTCCGCGGCTGCCCGCCTCGCCGGCGGCGACGACGACCTCACCCGTCGGCTCGAACACGATCGGCTCCTCGGCGACGTCGGTGCCGAGGGACGCCAGCGCCGCCCCGGCCGACTGCTGTGCCTCGACCAGCTCGCTCGTGCGTAGCGTGCGCTGGGCCTCGAGCTCCCGCCTCCGCTCCGCCAGTGCCGCGTTCAGGTCGTCCGACCGGCGGTTGAAGTCCGCCCGAAGTTCGTCTTCGAGATCGGCGAGTGCCCGGCCCGACTTGCCGCCGCGGCCCTCGGCCTCCTCCTCGAGCTGTTGGAGCATCCGTCGGCGCGCGTCCTCGTCGACCCAGGTGACGATGTACAGCGCGAAGTAGAGGATCCGCTCGAGGTTGCGCGGACTGATGTCGAGCAGGATCCCGAGTCGGCTCGGGGTCCCCTTGAAGTACCAGATGTGGCTGACGGGGCTCGCAAGCTGGATGTGGCCCATCCGCTCGCGGCGCACCTTCGCGCGCGTCACCTCGACGCCGCACTTGTCGCAGATGATCCCCTTGTAGCGGATCCGCTTGTACTTCCCGCAGTAGCACTCCCAGTCCCGCGACGGACCGAAGATGCGCTCGTCGAACAGACCGTCCTTCTCCGGGCGGAGCGTGCGGTAGTTGATGGTCTCGGGCTTGGTGACCTCGCCCTTCGACCAGTCCCGGATCTGGTCCGGGGAGGCCAGCGAGATCCGGATGGCGTTGAAGTTGTTGACCTCGAGCATCGTTCTCCTTCGCTACGCTGCGGCGTCAGCGGCGCGACCGGGAGGCAGCGGGGAGCCGCCCGGGAGTGGTGGCGTGATCCGCCCTCGCGGCTCGTCGAGGGCGCTGGTGGCGGTCGTGATCAGTCCTCGAACCCGGCGAGGTTGATCCCGCCCAGATCGGGGAGCGGGTATGCCGAGACGTCCTCGGCGAAGTGGATCTCTTCTTCGTTCTCGTTCAGGATCTCTACGTTGAGTCCCAGGCTCTGGAGCTCCTTGATGAGGACCTTGAACGACTCCGGGACGCCCGGTGGCTGGATGTCCTCGCCCTTGACGATCGCCTCGTACGTCTGGACCCGGCCCATGACGTCGTCGGACTTCACTGTCAGGAGCTCCTGGAGGATGTTCGCGGCCCCATAGGCCTCGAGTGCCCACACCTCCATCTCGCCGAACCGCTGGCCGCCGAACTGCGCCTTGCCACCCAGCGGCTGCTGGGTGATGAGGCTGTACGGCCCCGTGGAGCGGGCGTGGATCTTGTCCTCGACCAGGTGATGGAGCTTGAGCATGTAGATGTAGCCGACGGTGACCTCGCGGTCGAAGGGCTCACCGGTCCGCCCGTCCCGAAGCTCGACCTTGCCGGTGCCGGGCAGGCCCGCGGCGAGCAGCTCTTCGCGGATCTGCTCCTCGGATGCACCGTCGAAGACGGCCGTCGCCGCCTTGACCGGGTCGCCCCCGTCATGGCGACCCTGCTCATGAAGAGCCCATCCCAGGTGGGTCTCAAGGATCTGGCCGATGTTCATCCGGCTCGGCACGCCGAGCGGGTTGAGGATGATGTCGACGGGCGTGCCGTCCGGGAGGAACGGCATGTCCTCCTGCGGGAGGATCTTGGCCACCACGCCCTTGTTGCCGTGGCGGCCGGCCATCTTGTCGCCGACCGAGATCTTGCGCTTCGCGGCGACGCTGACGCGGATGAGCCGATTGACGCCCGGAAGCAGCTCGTCGCCGTCGTCCCGACTGAAGGTGCGGACGTCCACGACCTTGCCGCGCTCGCCGTGGGGCAACCGCAGGCTCGAGTCCTTCACCTCACGCGCCTTTTCACCGAAGATCGCCCGGAGCAGTCGCTCCTCTGCGGTCAGCTCCGTCTCGCCCTTCGGCGTGATCTTGCCCACGAGGATGTCGCCCGGCTGCACCTCGGCGCCGATGTAGACGATCCCGTCCTCGTCGAGGTCCTTGAGGGACTCCTCACCGACGTTGGGGATGTCGCGGGTGATCTCCTCGGGCCCGAGCTTCGTGTCACGGGACTCGAGCTCATGCTTCTCGATATGGATGCTGGTGAACAGGTCCTCGCGCACGAGACGATCGCTGATCACGATCGCGTCCTCGTAGTTGCCGCCCTCCCAGCTCATGAACGCAACCAGGATGTTGCGACCCAGCGCGAGCTCGCCGCGCTCGGTCGAGCTCGAGTCTGCGAGCAGCTGCCCGGCCTCGACGCGCATCCCCACGTCGACCATCGGCCGCTGGTTGATGCACGTGCCCTGATTCGAGCGCACGAACTTGTTCAGTCGGTATTCGTCGAGGGCGCCGTCGGCGGCATCCTCGGGCTCCACCTTGATCCGCTCGGCGGTCACCGAGAGGACCGTGCCCGAACGCCGCGCGATGAGGACCTGCCCGGAGTCGCGAGCGGCACGCCCCTCCATCCCGGTGCCCACGGTGGGTGCCTCCGGCTCGAGGAGCGGCACGGCCTGGCGCTGCATGTTCGAGCCCATCAGGGCCCGGTTCGCGTCGTCGTGCTCGAGGAACGGGATGAGCGCGGTCGCTACGGACACGACCTGCTTGGGGCTCACGTCCATGAACTCGATCTGGTTCGGCCGCGCCTCGGGGAACTGGTCGCGGTGGCGGGCCGGGACGCGCTCGTCGACGAAGTGGCCCTCCTCGTCGAGGTGCGCGTTCGCCTGCGCCACGTAGCGCTCCTCCTCGTCGTACGCGGCGAGGTAGACGATCTCGTCGGTGACGCGGGGTCGGATCGGGAACGCCGTCGCCTTCTGCCGCTTGAGCTCGGCGACCGCCTCCGGAGTGAACGCTTCGCCCCTGCGCAGGATGACTTCGCCGCCCTTGGTCGCGACGTCCGCGTCCGCCTGCTCGCGCCCGATCTCCGGGTCGTCCCAGCCGACCGTCCGCTTGACCCGCCGGTACGGCGTCTCGATGAAGCCGTAGCTGTTGATGCGGCCATACGTCGCGAGCGAGCCGATAAGTCCGATGTTCGGACCCTCGGGGGTCTCGATCGGGCAGATCCGGCCGTAGTGGCTGTGGTGGACGTCGCGGACATCGAAGCCGGCGCGCTCGCGCGAGAGCCCGCCGGGCCCGAGGGCGGAGAGCCGGCGCTTGCTCGTCAGCTCGGCCAGCGGGTTCGTCTGGTCCATGAACTGCGACAGCTGGCTACCGCCGAAGAACTCCTTCATGGCGGCGACGACGGGCCGGATGTTGATGAGTGCGTTGGGCGTGGCCTTGTCGATCTCCTGGATCGTCATCCGCTCCTTGACGACCCGCTCCATCCGGAGCAGGCCGACGCGGAAGGCGTTCTGGATCAGCTCCCCGTTGGCCCGGATGCGACGGTTGCCGAGGTGGTCGATGTCGTCCGCCGTGCCGATCCCGTTGTTGAGCTCGATGAGATGCCCCACGATCGCCGCGATGTCTTCCTTGGTGATCGTCCGCTGGTCGCGCGGCAGCAGGATCCCCATCCGTTCGGCAACGGGATCGAGCTTCTTGTTCAGCTTGTACCGCCCGACGCGGCCGAGGTCGTAGCGCCGGAAGTTGAAGAACAGGCTGTCGACGAGCTTCTCGGCGTTGTCTCCGGTCGGCGGGTCACCGGGGCGGAGCTTCTTGTAGACCTCGATCAGCGCCTCGTGACGCGTGGATGTCGTGTCCCGTTCGAGGGTCGCCGGGATGTAGCGGATCTCGCCGTGCGTGTCGATCGCCCCGAAGAGCGCGGTCATCTCGTCGTTCGACTCGTATCCGACGGCGCGCAGCAGCTTCGTCGTCTCGAGCTTCCGCTTGCGGTCGACCTTGACGTAGAGCTGGTGCCGCGCCGCTGTCTCGAACTCCAGCCACGCGCCGCGGTTCGGGATCACCTTCGCGCTGTAGAGCATCCGGCCGGTGGCCGGATCCTCGATCCCCGTGTAGTAGACGCCGGGCGAGCGGACGAGCTGACTCACGACGACGCGCTCGGCACCGTTGATGATGAAGGTGCCCTGGTCGGTCATGGTCGGGAAGTCGCCCATGTAGACCCGCTGGCTCTGGATCTCGCCGGTCTCCTTGATGCGGAGCTCGACGTTCACGTACAGCGGGCGCCCGAAGGTCAGGTCTCGGGTCCGGCATTCGAGCTCGGAGTACTTCGGCTCCCCGAACTCGTAGTCCCGGAAATGGAGCTCCATGACCTTGCCCGTGAAGTCCTGGATCGGGCTGATCTCATCGAACAGCTCCCGCAGACCGTGCTCGATGAACCAGCGGAACGACTCGAGCTGGAGCTCGATCAGGTTGGGGATCGGGAGGACTTCGGGGATCCGGGCATAGCGCTTCCGCTCAGGCGCGAAGGGCGCCCGAGCGGGCTCGACAGACAGCATGAACCGCTCCTAGACGGAGTAGGGGGAAGGAAGGGGGGCCGCGCTCACAGAAGGAGTAGCTTACCACGCCGTCCGGAGCTGTCAACCGCACGAAAGTTCGCCCATCCCCCCGATCGAAGTCGGCGGCGTGATGGGTCGGGGCGGCGCCGAAAGAGTCTACCGCGCGTCGTCCCCGGTGTCCAAGGGTCGGACCCCAAGGGCTCCCGAGCAGAGAGCCGGTGAGGTCGGACCGCGAGCCGGACCGTTGACGCCTGAGTGGGAGCGAGTCCAAAGACGAGGCAAGCGGGCGTCGCCACCGAGCCGACCGGCGCGAACCAGCGACTCTCCCGACGGCGACGCCCGCTCTTCGCTCGCTACCTGATCTCGACCGTCGCGCCCTGCTCGGCGAGCGCGGCGCGAACGCGCTCCGCCTCTTCGCGTGCGACGGCTTCCTTGATCGGCTTCGGTGCCGAGTCGACGAGGTCCTTCGCCTCCTTCAGGCCGAGCCCCGTCAGCTCGCGCACCACCTTGATGACCGGGATCTTGTTGGGACAGACCACGG
>JADDQH010000013.1 GCA_016781485.1 Chloroflexota bacterium | reverse complement strand
TAACCTTCACCGCGATCAACAAACGCCACTCGACCTGACGGTCGGCTCATCCACCGTTGCTGTACCACCGTTGCTGTACCGAACGCGGGAAGCATCGAATCCAGAGGACCACTGCTCGCTCCGAGACGGTAAGCGATGCAAGGAAGATCGTGGCTATCGCGATCGTCAGTTCTCGCAGAGGGCTGGGTAGGATGAAGTAACCCAGCATTGATGCGGCCGACGCCGGCAAGAAGGACGCAAGGACGAATGATAGAGGAACCTCCTCCTCCCACAGCCATATCACCGCAGCCGCGAGAACTGGGGCATTGCTCCTGACGACGTCTATGAGCAACCCCGGCAACACGCCCTCTAGTCCGGTGGTTTGGTCAACGACGATGAGCGTAATGATCAAGGCCGCGTACGCCGCGGCAACTAACTTCCGCATCTCAGCGCTAACGATACCGATGTCGTGGGCCGAACCTCTAATCGCCAATGCCCGAGGCATCTGAGGAGCCAGAGGTGGGACCTGTCGTAGCAGTGCCCGAAGATGCAGCGGCCTGGTTGGCGTTGTCCGCAGAGGTGGAAGCTCTCTTCGGGGAGCCGATGTCGACGGACCCGTCGTTTGCCCGCTTCTTACTCAGGAACATCGAAAGGACGACCGCGTTCGTCGTCCGCGAGGACGATGGTCCACCCGGTACTCCACTGATGGGTGCAGTGACGTGGAGTCCGGGACGCCGGCAGATCGGGTGGCTCGCCGTCGCTCCACGGTGGCGCGGGATGGGTGTCGGCGTGTCCTTGGTCGAATACGTCTTGGCTAGGGCGGGACCGGGGCCAGTGGCGGTCGTAACCTTCAGTGCCGACGTCACGGAAGGAGCGGCGGCTCGCCGTCTCTACGAACGGCTTGGATTCCGATGCGTCGGGCCAGCTCCCGGTTTCGCAGCCGGCTCGAGCCGGGATCTGTTCGTCCGTGACGTAGCGCGCACAGAGCGCCGCCAGCTTACCGCGGCCGACGACCGCTCGGCGTCAGGCGACCCCGCGTAACCCGGCGGCGATCTCGGCTGGAACGACGACCCGAGGCCTGGGAGTGGCGGTTCAAACCCTCTCGCCCCGACCAAGTTCCCGGTCTGACGCCGCTCCAGGCGCCGTTATGCGGCGCAGCCGTGCGCGTCTACGATTTGCCCGTGCGCCTCGGCGATCTCCTCGGCGAGCTCGGTCCGGATACTCTGCGGCTTCGGCTGTGGTCGTTAGAACCCGAGTTATGCGGCCACGAGTTATGCGGCCACACGGGCGAGACGCAACTCCCGCGTATGCCGAAGCGTGAATGGTGAGCCGTGAGTCCGGTGTCTATCGAAATCGGGAATTCGAGCGGCAAACTGACCGTTGTGATCTTTGGCAGGGAGCATCCCGGCGCATTTGGGCACGACGCAGACTGGCTTCTGGCGCGAATTACGATCGCACAGAACGCCGCCGTTGTCTTCGAAACTTCTGCCTCGCTGCGATCGGCGGAATTCAACAGCTTCCAGCGTGAACTTGTACGGATGCTGAGTGGCGCCTCCTTGTCCGCAACCTATGCCTCGCTCGAGCCATGGCTCGAGGTCGCCGTCGCGCGTCGCAGCGTGGATGAGTTCCGGGTCGTGGTCAGTGCAGTTGGAAAAACCCCAGATCGAGTAAGCGGCGGGCGGAGTGCGGAGAACGCGTGGGAACTGGAACTGATAGTGGGAGTGGATGCCGTCCGATCGCTGGAGCGACAAGTCAGCGGACTCTTGGATGCGTATCCGCCTAGGAGTCTTATCTAACATCAGGTGTCCCCGCTCGCCTTCACGACCCTGGCGCTCCTCGTCACCGCGTTCGCGCCGCCCGGCGTCGCGGCCCACGAGCGCGGCGACGCGGACCGGGACGACGCCGAACCGAAGGTCGCGGTCATCGTCGGCCCCGCGGGCGACAACAGCGACGACTTCCGCGCCGTGGGCGACGAGGCGGTCCGGGAGGCGCTGAAGTACACCGTGGTCCGGAAGCACTCCGCGATCCGGATGAGGTACTCGCCCCGCTTCACCCTTTAGGTCTGCCTGCCGGCGACTGGGTCGGCCCTCCGCGGCGCGGTGGGCGTGCCGCGTGTCGGGGCGCACGGGCTGGGCGTACGCGGTAACAGCGCGATTGCCCAAAGCAGACCTTGACGGAACGGTGCACTCACGCTGCTGATGCGGCCGGAACGTCGGACGTGGTGGCGGCGGCGGGACGCGTGGTGCGGGTACCGGCAGTCGAGCGGACGAAGGCGCGCGGCCACATCGCTCGCGAGGTGGAAGGGCGGAGAACTCCTCTTCGGCCCGAACTTCAGGGTCCAGCCCGGGTTTCGCGGGAGTGGCAGGACATGCGTTCTATCCAACCCGGGGTGAAGCGTATGTGCGGGACCTCACGCCATGTCCGCGAGAACCGCCGTGTGCCGCTGGCGTCCGTGCGCGGCGACTGCGTGTGCCGAAGGTCCTTAGTTGGAGTCGGAACCAACGCACTGAGTACCTGGGGAACTGAGTCTTTGGACCGCTAAGGTGGGCGGAATGCGGTGGAGCAGCGAGGACATCTGCCAGCGATGGCAGGAGTGGTTGGCCATGCCCTATCCGAGCGCGCAGTATCCCCCGGGATCCGAGGACGCGGAGGTGGAGGGAGTTGACTTGGCGCTGGCGGATGGAGACGTGGCGACGATCCTCCACGATTATTGCACTCGACAGGAGCTCGACCCCGACGATCAGACGATGCTTAGACACGTACTCACCAGTCTCACCCGGGCGCTTCCCTCCCTCGAGGGACCCGGCCGCAGCTACTTCGAGACGGCTCTTGAACTCCTCAAGGCGGTCGACGACTCCACGTGATTTCGGTCGTCGCCGTTGAACGACCCAGCTCATTGAAATGACGCGGTGTGATCGATGGGGTATGGACGAATCACGTCGCCAGGGATGTCTCCCGATCTCACACGTCCACGGTGCCCCTGATAGGGTGCACCGCGAGTAGAACGCTGGAAGCGCGAAGGCGACCGCAGCTGTATCAAGAAGAGCTGTCACGGGGGCACGCTTACGTTCCCGTCGGCTTCCGATGCTCACGAGACAGGACAACAACGGCCACAACGCCGCCGGCCGCGCCCGCAATGAAGGCGGACAAGACTCGGTCCGCTGACGGTGACACTAACCTTAGCGATATTCCCGCGGCGACCACGGCAGCGGTGGCTAGAACGAACGCCTTCAGGAGCAACGCCACGTCAGAATACTTCTTGGACAAACTGAATGACAACGTTCCCCACACATCCAGCAATTGCCGCGATTATGGTAGCTGTCAGCGCAATTGCCCATGACGGCAACGCCGCGATCCCCGCCGACAGAAGTGCTCCAAAGTTCGCCAAGGTCCACGCCACCGCGGCGGTGGCTACGCCACCCGCAGCTCCCGCGACGCAAGCCTCGATGTAATCCGGACCTCCCTCCTCCTCATGGAGCACCGTCGGGTCCGTAAAGTTCGACGGGTTACATCTGGCTTAGGCGTAGCGATTGATACTTAGTAGCTTCGTCGGATGGGGGTCGAGCTGGGTGAAGCGCCCCGCCGATGGCTGGTAGTAACGAGCCCCCATCTAGTAGAGGGCGGTCGCGGGATCCCTGTACGTGCCCGTGAACTGGAAGGGGTTGTAGGCGTTCCCGGACGAGCCGATCGATTCGCCCCAGGGGTCGTAGCGGTACCTGTTCGTGACGGAGCCGTCGCTCGCGACCATCGACGTGATGCTGCCGAGCCGGTCGCGGCCATAGTTGTGGAAGGCAGGAGCGAGCGTGAGCGAGGCGACGCCTTCCATGTCCGCGAGCTTCGGTGCTTCCGGCGCGACGTCGGGCGTGACCTTGGTCGAGCTCGACAGCAGCAGCCCGTCGGGGTCGCGCAGGTAGGTCGTGCTCGCGGCACCGGTCTCGAGGGTGAGACCCGTCTCGTCGTACCAGTAGTCCTTGCGCATCTGACCGACGTCCCGGTGCGTCCGCCGCCCGAGCGCGTCGTACCCGAAGCCGACCTCGAAGCGCCTCGTAGACGCGTGCCACCGTAAGCGTGGCGTAAGTCACGGCGCCCAGGCTCAGAAGGCCCGCGGCGCGTCCCGTCAGCCCCCAGCGATGTCGCGCTCGCGGCATTCCTAAAGGGGGAGCGTCGAGGGCCTACGCTCCGGCGCCTCAGCTGAGCTCACGGACACGTTCCGGAGCCGCTTCGCGGACCTTCCCCTGTAGCTCGACGAGCCGACTCATGGTCTCGCTGTGACGTTCCCGACGGGACCGGCTTCGGCCCGCCGAGACGTCGAGGCACAGTTGGTGGAGCTGGCGCGCGTCGTCGCCGGGAATGACGCTAAACGTCCAGTCCCATATGCGGTCCGTCTCGCGCAGATTTGCCTCCGCGGCGGTGATGCGCCGTCGATGCCACTCGCTGAGTTCGCCCGTCGCCTCCTCGCCGATAGCACCACCCAGCAACGCGACGGCGAGTTCCTCCCACGCATCCAGGATGCGGACCGTGTTCTGAATCTGCCGAATCTCGTGATCTCGGCGCCACTGCCGGCGGGTCAGTTCCGAGGCGAGCAGCGTGGCGACAAGCGCGCCAGCGATGCCGATGGCACCGCCGACGATCGCGCCCTGGAGGGCCTCGCTCATAGCCATCCCGCTACCCTCACGGCGTACCCTCAAACCGCCGGACACTGAGGGTACTAGGTGGACTCCGTGGACGGTTACGGACGCTCAGAAGGGCCGTTCCCGCACGGCTGCGCCAAAATGGGGTTCAAGAGGTCCCGCGTTCGAATCGCGGCGCCCCGACCATCTCCCTGAGGACGAAAGAGCCCCCGCCGGGCCGATCCGACCGGGGCTTCATACTGCCCGTACCCGCGACGGATACCCCCTTGCGGACGACCTCGCAACGCTCGTTCCCGACGCCTCGATCGGGCCTGCTGCCAGGCGCTGTGTCGCGACGATCCGAGCGTCGGCCGCATTCAGCTCTTGGACGCGCTCCTTCATCGCGACTCGTTCCTCGTCCGTGAATCCCTCGAACGTCTTGTCGATCGCGGTGGTGCTGTTGGCGGACTTCTGCGTCTCTTTCATTGCAGGTTTCCTCTCCTGTGAGTCTTGATGGGGACGACCCGCATGCTAAGGACAAGGAACACGTACAAAGAGGAGCGAGCCCTGGCCGTCGCCGAGGGCGGCCCGGTCCGTCGGGAGGGGTTTGCGAACAAGCGTGGTTCGACTCCGGCACGGGCAAGCAGCGCCGGCTTGAGACCAAGTCGACATGACGCGCGCGGTTTCCCGACTCTGCTGCTACCTTCCCCAAGGGCTTGTTGCGACACTGGCCCGCGGAGCGGAAGTAGGAGCGGGATGGGATGGACGCGGACAAGCTGAAGGGCATGACCATCGTTTCGATCGCCGACGCCGCTCGCCTGGGCAGGATCGCCGAAGTCCTGTTCGAGACGCAGCCGCTGCGGGTGGCGGCCTTCACGGTTGCTGGCAGGGATACGGAGTTCGTGATCCCGTTCGAGCAGGTGCGAAACGTCGGTGCGGACGCGGTGACCGTCGAAAGCAGTCAGGTCACCCAGGCGGCGGGCACAGGCAGCTCGTTCGGAAGCCTGCCCGGCCTCGCCAACCTCCAGAAGCTCAAGGTCGTCGATGAGGCTGGCACCTATGTCGGCACCATCGAGACGGTCGAGCTCGACCCCGCGACGGGTCGGGTATCCGAGCTGGTCGCACGCAGAGGCGGCATCCTGGGCGTCGGTGGTGCCAGAGCGAGGATCGTGGCAAAGGCGATCCGGAGCGTGGGCCCGGAGGTGCTGACGATCACCAAGGATGGCGCGCGACCGTCAGACGCGTAGCGAGCGCTGCCAGGTCTCGACACCCCGACGCGAGTCGGTCGTAGCAGCACCGGGAGGCGTCCGAACGACTCCGGCCATCTGTTATCCGACTGCCACGCATCCCGCTGCCTCCGCGACCCCTACGGCTGCTTACTCGTGCGATTGTGGATGACGCGTCTCGAGAGGGACGACGCGGCCGGCGGGACGAGACCCCGGCCACTTCCGAGGAGGACGCCATGGACGACGAGCGCGCGAAGGGCACGACCAGCGACGTCAAGGGGAAGATCAAGGAGGCCGGCGGCGGGCTGACCGGCAACGAGGAGACGAAAGCGAAGGGGCAGACGCAGCAGACCCAGGGCGAAGCGCAGAAGGGACTGGGCGACGTCAAGGAGAAGCTCAGCGGGGACGGCTCAGGGAACAAGCGGTAAGCGCATCGCCCCGCTGTTTCTTCCTCCTCAACGACTGCAAGACGAGGATCGAGCGAGGGTTCTCACACGAGCTGCGCGGGCTAAGAACGGCGGAATGAAGGGGAGAGCCGGACCGGCGGCGCCCTCACCCTCAGGGACGCGATCCCTTCTGCCCGGGCGTGCACGTTCAGCAGTCGACGCGAGACCCTCGAGCTCGTGTGATGACCGGACTCGTAACGCCGACGGTACCTGTCGGGGTGGATGCCTAGCGCCCGTCTGAGCGTGTCATCGCGACGTAGGCGATGACCAAGGCCACGACGACTGCGGCCACGAGCAGCACCGGGATGAGCTCAGGAGGCGGGAACGCGACGTCCATCAGAACGCGGCGTCCTGACCCGCTGGCGTCCCCGGATGGATCGTCGTCGTGATCACTTTGCCCCCGCTCCGCGTCCCGTCACTAGCTGAGGTCGTCCTCGCGACGTGGGGGCGTCGAGGCTTGCCGACGGATCCGTTCCACGGAAGGGGCGTCGCTGTGTGCGTGCTCGGAGAGCAGGTGCGCGTGTACGTCTTCGACAGCGCTGCCAGGCGGATGACCGATCCAACCGTCGAAGCCGAGCGAACACCGGACGTCGGGGAAGTCGCTCGGAAGGCAGGGATGGCGGATGGTGGATCGCGTCGAGTTCGAGTGCCCATGCGGGTTCGTGTTCGTCGCGCGTGACGAACAGGGACTGCTGGCGCTGGCGCGGCGGCACGTTGGCTGCGTGATGTGCGATCCCCGGCGTGACCCGCCCTTCGATGGGCTGAACGACGACGAAGCGATACAAGAGATCCGCGGCCGCGCCACGCCACTGCCGGCAGGGCAATCCCGCTGGGACGTGGCGAGCACCGCGTCGCCGTGGCGACGGGCTGCGACCGGCGCATCGTCGTCGGGCCCCACCAACCTCCGCCCCCGTCTCCACTAGCGCCCGCGATGCTTCGCCGCATCGCCGAGATCTGCGGCGAAGGATACGTCGAGCCTTCGATCGCTGGGTCAGAGGATCCCGGGTGCTTTCCTGGATGAACAAGCGCATCTAGCACGTCGCTACCGAGCCGGACGAGCTGCAGGACGAAGGGGACCGAGACGGAGTGGCCGATGTAGCGGCGACCGGTCAGATCGAAGAAGCATGCCCGTCGAGGCCCCGCTCGGTCGATGTCACGCTGGGAGTGCGCTGACGCGAGAAGGTGCTCTAAGGTAGCTGCATGCGAATGGCGGATCTGAAGTCTGGCTGGGCGGTCGTCGGTAACGACGGCGATCGCGTCGGGACCATCCGAGATGTCGGGCAGAACTACCTGCTCGTCTCGCGGAGCGGTCTCTCGGGCGACCTCCACATCCCTGCGTCGGCGATCGGGAACATCGACCGCGAGGTCGTCCGACTCAACGTCGCGAGGCGTGACGCCGAGCAGATGGGCTGGGAGCAGCCGCCGCGCGAGTCCGACGAGCCGGATGTCACACCCGAGGACGACCTCCACCGCCACATCTGACGCGCCGCCGCACCGTCTCCCGGATCGCAGGCCCCTCCCGGATCGTTCCCGGTTCTCGAACCTGCTTCACGCCGCCTCGGGGGCCGGCGTGACCGTGCCCCGGCGCTCGGACGCATCATCTGCGGTCAGGTCTGTCTCGAGCGTCACCTGCGGGATCCAGCGGAGCCAGCGTGGCAGCCACCAGTTCCACTCGCCAAGGAGGCGCATCGTGGCTGGGAGGAGGATCGTGCGCACGACCGTCGCGTCGAGGAACACGGCCACGGCCAACCCGAGACCGAGCTCCTTGACGATCACCAGCCGCAGCGTCACGAATACGGCGAAGACGACGACCATGATCGCCGCGGCGCTCGTGATGGTCCCGGACGTGATCGCGATCCCACGCACGACCGCGTCGTGGGAGGAGAGGCCGCGGTCTCGCGCCTCCTTGATCCTGCTCAGGATGAACACGTGGTAGTCCATCGAGAGCCCGAACAGGATCGTGAAGATGAATAGCGGCACGAACTGCTCGATGACGCCGGGCTTGACGCCAAGGAGGCTCGCGAACCACCCCTCCTGGAACACGAGTACGAGCACGCCGTACGCGGCGGCGGTCGACAGCAGGTTCAGCAGGATCGCCTTGAGCGGGATGACGACAGACCGGAAGGCGACGAGCAGCAGCAGGAAGCTGAGGCCGAGCACGAAGGCGAACACGCGCGGCATCGCGTCCCCGAAGTAGTCGACCTCGTCGAGCGTCTCGGCGACGTCGCCGGTCACCAGCGCCTCGACGCCCGGGAGACCGCCGAACGTCGCGGGCACGGTCTCGCTCCGGAGCCGCCGAACGATCTCGCGGTCGGACTCGTCGTTCTGCGTCCCCGCGAGGACGTAGGAGAGCATCGCCACGCCGCCGTCGGCCGACGATCCCATCTCCGCCGGCCCGCTGACGCCGGGCACCGCGAGCACGGCGTCGCTGAACCGCGACATCGCCGTCTGTGTCGCATGCTCGTTGGCGCGCGTAACCACGACCTGGAGTTCGAGCGTCGTTCCTTCGGGCCACTTCTCGTTGAGCAGTTCCACGGCCTGGACCGACGTGAGCGAGCTCGGGAACGCCGACAGGTCCGATTCGCCCAGGTGGAGCCGTAGCGCCGGCGCCGCGAGCGCGAGGAGGAGCACGCCGCTGAGGAGTGTCGCGAGGACCGGGCGTCGAGATACGGTCCGGACGAGGTGGCTCCAGGCGCCCCCGCCCTCTTCTCGTTCGCGCCCGAAATACGGGATCCGGCCGCGATCGACACGGCCCCCAAGGATGGCGAGCGTCACGGGCAGGAACGTCAGGCTGCCGACGACCGCGATGAGCACCACGGCTGTCGTTCCGGCCGCCATCGCGCGAAACGTCTCGTCGTCGATCAGGAACAGCCCGGCAAGCGAGAACATCACCGCCAGCCCGCTGAACAGGACGGCCCGCCCGGCCGTCCCGCTCGCCACCTCGATCGCCGTGTGCTTGTCGCGACCGCGTTTCCGCTCCGCACGGAACCGCGTGATCATGAACAGCGAGTAGTCGACGGCGACCGCGAGCCCGATGAGCACGACCAGCTGGTTCGCGAACTCCGCCACGGGCGCGACATGCTGGCTGTAAAGGTTCACCACGCCGAAGGCTGCGAGGAGTGCGCTGACCGCAAGCACGAGCGGCACGACCGCGGCCACGATCGCCCCGAATGCCAGCAGCAGGATCAGGAACGTCAGTGGCATGGTGAGCAGCAGGGAGCTGTCAAGATCGCGATTGACCAGGTCGATGATCTCGTCGTTCGCGAGGCGGGCGCTGAGCGGCAGGATCCGGATGCTGGGGTGATCGGCACGGATCTGCCCGATTTCAGCGACCACCGGCTCGAGTTTCGCGTCGAGGGCCTCGCCCTGCGCCATGACCCGCGCAGGGATGCGCACCGCGCGCCTGTCGTCCGAGATAAGCGCGCCGGCGACACCGGGGGGGACGCTGAGCGGGTCGATCACCTGCGCGAGCGCGGGCTCCCTCCCGCCTTCGCCCGTTACCGTTCGGAGCCGACTCACTGCGTCTCGAACGGCGCGGTCGAACGCGGGGTCGCCGACGGTGAGCCGATCGCTGGCGAGGATCAACAGGAACGACTGGGACGGTTCATCGGTACCGGATCCCTTGAACAGCTCGTACGCGCGGTCCGATTCGAATCGGGCCTCGGTGTCGTTCGCGCCGAGTCCTCTCGTCTGGGTGTCGCCCGTCGCGAGGCTTGCGACGAACATCCCGATAGTCGCGACGAACCACGCGAAAACGACGAGCCAGCTGTGTCGCGCGCTCCAGACGGCGACCCGAACGGTCGCCGGGGTGCGGGGGGCAGGCGCGGTGGACGGCGACCCTTGCTTCACGGCTCGACTGTAGCCGTTCGAGATGCGGAGCCGCGTCGGCGGTCCTGCGCGCGGCCGGACCCCGCGCCTCGCGCGACATGCCGCAAGCCGACCAGGAAAAGGCGGCGGCGACCGGATCCCCCTCTAGACTGCTCGGGTGATGGGATCGGACCTCCAGGCCCTGTTCGGAGAGCTCGACCGCGCCCAGGCGTCGCGGAGCGGGGACATGGACGTCGAGTCGTTCAGGCGGGCCCTCCACGCGGTCGCCGACGTGATGGCGGACTACGTCGCGGGGGTGGAGCGCTACCCGGTCCTCCCGGACGTCCAGCCCGGCGACCTCCGCTCGCGGTTCCCTGCTGAGCCACCCGAGTCGCCCGAGCCCCTTGGACGGATCCTCGAGGACTACCGGGCGCTCGTGGAGCCGAACGTCACCCATTGGCAGCATCCCGGCTTCTTCGCGTATTTCCCGAGCAGCGGTTCGGCCCCCGGGATCCTGGGTGAGATGCTGATGGCGACGCTGGTCGGCAATGCCATGCTGTGGCGGACCTCGCCGGTCGCGACGGAGCTCGAGCAGGTCACGGTCGACTGGCTGCGCTCCGGACTGGGCCTGCCGCCCATCTTCGGGGGCTTCTACACCGACACGGCTTCCACGAGCAGCCTCATCGGGTTGGCGGCGGCGCGCCAGACGGCGCTGGCAGACGAGATCGAGGCGGACGCGAACGCGGCGTCCGTCGGGCTCGCGGGCCACCCTCCGCTCCGGATCTACGCGTCAGGGGAGGCTCACAGCTCGATCGAGAAGGCGGCGATGACGCTGGGGATCGGACGGCAGGGCGTGCGGCGGATCCGGACCGACTCCGCCTTCGCGATGGACGTCCGTCGCCTCGAAGAGGCCATCGCCGAGGACCGTCGCAGGGGACTCGTTCCCTGCGCGATCGTCGCGACGATCGGCACGACGAGCTCGACCGCCGTCGACCCGATCTCGCTCATCTCCGACGTTGCCGAGCGCGAGGGGTTGTGGCTCCACGTCGACGCGGCCTACGCGGGAGTCGCCGCGTTGATGCCCGAGCACCGAGGTCTGTTCGAAGGTTGGGAACGGGCGGACTCGGTCGTCGTCAACCCACACAAGTGGCTGTTCACCCCGCTCGACTGCTCGTTGTTCCTGAGCCGGCGACTGGACGTCGTCCACTCGGCCTTCACGCTTGTCCCGGAGTACCTGCGGACGCTCGACCGGGACGGCCCGGTCAGCAACTTCAGCGAGTACACGCCGCAGCTGGGGCGGCGGTTCCGCGGCTTGAAGATGTGGCTGCTGCTGCGCTACTTCGGGATGGAGGGGCTGCGCGCACGGCTGCGCGCGCATATCCAGCTCGCTCGCCGGTTCGCCGGGTGGGTCGAGGGCGAGGACGAGGCGGAGCTGCTCGCTCCCGCGCCGCTCTCGACGGTCTGCTTCCGGTGGCGCCCGCGCCGCTACCTAGGCCGGGAGGATGACGCGGAGATCGCGGGAGAGCTCGACGCGCTGAACGAAACGCTGATGGCGCGCGTGAACTCGACAGGCGCGGTCTTCATCTCGCACACACGACTGAACGGTCGCTTCACGCTCCGTCTGTCGGTCGGGAACATCCGGACGGAGGCGCACCACGTGGAGCAGGCGTGGGAGCTCATCAGGGAGACCGGCCGAGCACTCGGCTCAGCCGAGGATCCACGGGCGGAGACAAGCGCCGATCGCGTTCGAGCACCCGGTGCCGGCGGCGCGCTGACCTGACCGGTGCGGCTGTGGGAGGATGGGCGCTGAAACGGCCGTCGGGGGAAGCGGCGCGAGGGCGAAGGTTTCGAGGACGAGGGTCGATGGCACAGATCCGACGCGCACAGGCGGTATGGCAGGGAGACCTCCAGACCGGCACCGGTGAGGTGAGCTCGGGCACGAGCGAGCGGTTCAGCTCGATGCCCGTGAGCTGGGGGTCACGGACAGAGGATCCGGGCGGACGGACGAGCCCCGAGGAGCTGCTGGCCGCAGCCCACGCGGCGTGTTTTTCGATGGCGCTCTCCAACAACCTGGCAAAGGCCGGGACGCCCGCGGAACGGCTCGAGGTGGGGGCGGAGGTCACGTTCGACAAGCTCGAGCCGGGGTGGCGGGTCGTCTCGAGCCTGCTGACGGTCCGCGGTCGCGTACCCGGCGCAGATGACGCCGCGTTCCGCGACGCGGCCGAGGCCGCCAAGGAGAACTGCCCGATCTCGCAGGCGCTCAAGAACAACGTGGAGCTGAGCGTCCAGGCGACCCTCGAGCAGGCGTAGGACGAGGGCGCGTACTTGCCACCGATCGAGCAGCTGCAGCGACCCCCGCTCATCTACCTCCAACGCCTGGAGCGGCAGGGCATCTTCACGACGGGACTCCTGCTCGAGGTCTCCGAGACGTCCAGGCGACGCCAGTACCTCGCCGACCAGATCGACGCGACGACCAATGACATCAACCTGTGGCGTGACGAGGCGCTCCTGCTCAACCTGGCCACGTTCGGTGCGGAAGAGCAGGCGTTGTTCACGCAGGCCGGGATCCTCGGCCTGTCCGACCTCCTCGCGATCAGCGCGGAAGAGCTCGAGACGCGCCTCAACGATGCCGCACGAGTACTCGGCTTGGATCCGCCGGACCGGCAGCGGGTCGAGGGCTGGTGGGAGCAGGCCCAGACGCTCGTGGAGGAGTAGGCTCGGCGGCGTGAGGACGATCGCTGCGCCTGCCACTTCCGTTCCCGGCCGCGAGGCGAGGGAGAACGTCGTCGTGCGCCTGCTCGCGGTGGCAATCGGACTCTCGACCGCCCTGACGATCCTGGGCGCGTCCCTCCTGATCCTCCTTCTGCCGCTCTACCTCCATCCCGCGCTCGACTACGCCGGCTCCGCGGAGATCCTCGGGCTACCGTCCGCCCAGGTCCACCACCTCTCTGACCGCACCGTCTCCGAGGTGCTCTTCGGGCCCGGGACGTTCGCGTTCCCCGCGCCCGACGGCTCCGTGCCCTTCTACGACCGTTCCGAAGCGTCGCACCTGCAGGACGTTCGCGTCGTGCTCTGGGCGTTCCTCGTGGCCGTCCTCGTGAGCGTCCTCGCGCTCGCGCTCGCCGTCGCGTGGGCAGGGCGTGAGGCGTGGGTCTGGCGTGCGATGAGCCGCGGCGGTGCGACGCTCGCGGCTGTGCTGGCCGTCGTCGGGCTGATCGGGCTCGTTGCCTTCGAGCCACTGTTCGTGCTGTTCCATCGGATCTTCTTCCCCGGCGGGAATTGGGCATTCGACCCACGCGCGCAGCGGCTCGTCCAGCTCTATCCGACCGCGTTCTGGCAGCTGACGGCCTCCGCCCTCGCCGCGCTCGCGATCACCGCCGGGATCGCCGCCTGGTGGTGGGGGAGGCGCGGGGCGGATCGACTGCAGACGCTCGGAGAGGGAGGTCCAGCGTGAGGGGCGGCGCCATCCCGATCGGCCACATCCTCGGCGTTCGGATCCTCGTCCACGTCAGCTGGTTCATCGTCTTCGCGCTGGTCCTGGTGTTCGTCCAGTTCCTGCTCGGCAGCCGTGGATCGCCGATCACGTTCCCCCTCTCGCCAGGCGTCCGTTGGGTCGTGGCCGCGCTCGTGGCTGGGCTGTTCTTCGGGTCGGTGATCGTGCACGAGCTCGCCCACGCACTGGTCGCGCGCAGGCTGGGGATGAAGGTCAGCGAGATCACCCTGTTCATCTTCGGAGGTGCCGCGAACCTCGAGCAGGAGGCGCCGAACCCGCGCAGCGAAGCACTCGTGGCCGTCGCCGGGCCGCTGTCCAGCCTGGTCCTTGCGGGCGTCTTCTTCACGCTCGGTGCGACCGCCTCTAACGCGCGCGACGAGGTGATCCAGGGCGTAGCAGGACTCGGATTCCTGCTCGGTGGCAGCAACATGTTGTTGGCACTGTTCAACCTCATCCCGGGCTTCCCCCTGGATGGAGGGCGCCTCCTCCGCTCGCTCGTCTGGGGGGTCACCAAGGACTTCGTGCGTGCGACCCGGATCGCAACGCTCGTCGGTCGAGCGTTCGCGTACCTCCTGATCGCGTACGGGTTCCTTCAGGTCCTCAACGGTGACGCGAACAACGGGCTGTGGATCAATGGGCTATGGCTCGCGTTCATCGGTTGGTTCCTGAATCAGGCCGCCGAAACGAGCTATCGCCGGGTGGCGGTCGAGAAGCTCGTAGAGGGGATCACGGTGGATGACGTCATGGAGCGTGACGTCCCCGCCGTCGGCCCGAACCTGACGCTCGATACCCTCGTCGACCAGCACCTCCTCTCCGGGCAGGCGAGCTTCTACCCGGTGACGATGGATGGCGACCTCGTGGGCACCATCGAGATCGGTCAAGTCAGCAAGGTGCCGCGTTCCGATTGGCCGATGACGCGCGTCACCGACGTCATGAGCCGCGGGGAAGGGCTGGCCACGATCACCGCGCGACAGCCGCTGTGGGATGCGGTCAGCCGCTTCGAAGAGGCAGGCGTCAGCGCGATCCCCGTCGTCGACTCGGAGACGGGGCGTCGGCTTCTCGGGTTGCTGACGCGGGACGGAGTGTTCCGGGCCCTGCGCGCCCGGGCCCAGCTCGCGGCGTAGTCGTGGTCGTCGAGACGCCGACAGGGTCCGGGGTGTCCGCTGGCGGCGTGCTCCTGTCGCTCGAGGCGGCCCTGGAGCGGATGCTCGATGGCCTCCACCCGTTGCCGGTCGAATCGATGCCGCTCGAGGACACAGTCGGGCTCGTGGTCGCGGACCCGCTCGACGCCCTCGTGACCGTCCCCCCCTGGGACAACACGGCGATGGACGGGTTCGCGGTGCGGGCGGAAGACGTGCGCGGTGCTCACCCTGATCGCCCCGTCCTCCTTACGGTCACTGGCGACGTCGCCGCGGGCCACGCTCCCGCCGGTGGTGTCGGTCCCGGCACCGCGATGAGGATCCTCACCGGTGCGGTGCTCCCGGCGGGAGCCGACGCCGTCGTACCGCTCGAGGAGACGGACGCGGAACAGGGGATCGCCGAGCTTCCTGATGTCGTCGCCGTCCGCGAGCCCGCGGAGCGAGGCGCGCACGTCCGCCGGGCTGGGAGCGATGTGCACAGAGGCGACCGCGTCCACGACCGGGGGAAATCGATCCGTCCTGCAGCCGTTGCCCTGCTCGCAGCAACGGGGCACGCTCTCGTGCCCGTCCATCGTCGACCGCGGGTGGCCGTCCTGTCGACAGGCGATGAGCTGGTCCCGGTCGGTCGCCCTCTCGGCGCGGCGCAGATCCATGACAGCAACTCTCCATCGCTCGCGGCACAGGCGCGATCCGCAGGGGCAGAAGTGCGGACGCTCCCGCCCCTGCCAGATACGCTCGGGGAGGTCCTTGCCGCGATCGGGGAGCAGCTCTCCTGGGCCGACGTCGTCGTCGTCAGCGGCGGGGTCTCCGTCGGCGCCCGCGATGTGGTGAAGGAGGCGTTCGACGCGGTCGGCCGGATGGACCTGTGGCGCGTGGCGGTGCAACCGGGCAAGCCGCTCGCGTTCGGGCGCGCGCCTCGAGCCCACCGCGAGGGCGACGTCCTTCTGTTCGGGTTGCCCGGGAACCCGGTCAGCAGCTTCGTCACGTTCGAGCTGTTCGTCCGGCCCGTGCTCCGGGTACTCGCAGGTCACGCCGACCCGTTCCGGAGGCGGCGGCTGACCGCTCGTCTCGCCGAGCCCGTTTCCAAGTCGGCGGGACGCCGTGCCTTCCTCCGGGTCGCCCTCGAGCCGGACCCGGAACGACCCGATGGCCGAGTGGCCAGGCTCGCGGGCGGTCAGGGATCGCACGTCCTCTCGGCGCTCGCACTCGCCCACGGTCTGGCAGTCATCCCCGAGGAGCACGAGGGCCTGCCGGCAGGCACCGAGGTGGAGGTCTGGGAGCTGGACCATGACTGCTGAGGCGATCGATTGATGCACGAGCCGCGGACGCGCGCCGACCGGCGACGCCTTACCCACGTGGACCGGAGCGGCCGGCCGCGCATGGTCGACGTGAGCGAGAAGCAGTCGACACCGCGCCGCGCGGTCGCGGAGGCCGAGGTGACTGTCGACCAGGAGACGTTGAGCCTCGTGATCGACGGACTGAACCCGAAGGGTGACGTGCTGACCGTCGCCGAGCTCGCGGGAGTCATGGGCGGCAAGCGGACGGCGGAGCTCATCCCGCTCTGCCACCCGATCCCGCTCACCGACCTGACGGTGGAGATCAGGCCCGACCGGGCGGCGAGTGCGCTCATCGTCCAGGCGAGGGCCGCGACGGTTGCGCCGACGGGCGTCGAGATGGAGGCCCTCACAGCGGTGTCGGTGGCCGCGCTCACGATCTATGACATGCTCAAGGCCGTAGACCGTGGGATCGAGATCAGGACCGTCCGGTTGCTCGAGAAGTCGGGCGGCCGTTCGGGCGACTGGCGCAGGGCGGACGACACGAGCGATGAGGTCCACGGTGACGGGAGGGGATCGGAGAGCGGCAGTCGGCCGGCTCGCACCGGCGTGCGCCGGCCGGCCGGCCGGTCGGGAACGACACGGCCCAGGGGCTTCCGCGGACCGAAGCGGACGGGTTGACCGAGGAGGACTGGGATCCGCAGGGCATTCGTGCTGACGATCAGTGACGGCGTCACGCATGGGGTCCGGACCGACTCGAGTGGTCCTGCGCTCGCCGCGCGGTTGACGGCGCTGGGTTTCGACGTGACCCGCGGCCTCGTGCCGGACGAGCGTCGCTTGATCGCTGCCGCGGTCCGTGGCGCTGCTCGCGACCACGTCCTCGTCGTGAGCACCGGAGGCACGGGGCTCGCGCCTCGCGACGTCACCCCTCAGGCGCTCCATGAACTACTCGACTACGAGGTGCCGGGGTTCGGCGAAGTGATGAGGGCGGAGGGCCGACGATCGACCCCCTTTGCGGTGCTGTCCCGCTCGCTGGCGGGCGTCCTCGGTCGGACGCTCGTCGTGGCGTTACCCGGCAGCGAGCGCGGGGCGGTCGAATCGTTCGAGGCCATCACACCGCTCCTCGATCACGCCCTCGCGACGCTGGGGGGTGACGCGGGTCCGCACCCGCCTTTGGCCGGCGCCGCAGCCGACGACTCGGGCCGGCACGGAGATGACGACACGACCGGAGGTGATGACCCCGGCCGTGACCGAAACGCCGCGGACAGGCCCGAGAGCGGCGAACGGGACGACACGGGGGGTGGGAGCAGCGGCGCCGAACCGGGGTCGATCCTCTCGGGGCCGCCCAGAGAGCTCCCGCCCACGGGCTCCGGCTGATGCTCCAGCAGGTCCCGCTCTACCCCCTCGCGCCCGTTCTGTTCGCTGTGTCCGCGGTCATCTTCGCACTCCAGATGGCTCGCCATCTACGGGTCTTCGCCACGGCCCAGCCGGTCACCGTGACCGACCACCCCGAGTCACGGCTGCGCTCGCTCATCGTGTACTCGCTGGCGCAGGTCCGGATGTTCACCGACCTCCGTGCGGGTCTCCTCCACGCGGCGATCTTCTGGGGCTTCGTGATCCTGACCGTCGGCACGGCGGACCGCGTCACGTTCGGGCTCGTCCACGCGGTCCTCGCCTGGCCGTTCGACGGCTGGCTGTGGAGGCTCCTGATCACGCTCCAGAACGTGCTCGCTCTGGGCGTGCTGGTCGCCGTCGGCTACGCGCTGTTCCGCCGGCTCGTGAGCAGGCCGAAGCGGCTGACGCTCTCCCGCGATGGGCTGACGATCCTGCTGCTCATCGGCGGGGTCGTATCGACCGAGATCCTCGCGGAGGCCTTCCGGATCGCGCGCTTCGGGGACCCGGACGCCGCGTGGGCAGTGGTGGCCGCCCCGCTCGCCGGTCTGGTCGGGCGGCTGGTGCCGCCTGATCTCTTGCAACCGCTGTTCGCGTTGTCCTGGTGGGCGAACATCGGGCTCGTCGCGGGCTTCCTCGTCTACCTCCCTCGCTCCAAGCACCTCCATATCGTCACGGTCTTCTTCAACACCGCGTTCCGTCGTCTCCGTCCGCGCGGGGAGCTCCAGCCGATGGACCTGGAGGCCGAGACCGCGCGCTTCGGGGTCAAGACGATCGAGGACCTCCACTGGAAGGACCTGCTCGACGGCTTCACCTGCACGGAGTGTGGCCGCTGCCAGGCCGCCTGCCCCGGGTGGGCGACCGGGAAGCCGCTCAACCCGAAGACGATGATCATGGGCATCCGGGAGATGACGGTGGAGGCCGAGCACGGCGTGCCACTCGTCCCGGGTCTCCGCCTCCCCGAGATCCCGCTCATCCGACCCGCCGACGGAGCCAGCCGTCTCGCGCCGGACCCGAGCGCTCTACCAGCCGCGGATGGACCAGTGGGATCGGGCCCGACCGCCGTCACGGGCGGTACGTCGGCCGGCAGGGCCACGACGATCAGCGACGGGAACGGCCTCGCGGGCGCGCGCTCGGTGGCGGCGGAGGCGCTCGCCAAGCCGATCGTCGATACCGCGATCCCGTACGACGCGGTCTGGGACTGCGTCACGTGCGGCGCCTGCGTCGAGGCGTGTCCAGTGCTCATCGAGCACGTGGACAAGATCATGGGCCTCCGCCGGAACCTCGTGCTGGAGGAGAGCCGGTTCCCGCCCGAGCTGACCGCGTCGTTCACGAACATGGAGCGCTACTCGAACATCTGGGGACAGCCGCAGACCACGCGACTGGACTGGACGAAGGGACTCCCGTTCGAGGTGCCAACGGCCGCGCAGGTCGTCGCCGAGGGTGGGCGGGACGCGGTCGGAGCACTCGACTGCCTCTACTGGGTCGGGTGTGCCGCCTCCTTCGACGACCGCAACCGCCGCGTCGCGCGTGCCGTCGTGACCTGCCTCAACGCCGCCGGGATCCGGTACGCCGTGCTCGGCCAGGAGGAGAGCTGCTCAGGGGATCCCGCCCGGCGGATGGGGAACGAGT
This sequence comes from Chloroflexota bacterium, assembly GCA_016781485.1. Lineage (GTDB taxonomy): Bacteria > Chloroflexota > Limnocylindria > Limnocylindrales > CSP1-4 > YB3-1. The sequence continues at coordinate 29,888 of JADDQH010000013.1, read as the reverse complement.
ACGTCTACCAGATGCTTGCGACGGCGAACGTCGAGACCCTCAACAACTACCGCCCCAGGACGATCATCACGGCCTGCCCGCACTGCTTCAACACCATCGGGAACGAGTACGGGCAGTTCGGCGGCCACTACGAGGTGGTGCACCACAGCGTCTACCTGTCGCGGCTGGTGGAGGAGGGGAGGCTGAGGCCGGACAACGCCCGCTCGGGCTCGCTGACGTTCCACGACTCGTGCTACCTCACCCGCTACAACGACGTCGTGATGCAGCCGCGTGCGGTGCTTTCCGCCGTCCCCGGCGTGGAGCTGCGCGAGATGGAGCGGAACGGCAAGAACAGTTTCTGCTGCGGAGCCGGCGGGGGCCGGATGTGGATGGAAGAGGACCGCGGGACGCGGATCAATACGGAGCGCTCGAGGCAGGCGCTGGAAACGGGTGCCGAGGGAGTCGCCACCGCCTGTCCCTTCTGCCTCGTGATGATGCGCGACGGCCTCGCGAGCTGGGGCGAGACCCGCGCGGACGCGCGCGAAGTCGGCGTCCAGGACATCGCCGAGATCCTCGCCGCGAGCCTGCCGAAGGACGGCTCCAACGGTCGGAGTCTGCCCGTCGTCCACTGAGGGACCTCCCGCGCGCTCCGGCGGAGGCTACTCGGATCGGTCGTCGGCCTTCCGCGAACCGCCCCAGACGCTCTCCTCCACGATCTGCCGCGCCCGTCCTTCCCCGGATCGACCGAGCGGCCGAAACGTCTTTCCGTCCTGCTCGTTATAGGACACGAAGAAGTGCTCGATCTCGTCCAGGAGTGTCGGGGCGAGGTGGTCGAGCGCCTGGACGTCGCGGTATTGCCGTGACTTTTCCGCCACGGCGACCAGGCGGTCGTTCTTCGTCGTCTCACCGTCGCGTTCGGTCTGCTCCGCTTCCAGGACGCCGAGCAGCCGTGCGGCGACCAGGCAGCCGGGGAACGCGGGCGCGTCCATGAGCACGAGGACATCGAGAGGATCGCCGTCGTCGCCACGCGTGGACGGCACGAAGCCGAAGTCGAACGGGAACTGCGAGCCGGCGGGGAGCGACTTCCCGTACCGGAAGAGCTCGAGCTCTTCGTCGTAGTCGAACTTGTTCTGGCTCCCCTTCGGCGTCTCGACCACGACGTTGAGCATCCCATCCTTCCCCCACGCGGGCAGCTCGGTCAGGACCGGCACGCGGATCTTCGGTTCACTCGATCTCGGCCGCCGTCACCGCCCCGCTCGGGACCCCGGTCTCGCGTCGGCCGAGTGGTGAGGACGCGTACTCGCGCAGGAGGTGAGCGGGGTCGTCGTAGATCGCGAGCGCCGCCTCGAGCGTCTCGTCCGGGAACCCGCCGCACCGCAACGCGATGAGGCCGACGTTCGCCTTACCCGCCGACTCGATGTCGTACGGGGTGTCCCCGAGCATCAGCACCTCGTCCGGCCGCAGGCCCGCCTTCTGGAGCGCGACCTGAACGCTGTCGGGTGCGGGCTTCGAGGATCCCGCGTCCATCGCCGACGTCGTCTCCTCCACCAGATCCTCGATCCCTGCGATCTTGAGCAGCCGCTCGATCTCCGTTCGTCGCGGAGCTCACGACCACCGTCCGCAGGCCCTCATCTTTCATCCGCGTGACCAGTTCGCGCGAGCCGGGCGCGGCCGCGAGCTGCGGCATGTATCGCTCCAGGATCAGCTGTTTGCGGCGTGACGAGATGTCCTTGCCGGGCGGTTCCTCATCGTTGAGCTCGGGGACGAGCGCTGGGATCACGCGGTCGCCCCCCATCCCGATGAGTGGTCGGACGCGGTCGAACTCGACCTCGTACCCGTGTTCCGCGAAGGCCTGGACCCACGCGAGTGCGTGTGCGTCGACGCTCAGCACGAAGGTTCCGTCGAGGTCCAACAAGACGCCAGCGAGAGCCAATCCCACCTCCATGCCCGACCATTCGTCCCGTGGGCGAGTATCGGCGCGGATCGAAGTGCGCGATGCGGACGCCCGCGCGTCCCGTCTATCGCGCGTCTTGCGGTCGCCGGCGTCGTTCGCGGGGCGTGCGTTAGCATCGCGCCGTGGCCTCCCTCGTTGCGCGATGTCCGTGCTCCTGACCGACGAGCAGCGCGCGCTGCGCGACGCCGTGCGGGAGCTGGCGGACGAGAAGATCGCGCCGAGGGCGGCAGAGATCGACCGCACCGGCGAGTTCCCGTGGGACGTCGTCGAGCTGCTGGCGAAGCACGACATCCTGGCGCTCCCGTTCCCGGAGGAGTACGGGGGGCTCGGGGGCGAGCTGCTCCCGGTGTGTCTCGCGATCGAAGAGATCAGCCGCGTGTGCGCGACGAGTGGTCTGGTCCTCGCGGTCCAGGAGCTGGGTTCGCTCCCGATCCTGATCGCGGGGTCCGAGGAACAGAAGCAGCGGTGGCTGCCGGCACTCGCGAGCGGCTCGGAACTGGCTGCCTTCGCGCTGACGGAGGCGGCCGCGGGGTCTGACGCCGCCTCGCTGCGGACGCGCGCAGAGGTCCGGGGCGACTGCTGGGTCATCAACGGATCGAAGCGCTTCATCAGCCAGGGGAACGTGGCCGGCGTCGTGGCCGTGTTCGCGCTCACCGACCCTTCGGCCGAAGCCGTTCGCCGCCACCGCCACCTCACCTGCTTCCTGGTCGAGCGGGAGACACCGGGCTTCAGCACCAGTCGGCTGGAGCACAAGATGGGGATCCGGGGGTCGCCGACCGCGGAGCTCGCGTTCGAGGACGCCCAGGTGCCGGACGCGAACCGGGTGGGCGACGTCGGCGCGGGATGGTCGATCGCGATGAAGACGTTCGAGAAGAGCCGCCCCGGGATCGCCGCCCAGGCGGTTGGCATCGCCCAGGGGGCACTCGACGAGGCGACGCGCTACGCGAAGGAGCGGGAGCAGTTCGGGAAGCCGGTCGGCCAGCACCAGATGGTCGCCGGGATGCTCGCGGACATGGCGACGGAGGTGGAGGCCGCCCGCCAGCTGCTGTACGCAGCGTGCGCAGAGATCGATGCGGGCGCGAGCGATGCGGCCCGCTGGGCGTCCATGTGCAAGCTGTTCGCGGGCGACGTGGCGATGAAGGTGACGACCGACGCGGTCCAGGTGATGGGCGGCTACGGCTACATCACCGAATACCCGGTCGAGCGGATGATGCGAGATGCAAAGATCACGCAGCTCTACGAGGGGACCCAGCAGATCCAGCGCTTGATCATCGCCCGTGAACTGCTGAGCAACGGGACCTGAACCTGGTCCTCATGCCGCAGAGTGCTGGTCTCCGTAGCGCTTGCCGGGCTCGCGCGTCCCGCGCCGACCCACCGGACACCCGCCGGTCGCACCGCTAGACTCTCCCCCGATGCGGATCCTGGTCTTGCTCAAGGCCGTGCCAGTGGTGGGCACGGAGCGGCTCGACGATGCTCTCCGGACCGACCGTTCCGTCGCCCTCGAGGCGAACGGCAACGATGAGTACGTCCTGGAGGCGGCGCTCAAGCTCACGGAGGCGCACGGTGGGGAGGTGACGCTCCTGAGCGTGGGGCCGCCCGGTGCGATGGACCCGCTCCGGAAGGCGCTCGCGATGGGCGCCACGCGCGCCGTCCACGTCGCGGACGAGGCGATGAGGGGTTCCTGTTACGTCGGGACGGCGCGTGTCCTGGAAGCTGCACTCCGGCGCCTCGAGTACGACCTCGTGTTCGCGGGCGCGGACACCTCCGACGGCCAGGGAGGCGTCATCGCACCGGCGCTCGCCGCGCGGCTCGGTCTCCCGTACCTGTCCTACGCGTCTCGGATCGAACCCGCGCCCGACGGCCGGACCGTGACCATCCGACGCCTCCGCCCCGGCGGATACGACGTCCTCGAGGCACCGATGCCGGCCCTCGTGATGGGGACACAGGTGCTCGGCGAGCCGCGCTACCCGTCGCTCCGAGGGATCATGCAGGCTCGGAACAAGGAGATCCGCACGTGGACGCTTGCTGACCTCGGGCTCGACGCGCGGAGTGTCGGCGCGGGCGCGGCCACGACGCGGGTCCTGCGCGCGGAACCGCCCGCACAACGAGCGGGCGCGACGATCATCAGGGAAGCGCCGGAGACCGCGGTGGCGCAGGTCATCGACCTGCTTGCCGCACGGCGGTTGATATGAACCGGTCGAGCTGATGGCGAACGGCATCTGGGCGGTCGGCGAGCTCGCGGACGGGCGGCCGACGCGCGTGACCCTCGAGCTGGCGACGCTCGCCCGCACCCTCGCGGAACAGACGGGACGCGACGCGGCGACCGTCCTGATCGGTGCCGGTGCCACGGACGCGGCGGCACAGGTCGCCGCATACGGTCCCGACGTCCTCGCGGTCGAGGCCGCCCAGGTCATGGAGCAGCCGGTCGCGTCCGTGGTGGCGCCCAGACTCGCGGCCATGGTCGCCGACCGCGAGCCCGACTACCTGCTCGTGGCAGCGTCCACGGACGGCAAGGATCTCGCCGGACTGTTGCTCGGTCTGCTGGAGCTGCCCATCCTCGCCAATGGATCGTCGGTCGCGTGGGACGGCGATGGCCCGACGGTGGAGATGAGCACGTTCGGAGGTCGCCTCGTGACCCACAGCAGCTTCACGCAACCTCGCGGTGTCCTCCTGGTCCGTCCGGCGTCGGTCGTCGCGCAGGAGGCCGCGACGCCAGGGCGCGTCGGGTCCGTCCAGGTCGAAGTCTCCGCCGAACTCCCGCCAGTGCGCGTGACGGACCGGGTGGACGAAGAGCGCGGGGGTACCCCGATCGAGGAGGCGCGCGTGATCGTCGCAGGCGGCCGCGGCGTCGGCGGCCCCGACGGTTTCCGGCAGGTCGAGGAGCTTGCTCAGGCGCTCGGGGGCGCTGTGGGGGCGACTCGGGCAGCCGTGGACGCTGGGTGGGTAGGGTACGCCCAGCAGATCGGGCAGACCGGCAAGGTCGTGAAGCCCGCGCTGTACATCGCGGCCGGGATCAGCGGCGCCATCCAGCACAAGGTCGGCGTCCAGACGGCGGGCACCATCGTAGCCATCAACAAGGATCCCGACGCGCCCATCGCCGAGTTCGCGGACCTGGTCGTCGTCGGTGACCTGTTCGAGATCCTTCCGCGGCTCACCGAGGCGATCCGCGCACGGCGCGGAAACGGCCAGACACCGGCCTGAGGCGTCGACGACCCGACGCGCCGACGACCCGACGACCGAAAGGAGGGGCTGGTGACGATCGAGGTGCGCGCGCTGCCGGCTGACTTCGAGCGGCGCCGGTGGGGGGAGGTCGTCTTCGCCGCGTTCGGCGAGGAGCTGCACGAAGAGGAATTTGCGATCTTCGAGCAGTTGCCCGTCGGCGACCGGTTGTTCGGCGCCTGGGATGGCGATGCGCTCGTGGGCGGCGGCGGCGTCTTCCCGTTCCGCCTGACGATCCCCGGCGGCGAGGTGCCCGCCGCGGGCGTCACCGCTGTCGGCGTCATCCCCACCCACAGACGCCGCGGGATCCTGACGCAGCTCATGCGGCGTCAGCTCGACGACGCCCGCCAGCGTGCCGAACCCGTGGCGATCCTCTGGGCGTCCGAGGGCAGCATCTATCAGCGATTCGGGTACGGGCTGGCGTCGCTCGCGGGCTCCATAGAGGTCGAGCGCGCGAGGACGGCGTACCGCGTGCCCGTCGAACGCGAGGGGCGGCTCCGGCTCATCTCGCGAGACGAGGCCTCGCGGCTGTTCCCGGCCGTCTACGACCGCGTCCGCGTGCAGCGCCCGGGCTTCTTCGCCCGACCGGAGCCGTGGTGGGAACTCGAGATCCTCGCCGATCCGGAATCACGGCGTCACGGAGCGGGCCCCAAGTACTACGCCGTCCACGAGGTCGACGGGAAGACCGAAGCCTACGTGATGTACCGCATCCACCACGAATGGGATGCAGCGGGCTCGAAGAGCCGCCTCCAGGTCATCGAACTGATCGCGGGGACGACCCGCGCCTTGCGCGAGACGTGGCGGTTCGTCTTCGACGTCGACCTGGTCCACACGATCACGGCACCCCGGCTCGAGCCCGATCACCCGTTGCTGCTCCTGCTCGCCGAACCTCGCAGGCTCGGCTTCAGGCTCGGGGACGCGCTGTGGCTCCGGATCGTCGATCTCCCCGCGGCCCTAGGAGCCCGGTCGTACCGGGGGCACGGATCCCTCGTGCTCCAGATCGCGGACGGATTCTGTCCCTGGAACGACGGACGGTGGAAGCTCGAGGCGGACGAGGATGGCGTGCGGGTCGAGAGAACGGACGTGCGCGCCGATCTTCTCGCCGATATCACCGACCTCGCGGCGGTCTACCTGGGTGGGTTCACGTTCGGGCAGCTAGCGGCCGCCGGCCGCGTCGTCGAATGTTCGGCGGCCGGGCTGAAGCGGGCCGACGACCTCTTCCGGACGGATGTCGCACCGTGGTGTCCTCAGGTCTTCTGACCCTGCTATCTGGTGGTACGCTGGCCGTAGACCACAAGTCGTAGGGCTGGAGGGAGCGGATAGACGTGCGCTGCCCGAACTGCGGTCACCTCGACACCCGCGTCATCGACTCACGCGATCTCGACGACGGGTGGACGATCCGTCGTCGCCGCGACTGCCCCGCGTGCAGCACGCGCTTCACGACGTACGAACGGATCGAGGCGGCGCGCTTGGTCGTGGTCAAGCGCGACGGGCGTCGCGAGGACTTCGACCGCGACAAGGTGGCAGCAGGATTCCGGAAAGCGCTCACTCGACGCCCCGTCGCTCCAGGAGCCGCAGAGGAAGCGGCCGACGCGATCGAAGCGGAGCTCCGTGGGCAGGGCCTGAACGAGGTGCCCTCGAGCCTCATCGGCGAGCGCGCGATGGAGCGGTTGCGCCAGCTCGACCAGATCGGCTACATCCGGTTCGCGAGCGTCCACCAGAGCTTCGAAGACATCGAGCAGCTCAAGCGAGAGGTGGACACGCTCTACGCACAGCGGGCTGACGAGGCGCCCGGCCAGACGGCGCTGCCGCTCGAACTCGACGAGCCGATCGCCGCTCCCGTCCCTCTCCGGCGCCGCCGTCGGCTCGCCGCCACGTCCGGGCGCGCGCGCTGATGGCCGTCCTCGCCGACCGCGACATCCGCACCCTGCTGCAGGCCGGGCGGATCCGGATCGACCCGTACGATCCCTCGTGCCTGCAGCCGTCGTCCGTGGACCTCCACCTCGACGCCGACTTCCGCGTCTTCCACAACAACCGCTATCCGTATATCGACGTGCGAACGCCGCAGCCGGACCTGACCGAGCTCGTGACGATCCAGGACGACGACCCCTTCATCCTTCACCCGGGCGAGTTCGTGCTCGGTCAGACGCTGGAGTGGGTGGAGCTGCCCGATGACCTCGTCGCGCGCTTGGAAGGGAAGGCCCTCGCCCTCGACACTCCGGTGCCGACCCCGACCGGCTGGCGGACGATGGGGGAGCTCGAGCCGGGGGACGAGGTATTCGACGAAACCGGCGCTCCCACGACCGTGACGGCGGTCACCCCGCCCATGTCGAACCGCCCGTGCAGGGAGCTCGTGTTCGCCGATGGGACACGCGTGGTGGCAGACGCCGCGCACAAGTGGGCGACCGTCGAGAAGAACGGGCGACGCTTCGGCCGGCTCACGGTCCGGACGACCGACGAGATCGCGAGGAGCCTGAGGGTCCGCGGCGAACCGGATCATTACGTTCCGCTTGCGGGCCCGGTCGAGTACCCAGCCCGGGCCGACCTGCCGATAGAGCCCTATACGCTCGGCGCGTGGCTGGGCGACGGGACCGGGACGAAGGCCGAGATGACGTGCTGCGACACGGAGATCCTGGCGCAGGTGAGCGGTGAGAGCTACGCCGTGAAGGCGGTCGGGTACGCGCCGCACCGCTACCGCATCGGGGGGCCGGGCTGGGCACGCGACGCCGACACCGGCCGCTACGCTGGCAACGCGTCGCTCTCGAGTCAGCTCCGGGAGCTTGGGTTGATGGACGGGAAGTTCGTTCCGCCTGCGTACCTGCAGGCCGGCGTCGGTCAGCGGCTGGCGCTCCTGCAGGGACTGATGGACACCGACGGGTTGGTGGATGGAGTCGGACGTTGCGAGTTCACGAGCACGAGTGCCGCCGTCGCTGACGGAGTCGTGGAGCTCGCCGCGAGCCTCGGCTTCGGGGCTGTGAAGTCCACCGGGCGGGCGATGACGAACGGCGTGGACCGCGCACCGAAGTACAGCGTGAAGTTCACGCCCGACCGACCGGTCTTCCGCCTTCCGAGCAAGCTCGCTCGCCAGAAGGCCGCCGGCGGTCGCTTCCCTCGGTTCCGCGCGATCGACATCGTCCGTCCGGTCGCCTCGGTTCCCGTCCGATGCATCGAGGTGGCGTCACCGCGGGGGCTGTTCCTCGTCTCACGATCGTTCATCCCGACACACAACAGCTCGCTCGGCCGCCTGGGTCTGCTCATCCACTCGACGGCCGGGTACGTCGACCCGGGTTGGAAGGGCAACCTGACGCTCGAGCTCTCCAACGTCGCGAAGCTGCCGATCGCGCTCTACCGGGGCATGAAGATCGGGCAGATCAGCTTCTTCCGGATGACGAGCCCCGTCGAGCGGCCGTACGGCTCGAAGGAGCTCGGCTCGAAGTACCAGGGCCAGTCCAGTCCCACTGCCTCGGCCTACTACCGCGACTTCGACGGCACCCGTCGCCCCGCCAAAGGCGGGCCCCGCCGCTCGTGACGACTCGTCCGCGTCGCGGCAGGTCGCGCGTGTAGGGGACCGACGTGGCGATCACCGACACGGTCGACTGGAGGACGGAGCTCGGGGGCGGCGTCCGCGTCGCGCTCGTCCAGGCGGGGTCGTTCACATCCGACGCCGGCACGGTCTTCGGACCGGTCCCGAGGATCCTCTGGGATCGCCTCGTCGCCGACGAGATCCACGAAGATTGGACGCTGACGCAGGCGCTCAACTGTCTGCTGGTGGAGACCCCCTCAGGTCGTGTGCTCGTCGAGACCGGGGTCGGCGAGCGGATGGAGGAGCGCCGGCGGGTCCAGCGCGGCGTTCAAGGCCATCCGATCGTCCCGGCGCTCCGCGATGCCGGCTTCGACCCCGGGACCGTAGATGTCGTCGCCGTCAGCCATCTCCACTTCGACCATGCCGGTGGTCTTCTGCTCGCGGACGGATCGCGCGCTTTTCCTCGTGCCCGCTTCGTCGCGCAGCGCGGCGAGTGGGAGTTCGCGCTCGGCTCGAACCCGAGACTGCAGGCGTCGTACGAGCAGGAAGAGCTGCGCCTGATCGAGGGTTGGGGCCTCGAGGACGCGGTGGACGGCTCGACGGAAGTGCTGCCGGGGGTGGAGGTGGTGCGGACCGGGGGCCACTCGGGCGGGCATCAGGCGATCGTCGTCCGCGGCCCGACGGGGTCGGTCGGCTTCTTCGGCGACCTGTGCATGCGCCCGTGGAGCGCGAATCCGAGGTGGGTGCCCAGCTTCGACGACTTCCCATTGACGAGCGTCGAGGTGAAGGCGTCGCTGTTCAGGCGCGCCGCGGAGGAACGCTGGACGGTCGTGCTGTCGCACGAGCCTCGTCGCCCGGTCGGCCGCCTGGCCGCCGACCGCGACCGCTTCCGCTTCGAGCCACTGGTCTGACCCGCGCTGCACCAGAGCGCGCTCCCTGCGACGCGCGGACGTCGGACGGCGTCGCGCGCGTAGCCCGCGAGTCGTCGAGTCGTCGCCAGCGCCACGCGCGGCCGCCTGCCACGCGTTCGGCGTGCACCTCAGGATCCCGCTACACGTACCCAGAACTGGGGGTGCGCTGCCCGGCGGCCGTCGACCTCCGTGGGCCAGTAAGCGAGGTCGAGGGAGACGGCACCTGCGGGAAGCTCGGCGACCACCCACCCTTCCCGTCGTCCGTCCGTCGCGCGTCCACGCCACGCTCCCAGGTGCGGCTGGAGACCCGGGCGCGGCCGGTGGACGAAGCCGTCGGCCGGCGCGCCGTCGACGCGGGCGGCCCAGTCGGTGATTCCCCATGCGAGATCCTCGTCCGGCTCCCGAACGAACTCGTAACGGATCAGGACCGCGAAATAGCGCGAGTCGGGACGGAGTGGCAGCACGGGTTCCTGCGCGGCTGGATCTCCTCGACAGTGATCCGGGCGAGCGGGCCGCTGTCGTCGAAGATGGTAGCCGGGGCGCCGACAGCGACTGCACCCGTCGCGGGTCGGTCCGGAGGAGGAAGCGCGCCGCAGCGGGCGAGGAAGACCCCGATGGCGAGGAGCCGCGAGAGGCCGCTCCCCCTCGGATCCACGGCGGCGCGGTCAGTCACCCGCAGCGGCCGTCCCACCATCGTCCGCCTGGGACGGCTGATGATCCCGGCGAGGATCTCCTCCGCCTGCTCGCGCGTCAGCGGCCCGTTCACGACCTGCCGCACGATGCCGTCCCGGTCGATGAACACCTGCGTGGGCAGGGCGAACGCCTGATAGCGCTTGAACACCGCCGACGTCGCGTCGAAGCCGACCTGGTAGCTCAACCCGTACTGCTCCACGTACCGGCGGACATCCTCGGGCGACGTCTCCTGCACGCTGATCGCGACCAGCGCCAGCCCTTCGTCTCGATGGCGTTCGTACGCATCGCGCAGGACGGGCGTCTCCGTCTGGCAGGGCGGGCACCAGGACGCCCAGAAGTTGATCCAGACGGGTCGGCCGCGCAGGTCGGCGAGACGGATCGGCCGGCCGTCCAGGTCGACCAGCCCGACCGTCTGGCCGTCCGGCGTCTCGCCCTGGAGCTCCGGTGCACGCTGGCCGGGCTGCAATCCTTCCGTCGGCTCACCCACGAGGTACGGCGTCGCCTGCGGCTGTGGCGAAGGACGGGTGGAAGTGTCGCCGAGTGGAGTGGTGACGGCGACGAGGAAGAGCGCGACGATGCCGACTACCGCGAGGGCGGTCAGGATCTGGCGACCGGTGAATGGACCGACAAGCCCCTGGCGGCTGCCCTGACGGGGCCCGACACGTCCACCCGTTCCGTGCGTCCCGTTGCGGTCAGACCCTGCCACGCTCCCGCTTCAGACCTGTGGTGACAGGAACTGGAACTGGCGCGCGAGGAAGCCGAGCCAGTCGAAGATGATCGCGAGCCCGATGAGCACGACGAGACCTCCGCCGAGGATCTCGATGAGTCGGCCGTGACGCAGGAGCGGGCGCGTGATGAGTGGCGCGCGATCGAGCGCGAGCGCGAGTGCGATGAACGGGATGCCGAGCCCCAGCGAGTAGGCGACGAACAGCAGCATCGCCTGGGGACTCGCGCCGAGGGCGGAGAGTCCCAGGATGGCACCGAGTGTGGGACCGACGCACGGCGTCCACCCGAGCGCGAACACGGAGCCGAGAGCGAACGCTCCGACGGGCGTCTGTGAAGCAAGGGGAGCTCGCCGGCGGCTGCCGAAGCGGTCGAACGGCCGCCAGCTTTTGGCGAGGACGGATAGGCGGAGGACACCGGCGAGGTTCAGCCCGAGGACGATGAGGATGACTCCGCCGACGACACGAAGCTCTGGCAGGTACTCGCGGATCGGCCCGGCGGCGACGTACGCGGTCAGCCCGAGCAGCGTGAAGATCGCCGTGAACCCGAGCACGAACGCGAGCGCGTGCGGAAGGACCCGCCAGCGTCGGCGGGCCGACCACGATCCGATGCTCGCTGCGGCACCGGACGAGGTGCCGCTCACACCTGTCGCTGTCGCCGGGACGAGGGTGCCCGGAGGAACGGCAGGGGGCGCCACGGTCGGCGACGCAGCGACTCGACCGGCGACCGAGATCGCGCCAAGCTGCCCGAGGTACGCGGGGACGACCGGCAGAACGCAGGGCGAGAGGAAGCTCAGCAGGCCGGCGAGGAACGCCGCGGCGAGGGTCAGGTCCACGGCGGGTCAGGCGGTGGCGCGGTGCAGGTCGAGGACCCGCGACAGGAAGCCGCGGATCGACCGGGCGCCCGTCGCCAGCGGCAGCTCCTCTCCGCCGAGGGCGAGGACGGGGATCGTCGTCCCGTACCTTGCCTCCAGGACGGGATCCGCGGCGATGTCCACCTCTCGCACCGCGGGGACCGTCAGTCCGCTCTCAGCCCGGTGCTCGAGCACACCCTGCACCGCGGCGCGCCCGTCTTCGCACAGGTGGCAGCCTTCGCGAACGTAGAGCACGAGCGTCGGGGCCGGGAAGGGGGAGGTCATGGATCGCTCGATTGTAGATGCGAGGACGTCACGGGCCCTCGGAGGGTTCCGGGAGGGAGTGATCGCACGGGACTCCGTCGCCGCTTCCCGTCGGGCCCTCGGTAGCACCCCGACGGGCGGTCCAACGCCGCCCGCTAGAATCGACGTCCGCGCCCCCGTAGCTCAGTGGACAGAGCGAGGCCGTCCTAAGGCCTGCGTCGGCGGTTCGAGTCCGTCCGGGGGCGCCACGCCAGCGCACCCTCCCCGTCCGCGACAGCCGCGGCTTCCGCGAGAACGGACGAGCGGGAGGCGTCCAGATGACCCGCCGCACCCGCTGGTCGCTCGTCTCCACACGCTCCACCAGCATCCCGACCAGCTCCTGCAGCTTCGGGATGAACCGGCGCTCGACACACTCCCGGCGAGCGGATGTACGTGCCGCGCGGGCCTCCTGGAGCATCGCGGCGAGTTCCTGCAGCTTCTCCGGAGAAGTCGCGCTCTCGTACGACCGAGCTGCGTCTGCAGGCGGGTTACGTCGCGGCCGGGGCCTCCGACGCGTTCTGGATGAGCGCCGCGAGCTGCGCGAAGGCCTCGTGATTCGGCGGGACCGCGGGGTCGGCGTCGCGCAGCGAGCGCAGGACCTCCAGGAAGTGCTTCAGGTTCCCCTCGGCCGCCGGCAGGTGCGACGACAGCACGCGCGCGGGATCGAGCCGCCGGACCCCATCGAGCACCGCCTCAAACCGGTCCAGGTCCACCACGTGCATCCACGGCGCGTCGAACGTGCCCCACGCGACCATGCCCTGGGTCAGGTCCTCCATCGGGATGTCGAATGCGTTCTGCGTGACCTCGGGGAGGAGCGCCCCGAACGAATCGACGGAGAACAGCGTCCCCTTCGCCTCGTCGAAGAGTCCGATGGACATCGGGTTGTCGAACGTGGGCGGCCGAAGCGCGCGTAGCGTCCGGTCGCCGACGTGCAGGGAGTCGTCGAACTGGAGTGCGTGGACGCGGTCCAGCGGCAGGGGGAACCACGACGCCATCCGCAGCGCGGCCATGCCGTGCGTTGCGAGCTTCGCCTGCGGCGCCCGCTCCAGGACCTTCTGGATGCTCCCGGTGTGATCCGCGTCGTCGTGGGTCAGCCAGATCCACTTCAACTGCGACAGCGGCACGATGGAGTCGACGGCGTCGAGGAACTCCGGGGAGTCCGTGCCGAGACCGGTATCGATCAGCACGGGCTCCTCGGATCGCAGCACGAACGCGTTGACCAGGAGGTTGCCGACGCCCGGAACGGGAACGTGGCTGGGGAGCGCGTAGGTGTCCGGTCCCGCCAGATACGGCTCGTCCATCGAGACCTCCGACTTTCGTCAAACGATCCCGGCGAGCGTCCCCACGGTTCGCGTCACCGCGCGCCGCAGGGCGACGGCGTCAGTCCGTTCGACGGCTGCTGCGCCGTGAGTCGCCATTCTAGGCCGCGTACCAGCCGAGCGTGTCGCGTCGGGGTCGTTCCCCCGAGTCCGTCCGGGGGCGCCACACCCCAGGCAGCCCATCGCCGTCTGCGTCAGCGAAGAACGGGTCGTCGCCAGTCCCGGTTGCGTCACTATGCCGCGATGACACACGAGCAGGCGCTGGTCGGAAGCATGGATCCCCGGTATGCGCCCGTCCGCGTCGGCGACACGGTCCGCCGCAGCGCCGGATCGTCGCGCGCGGCCGTCCGCGAGCTGCTGCTCCATCTACAGTCCGTCGGGTTCGACGGTGCGCCCCGCTACCTCGGGACCGACGAGCAGGGTCGGGAGATCCTGACGTGGATCGACGGGGAGGTGCCGCTGTCGCCGTACCCGGCGTGGGCGATGACGGATCGCGCATTGGCCGACCTGGGCGGGCTGGTCCGGCGGCTCCACGAGGCGACGGCGACGTTCCGCGCCACCAGCGCGGACTGGTCGCCGCAATGGGCGGACCCTCGGCGCGGGCCGGTGATCTGTCACAACGACCTGTACCCGGAGAACGTGGTCTTCCGCGACGGACGCGTCGTGGCGTTGATCGACTTCGCGATGGCTGCCCCCGGCCGCCCGCTGTGGGACGTCGCGATCGCGGCGGAGGTCTGGGGCCCGCTGGGCGACCCCGATCGACGCGACCAGCACCCGGTGGACCTCGACGGGATCGCGCGGTTCGGGATGCTCGCCCGCGCCTACGGGCTGGAGCCGGAGCGCGCGGAGGAGCTGGTCGACGTCCTCATCGAGGAACGCGCCCAGTCAGTGGCCAATATCCGGGCCGAGATTACCGGCGGGAACGAGTCGTGGATCCGCGCCTGGGCGGATGTCGGCGGCGACGATCGAGCCGCGGCCGACGATGCCTGGATCGCCCGTCACCGCGCCGCGCTGATCCGCTCCGCCCGAGGCTGAGGCTCCGAGGACGAGGCGGCCGGAGCCGTCCACGGGGCGCCATTGCGCACAAGCGGCTGGGTCCTCGGCCGGAGCCCGACGTCCAACGAAGGGATCACGAACCGCTGACGTGGTAGGGAACGTGCCCTCAGGCTTCGTTCGAGCGGGTGACGCGACCCCCCCACGCTCGGCGGGGGATCCAGAACCCGACCCGACCACCAGGTCCGGCCTCCACCCCGATCCCACCGCCGTGAGCCTCCGCGATCCCCTTCGTGATGACGAGGCCGAGTCCCGTCCCCCCTGTCGTATGCGTCTGGATGGCGTCCAGCCGCTCGTAGCCGTCGATCAGCCGCGCCCGCAGGTCCTCCGGGAGCCCGTCACCTTGATCCATGACGCGAACCACGGCTCTGTCGCCGTCCGCCACTTCGACCAGGACGTCAGTGCCAGGAGGCGCGTGCCGAATCGCGTTGTCCAGCAGGTTTCGGATCGCTCGCGACAGCTCGGCTGAACCGGCGAGGACGACCACCTGGCCGGCCGCCTTCAGCCGCAGGGTGACGTTTCGCTGGCGTGCCGTCGGCGTCAGGGCCTCGACCGCCTCGTCGGCGACCTCAGCGAGGTCGACGGGGGCACGTGCGAACTCGAGACTTCCCGCTTCGATCCGGGCGAGGATGAACAGATCGTCCACGAGGCTACGGAGTGCGGCCAGGTTGTGATGCATGGCCGCGAAGTAACGCGCCGGGTCGGACGCGAGCCCGTCCTCGAGCGCCTCCACCGCGGCGCCGAGGGCTGCGAGCGGCGTCCGGAGGTCATGACCGACTGCGGCCAGGAACGTCTCTCTCGCCTGGTCCGCCCGTTCCCGGTCCTCCTCCATCTGCTTCAGACGGCTGGCCATCGCGTCGATCGCGCGGCCTGCCTGTCCGACCTCGTCGAGCCGGTCCAGATCGGTACGCGCGGAAAGATCACCCGCTGCGATCCGCGCCGCGGCCCCCCGCAGCCGCTGGACATCCGCGGCAAGCGATCGGGCGACGGTGGCTTCCAGGACGAGGCCGAGACCCATGCCGAAGCCGAGCACCACCAACAGCGCCGAGAGTTCCGCTGCGGAACGGATGAAGAACGCGCCCCACACCGCGACTGCCACGGCCGTCGTTGCCATCGCCGCGACGGCCACGAGCAGCACGATCCGCATCAGCGAGTCGAGGCCGGCTGTCCGGCGCGGCAGCAACCGGCCGCCGATAGCCACTCCCGCTGAAACCGCCAGAAAGGCGGCGAGAACGGCGGCTCGCTCCGGGGGAGAGGGACCGACGACGACCTCGAACACGACGAGAGCCGCGAACGCGATCGCGAAGGGAGCGCCGATCCAGGCGAGTCTTCGGAGGACGTGTGGAGCGTGCATCAGGGCTCGAAGCGGTAGCCGATCCCCCACACCGTGGTGATCCACCTCGGATGGAGTGGGTCGCTTTCGATCTTCTGTCGGATCCGGCGAATGTGGACCGTGACCGTCGAAAGGTCCTGGAACTCGGTCGGAGAGTGCCACACCTGCTCCAGGAGCTGGCCGCGAGAGAACACCTGGCGCGGGGACGCCGCCAGGAACGCGAGGAGATCGAACTCCTTCGGCCTCATCTCCACCAGGTGCCCGGCGACGTGGACCTCGCGCGAGGAGGGATCAATGACCAGCCCCTCGAACTCGAGCCGGTCGACTGCGGCAGGGTACCGCGTGCGCCTGAGCACTGAGCGAACGCGGGCGGCGAGCTCGCGCGGCGAGAATGGCTTCACGACGTAATCGTCGGCCCCGAGCTCGAGCCCGACGACGCGGTCGGCTTCCTCCGACCGGGACGTCAGGAGGATGACGGGGACGTCGCTCGTCCGGCGGAGGTTCCGGAGGAGGCTCAGACCGTCGCCGGCCGGAAGCATGATGTCCAGCACGACGAGGTCTGGTCGATGAGCGAGGGACGCGGTCGCGCTCGGTCCATCCGCGGCCTGGTCGACGCGGAATCCGTCGCGCTCGAGGTACCGCGCGACGACCTCGCGCACGGTCGGCTCATCGTCCACGACCAGGACACGTCGAGCATGATCCTCCTGCGGGTACCGACTCGCGCGGTCGGGGTAGACATTCGCCCGATCCGACGTTGACGGTCGAGTCATGGACGAAGGATAGGACCACGAAGGCGGTTTCGCGCCGCGGTTCCTCCGTCGCCATCTCCATCACGGCCAACGACAGTAGCCTCGCACTGCCGCTGACCGCGGACGGTTTCGGGAATGTTCATGACTCGTTTCTCCGGACGTCACTTTTGGCGTGCAGACTGACCCGGAGGCGCTCGGTTCGCGTCCACATCGGGTGCCGGGACCCCTGGCACATGGCATCAGGTGGCGCCGTGGATGTCGACGCCGTCGCGGCGAAAAACTTGATACGAACGCGTGCTCATCCGATCCGTTCTGCGTTCTGCACAGAAGAGCAAAGCAGCACGAGGGACGTGGTGCACCGAGCACGTCAGAAGCTCGTCGTCCTGCCGTCCACGGCGGTGTGTAACGGCTGAGGCTTCAGGTACACACAGTGGGCAGCGTCTCCCCCCGGGTGTCGCTGGGGGGGCACAGACGCGAGGCTCAGCTACGGATAGGAGGAACGATGGATCTCCAGTTGGTCCCTGCCATCCTCGCCGGCTTGCTTGCGGGCGCCGTCATGGAGGGACCCGTTTATCTTCAGAAGGCGCTCGGGCTACCGGTGAAGCAGAACATCTTCCGGACCTGGGGACGGATGCTCGGGCTGACCGGTGGTGCTGGGTACGTCGTCGGGCTGATCTTCCACGAGCTGCTCGCCGCCGCGATCGCGGTGATCTACGCCCTGGGCTTCGACCTTCTGGGGGTCAATGGGAACCTGTTGATCTGGGGACTCGTCGGGGCGCTCGTCCACTACACGCTGGCGGGACCGATCGTAGCGCTCCTCCCGTCGGTCGACCCGCAGACGAATGCCGTGGGCCGACAGGGTTTCGCCTACAAGAACTACGGGAAGCTCGACGTCGCGACGTCCTTCGTCGGTCACGTGACGTTCGGGCTCCTGACCGCTGCGCTGTACGGCCTCTTCCGGTCCGGCGGCGGCCCCCACCTGATCGCCTAGCCGCCCGTCTAACCGGCTTGCAGTGATGGCGTCACACGAGCTCCCTACCCCGCGTCCAGCACGCTGCCTCGGTTCACGCCTGACTGGCGCGAGTGAAGTTCGAGATGGCGCGCCTCCTGTCCTCGAGCCCGCGGGCATCGGTGCTCTCAGCGAGATCACACCGAGGCGGTCGCGACAGCGCGCGACGCGCGGAAGGAGGATCCGAGATGCCGGATGAAGCGGATCCGCGACAGATCGCGGGTCCGATGGATCTCTGGACCCAGTGGTACGAGACGGCTCTCAAGATGTGGCGGAGTCCCGCCGAGAGCGATGACGCGAGGCAGCGGGATGGCGCCGCGCCGGGGGATGCAGCCACGCCGAGGGATGTCGACTCGGAGAGCGATGCCGACGCCCGGAGCGCGGCGAAGAGCGCAGGGGACCCATTCCGCTTTTACGAGCAGTGGCTGGAAGCCGTGGAGCACACCTGGCGGTGGACGCAACCCCGCCCGATGGACCCGGCCCACCCCGCTGCGCTGTATCGGCGGTGGATCGAGAGCATGCGCGACGTCTACCAGAACGCGATGCGATCAGGCTCCGACCCGGGCGGGCTGACGCGACAGTGGGTCGAGATCATGGAGGACCTCCGGGCCAGGATGGCGGCGGGAGATGCGTCCGCGACGAACCCGCTGGCGATCTTCCGCGAGTGGTACAACGCGACGAGTGAGGCGTCGTCGAAGATCGCCGCCGACTTCATCGGCAGCGAGGCGTTCGTCGGATCCATGAGCAGATCCCTGGACGCCTACACGAGTTTCCACAAGACCTTCAGTCGCGCCAGCGAGCAGTACTACAGAACACTGCAGCTTCCGACTCGCTCCGACATCACCCGTGTGGCGGAGCTCGTGGTAAGCGTGGAGAGCAAGGTCGACCGGATCGAGGAAGCGCTCGAGGACTTCGAGTCGCGCAGTTCCGGTGTCGACGCGGCTGAGGCCGGTCGTGGCGTGGGCGAGCGCTTGGATCGGGTAGAGGAGAAGCTGGACAGACTGCTTCGGGTCGTAGAGCAGCAGCAAGACCATCGGGGCGAGGATGCAACCACTCCGGCCGCGATCGGGGAAAGGACGGAGGACGCCTGATCGGGCCAGGAGAAGGACCGGCCGCTATGCGATCGGAGACGCGGCAACGTGACTACGAGAAGTACGTCACGGGCATGCGCATCATCCTGGAGGGAGCACGCGTCCAGACCGGTCAGACGCCGAAGCAGGTCGTGTGGACGAAGAACAAGGCCAGGCTCTACCGCTACGCGCCGACCTTGGAGAAGCGGTACCCCGTCCCCGTCCTGCTCATCTACGCCCTCGTCAACCGACCGTACGTGCTCGACCTCACGCCCGGCAACAGCTTCGTCGAGCACCTCGTCAGCCAGGGTTTCGACGTCTACCTGCTCGACTGGGGCGTCCCCGGCGACGAGGACAGGAACCTGTCGTTGGAGGACTACGTACTGGAGTACATCGACCGAGCGGTGAAGAAGGTCATAAGGACCTCGGGCGCTGACGAGATCACCCTGTTCGGGTACTGCATGGGCGGCACGATGAGCGCGATGTACGCTGCGATCTTCCCCGACAGGCCCATCCGGAACCTCGTTCTGCTGGCGACGCCGATCGACTTCACACCCGAGAACTCGGGGCTCTACGGGCTTTGGACCCGCGAGGAACACTTCGATCCGGACCGCATCGTGGAAGCGTTCGGGAACGTGCCGGCTGAATTCATCAACACCGGGGCGCGGATGCTCAGACCGGTCACGAATTACATCGGTACGCACGTGACGATGTGGGAGCGTCTCATGGGGGACAGATCCATGGACTCGTGGCTGGCCATGAACAAGTGGGTCAGCGACGGCATACCGTTCGCGGGCGAGGCGTTCCGGCAGTGGATCCGGGATCTCTACCAGCAGAACAAGCTCGTCAAGGGAGAGTTCAGGCTGCGCGGACAGCGCGTTGATCTTTCCGACATCGACTGCTCATTGCTGAATATCGCGGCGAAGAAGGACCACATCGTCCCCTTGTCGCAGTCGGAAACCGTGATGGACCTGGTGAGAAGCCAGGACAAGGAGTTCATGGTTCTGGACGCCGGTCACGTCGGTCTCCTGACCGGCTCTGGCGCCAAGAAGAACCTGTGGCCTGGAGTCGAAGCGTGGCTCGAACCACGATCCCGCTAGGAGTCGACGGGATGGGATCGGCGCAAGCAGGCCGAGTCGCCCCGGCATGAACTAGATACGGAAAGGAGCACGGTGATGAGCGACGAAAACGTGATACGGAAGCAGGCGCGGAAGGGATTTCAAGCGGTGCAGGGTGCGGTGGGAAACGTGACGGAAGCTGCGGCGGACGAGGCCCGACAGGCGTCAGGGGGAGCAGAGAACATGGCGGAGGATGTCGCGGCGGGCGCCGGTTCGCAGGCCGCGAGCGCGTTCGCGCGGCAGCTACTCGACGGCGTCCAGCAGCAGGCTTGGCAGCAGTTCCAGATGGCGGGGGAACTGAGTATCAGCTGGGCTCGCGCGTACAACCAGATCGTGACACAGAGCGCCGACATCTATATGGATGCGATGCTGAGGAGCTGGGAGTACAACAGGAACGTGCTCGACTCCGCAGGTCGGGCCCTCGAGGATGCTGTCGGGCTGCAGCGCAGGCTGATGAGCGAGATGTCAAGGACGCTCCAGGGTTACGTCGACAACGTCGAGGAGCAGTATGGAAACGCCGATGCTCGACGGTAGAAAGGATCACGGCGGCATCGCCGACCGCAGAGGACCGAACGGGAAAGACGGACGAGGGCAAAGCTCTCCCCGAAGCGGCGATCCGTTCGACGCGTTCTGGGGCGCCGACGCGTGGCGCTCTGCCTTCGACCTGATGTCCTGGGGCCAGGACCAGGTCGAACGCATGATGAGGATGTGGGTCGATCAGGCTCGCATCTCGACGGAGCAACCGAGGAGCACCTCGGGTGACGTGGCGATCGAGGAACGGCAGGTCGACGTCGGAGGGCTCGGGACCCGTTACCTGACCGCGGGCGAGGGGCCGCCACTGGTGCTGCTGCATGGCGACGGGCACAGTGCGAGGTCGTGGCTCTGGGTCATACCCGCCCTCGCGCGTCGCCACAAGGTTTACGCGCCCTTCCTGCCCGGATTCGGCACCAGCGCCGATCCGGTCGACTGCACGCCCAAGTTCCTAGCCGGGTTCCTGAGGGAGTTTCTGGACGCGCTCGGGATCGGGCAGGCCACGTTGGTGGGTAACTCGACCGGTGGCCTCGTCGCCCTGCACCTGGCGCTTTCCGATCCGCAGCGCGTCGCGACCCTGGTGCTGGTGGATAGCGCGGGCCTCGGTCGGGAGGTGAACCCTGCCCTCGCGATGTTGACCCTCCCCGGGGTCGGTGAAGCAGCCGTCAACCTGACGCGTACTCCTCTCGGCGCCGCGCAACGGGTCTGGCTGTACGTCGCTACCCAGTTCTGGCGCTCCGAGCGCGTCCCGAAGGAATGGCTGGTGGAGCACTTCGGTGTGCCTGGCGTCCCCGGCTTCCTCGAGGCGACCGTGCGCGTCAAGCAGGTGATGCTCAGTCCCCTTGGCCAGGTAGACGTAGTGCTGGATGAGCTTCCGCGGCTGACTATGCCGACCCTTGTGCTGTGGGGTGCGAACGACCTGGTCGTCCCGGTCCACCACGGGCGCGCCGCCGCTGCTCGCCTCCCGCATGCTCGGCTGGAAGTGATCCCCGATTGCGGCCATCTGCCTCAGCTGGAGCGTCCGGATCGCTTCGTCTCCGCGCTTCGACGGTTCCTCGCCGAGCACGCGGCGTGACGTAGCGGCGCGATCTGACGGGTCGGGATGTGTCCGAGCGTCGGGGGCAGTAGCCCACGGGGCGGCGTGATGGGCGTGCGCGCGCCGCACTGATCGCCCGGTGGCCGGCGTCTGTCATGTGGATCCTGGGCTGCTGGTCGGGATCCTATCCGCGCTCCTCACGAGCCGGACCGAAGCCTTCCAGGTACAGACCGGAGGAGCGAGAACTTGAAACGGATCAGCGAGCAGGTAGTGGTCATCGCGGGTGCCTCGAGCGGGATCGGCCGGGAGACCGCGGTGCAGTTCGGGCAGCAGGGCGCATCGGTCGTGCTTGCGGCACGGAACGCGTCGGCGCTGCGGGAGGTGGCCGGGGAGGTCGTGCGCGGCGGGGGCGACGCCCACGTCGTGGTGACGGACCTCTCGGACTGGGAGCAGGTCGACCGGCTGGCCCAGGAGGCAGTCGCGCGGTTCGGGGGGATCGACACCTGGGTGAATCTCGCCGCCATCGCCGGGTACGCGACCGTCGAGCAGATGAGCGTCGAGGAGATCGAGCGCCAGGTCCGCGTCAACCTGATGAGCCAGATCTACGGGATGAAGGCCGTGATCCCGCACATGAAGCGGGAGCGGCAGGGGACGATCATCAACGTCTCGTCCGTGATGGGGGTTCGGTCAGTGCCCCTCCAGGCGGCGTACTGCGCCGCCAAGCACGGGGTCAAGGGCTTCACCGAGTCGCTCCGGCTCGAGCTCGAGCACGAGAAGACAGGGATCAACGTGACGCTGATCCTGCCCTCCTCGATCAACACGCCCCTGTTCGCCCACGCGCGCTCGAAGCTCGGCGTGAAGCCCATGCCGATCCCGCCGGTCTACGAGCCCCGCGTCGTCGCCGAGGCGATCCTGTTCGCGGCAGAGCATCCGAGACGGGAGATCGTCGTCGGGGGGGCAGGGAAGATGCTGACGCTGATGGAGCGGCTCAGCCCGTCGCTCGTCGACCGCTCCATGCTCGCGCGGGGACTGATCTTCAGGCTGCAGATGACCGACCAGCCAGACGACGGCGAGGACAACTTCTTCGCGCCGCTGGACGGGAGCGCGTCGGTGACCGGGGAGTTCGGTCAGGGATCGAAGTCCACGAGCCTGTACACGCGCCACCTCGAGCAGTATCCCCGCCGCAAGCGCGCCCTTCTGGCGGCGGCGACGCTCGGGACGCTCGCGCTCATCCGGAGGGTGGGGAGGTAAGGGTTGGGACGGCTCGAGGGCCAGGCAGCCGTTGTCACGGGCAGTTCACGCGGCCTCGGGCGTGCGATAGCGCTGGAGCTGGCACGACAGGGCGCGATCGTGGTCATCAACTACAGGCGCGCGGAGACAGAGGCCAGGGAGGTAGCCGCGCGGGTCGAGGAACTGGGCGCCAGATGCGTGGTCGTCCAGGCGGATGTCTCGGAAGCTGAACAGGCACGGCAGCTGATCAGCGCGGCGATCGACCGGTTCGGACGAGTCGACGTGCTCGTGAACAACGCCGGCATCACGCGCGACCGGACGCTCCGCAAGATGACCGGATCGGACTGGCTGGAAGTCATCGACAACAACCTGAATAGCGCGTACTACTGCACGAGCGCGGCCGTGCCAGGGATGATCGAGCAGAAGTACGGGCGGATAATCAACATAAGCTCGTTCGTAGCGCAGGCCGGGAACTTCGGTCAGGCGAACTACGCAGCGAGCAAGGCCGGCCTGATCGGCTTCACCAAGGCGGCCGCTCTCGAGCTTGCGAGATACAACGTGACGATGAATGTCGTGGCTCCGGGGTTCCTCGCGACCGACATGGTGGAGAGGATCCCCGAGGACGTACGGGCTCAGATGAAGCAGCGGATCCCGCTCGGCCGCCTCGGGGAGCCCGACGAGGTCGCCAAGCTCGTTGCTTTCCTCGCGACCGACGGCGACTACATAACCGGGGCGGAGTTCAACATCAATGGCGGGGTGCATCTGTGATCAGAGTGGACTGACGCTGTCACCGGTCCACCTTTTCGACGAACTGCGGCAGGGAGCCCTGTGGACAGGGGAGCGACTGCTGGCCCATTTCGTATGCGGCGGATATGGCGCCAGGGGTTGCAGAGGGCAGGCCGGTGTCGCATAGTCCGCCGGTCGGATACGGACGACTTGTACAGAGGCACCGACAACAGAAGATAGCCGCGCCCACGGCAGTCCCCCCTGTCCCATCGGGTTCGCATCCCCACCGCGTCCCGATGCCTGCGTCATCACGCAGGAGTCCTTACCTCCGGACGCATCCCGAGTACGTCCGCTGCTCCGCTTTGGCGTCGCCTCCTCGGTCGTCCGAGTCCCCTCTGCCGCGCCGCTCGGCCCACCCGTCGCCGTGCCCCAGCGCGGTGTCCCAGAGAGGAGGCAACCGTTGCGGTTCGCCCGACCCGGCGCGAAGCGCGCACCTCGGCACGCGCTCGTCCTTATCCTGGCCGCGACGCTCGCCGTCACGGGACTGCCGTTCTTTTCGGTGGCTCGAGCAGAGGCCGCCTGCACCAGGTGGACGAGCAGGCTCTATCCGCCGCCGTCCGTCAGGGTCCTCCGGACGGCGACGGGCCGGGTGCAAACAGTCGACTTCCGCTACTACGTCAACGTGGTGCTGGCCGCCGAGATGCCGTCCTATTACCCGATGGAGACGCTCAAGGCGAACGCCGTGGCTGTCAAGCAGTACGCCTGGTACCACGTCCTCCATCACCGGTCGTGGTACGTCACCGGCTCCGGTGTCTGCTACGACGTGAAGGACTCGACCGCCGACCAGGTCTACAACCCCGCGCGATACGTCCCGACCGACCGCCAGAAGTACGCCGTCTCCAAGACGTGGCCGGTCTCCATCCGGAAGTACACGAAGTTCATCATGACCGGCTATCGCGCCGGGTCATGGGTCCGTTGCGGCGCGGACCGCAACGGCTGGCTGCTGTATCAGCACTCGGCCTACGACTGCGGCAAGCGCGGATACACGCGGAAGCAGATCCTGTCGCTCTATTACGGCCCCGGCTACTCCGAGGTCTGGCCGTGACGGCAAGAGACGAGACCGCGTAGGTCTTCGTCGGCCGCGCGCGCGGTCAGGACCAGTCCCGGTCGCCCTGCCACTCGCGGCTCCGCGCGGCGCGGACGACGTCCTCCAGGTCCACGGGGTCCCTGAAGGGATCCTCATCGAGCGAGGACACGCGGTTGAGCAGCCTCTGCCAGCGGCGCAACTCCGCGACGTACTCCTCGTCGCGGACGCGGCGCAGGTCGCCGGCCTCGTCGACGAGGTCGCAGATGCCGTTGTGCAGCCATTCGCCGGTGTGCCAGTCCGGCATGTCCACCGCCGGGAAGAGGCAGATGCCGTGCAAGTCGATCCCGCGATCCACGGCGGCGAGCGATTCCTGCATCACGTCCGTCAGCCAGGTCGTGCGAGCTTCGCGCAGCCCGCTGGTCTCGCTGATGATCATCGGGCGCCCGTAGCGTTCCCAGGCCATCGTCATCAGGTCGCACAGCGGCCTGATGCGATCGTCGTCCGGCGGCAGTGCCGCGTGCGGCCCCTGCTCGCGGTACTCCATCTGCCCGAACGAGTAGCAGTTGGTGCCGACGATGTCGAGGATGTCCGGGCTCCCGCCGAGCTCGGGGCGCTGCCTCCCGGCCAGGATATCGAGGGCCAGGAACGTGTCTTCGCACGTCTCGTACCGCGCCGCTTCTGCAAGGTCCGGCCGATCTCGTGGGGCAACGACGTTCACGAGCGGATCCATGTTGACCATCCGGGCGTCCTGATCGACCTCGCGGATCGCGCGGGCGCCTGCGATCGCCGCCGCGGACAACGCGAGGCGTAGGTCGTGGCGGGCCTCACGGCTCTTCAGGAACGGCGCGACCCATCCCCACTCCCCGCCCGCGAACGCGAAGAAGGTGATCTCGTTGATGGGCGTGAAGAAGTTCGGCGCTCGAGCTGTGACGCGTGGGACGACGTATTCCGCCGCCGCCCGGCAGTAGCGAGCGAACCGTTCCGGGAAGTCGGGGGCTAATGGGTCTGCGTCGTCGGGGTAGCCGTAGTGACAGAGGTCCCAGATGGGGACGACGCGGGCGCGGTTCATCGCGTCGATGAGCGGGTCGATGAGCGAGAAGTCGTACTCACCGCGCCTCTCGACGAGCGGCCAGGGAATGCCCTCGCGCGCGACGCCGATGCCGAGCTCAGCAAGTAGGGCGTAGTCCTCGACGGCGTGCTCGCGGTGCTGTGTCTCGGCGGTCAGGTCACGCCGCCCCGCCTCCTTCCAGTCGAAGGTGGAGCATTCGAAGCCGGACAGGAAAAAGGTGGGGAAGATGCCTGTCCGGCCGCTGGTCACATCGCCCTCCTTGACCTCGTCGCCACCAGGAGTCACGCGTACCCGAGGGCCGCGATGGCGGCGTCGGCGTCGTTCTTGTAGATCAGCTCCGCCCCTGGTCGGCCGCGGGTGATGAGGGCTTCGGCATCGTGTGCGGAAAGCCCAAGGGCGCGGAGGATGGCGTACGCGGTCGATGGACCGCGGTGGACGCCCGCCGCGCAGTGCGCGTACAGCTTCGTGCCTGGGAGCGCGAGCGCGGGCAGCGCGAACTCGATCGACTTCCCGAACCAGTCGGCCCCCTTCGGTTCGCCGTCGTCGGGCACGCCGTTGTAGAGGTACGACATCGACGGGTGCGAGGCGAGCAGGGGGGTGTCCTCGAACTCGAACCGGCAGTCGATCACGTGGGTGATCCCGGCGGCGACGAGTTCGTCCACGTCATCCCGGCCGTCGATGGCGGCGCCGGTGGCGAGTCGCGCGGTGATGAAGTCGAAATCAGCCAACGGCACGAATGCTACCGTCGGCGGCGCCTCGGATGGATCTCGTCCTGCCTCTCCTGCTGCTCGGTGCGATCCTGGTCGTGCTGTGGCTCGGCGCCGTCGCCGTCATCTGGCTCCACCGCCCGTCGCGTGAGCTCGCGGGTCCGGCACTGCGGCTCGTGCCCGACGTCGTCCGACTCGTCCGCCGCCTGCTGGCCGAGCCCGCCACGCCACGGTACATCCGTCTCGTCCTGGTCGGCCTGCTCGTCTGGCTCGTGAGCCCGATCGACCTGCTGCCGGAGTTCCTGCCCGGCATCGGGCCCCTCGACGACATCGTCGTCGCCGTGCTGGTCCTGCGCTGGGTGGCCCGACGCCTGGGCGTCGGGCACCTGCGCGAACAGTGGCCGGGGACCCCGGAGAGCTTCGCGTTGTTGCAGCGCCTCCTGTGACGATGGCAGAACTCGCCGAGATCGCGATCGGTCGTGGGAAGCACATGCTGAGACTGTCGTCATCAGCAGCCCGGCGGCTGCTCGGGGAACATCGGGCCCAGTCGCTAGACTGACATCGTGTCCCAACCACCCCCCGACGCGCGGCCGCGCCCGCCTGGGGTCCCACCTGTGCCGCCGCCGGACCTCTCGACGCCGGACGATCTCCAGCCGATCACCGCATCCGCCGGTCGCCGCGCCCTAACGGCCGTCCTCAGTCTCGGACTCGCCGTCGCGATCACGGGAGTGGCGGCGCTCGGCGGGTACAGGCAGAGCGGTGCCGCACCCGGCCGTGATCCTTCGCCCGTCGCGGTCGCTCGCGCAGCAGGCGATCCTGTTCGGATCATCGGTGCCGCCCCGTCCACGTGGGATCCCGCGCGCCAGGGTGACGCCGGGACCGCGACGACTCTTGCGCAGGTCTACGAAGGACTGACCGCCTTTGATGCCGACGCGCAGGTACAGCCGGCGCTGGCACGGGACTGGGTGGTCGCGGCGGATGGACAGCGGATCACCTTCGAGCTGCGCCGTGGCCTCAAGTTCAGCGACGGGACGCCGATCCGGGCGCAGGACGTGGTCGAGAGCTGGTTCCGTCTGATCCACCCCGAGACGCCGTCGCCGCTCGCGAGTCTTCTCGCCGACGTGAAGGGCGCGGTCGCCTACCAGAAGCGCGAGATCGGTCGAGAGGGCGTCGGGATGCGGGCGGAGGAGGGGCGGGTCGTGGTCGAGTTCCGCCGACCGGCGACCTATTTCCTCGCCGTGACCGCGTCACCCTCGCTGGCGGTCGTGCCGCCGAAGCGACCGGCCCCCGGTCCGGAGCTGCCGCCGAACCTCGTCGTGTCCGGGGCGTATCTCCCGACCTCTCAGGACGAGACGCGGATCCACCTCGAGGCGAACGGCAACTACTGGGCGGGGCCGCCACCGATAGAGCGCATCGAGGTCGTCACCGACCTCCAGGGCGAAAGCACCGTCCTGGCATTCCAGGACGGCGACCTCGACTACACCGGGGTGAGCGCCGCTGACGCGGCCTGGCTGCGCTATCACGACGACCTGGGGCCCCAGCTCCGGCGCGCGGACACCTGGTCGGTCGACTACTACGGCTTCGATACGACGCGACCGCCCTTCGACGATGCCCGGGTGCGGCGCGCCTTCGCGGGGGCGGTGGACTGGGACCGACTCGTCCGCCTTGCGGACGCCTCCGCAGACCCTGCGACCTCCCTGGTCCCTGAAGGCATCCCGGCTCGCCCCACCGATGACTTCTCGCCTCGCTACGACCCGGCGGGAGCTCGCGCGGAACTCGCCGCCGCCGGCTATCCGGGCGGCCGCGGCTTTCCGCCGGTCACGCTCGTGACGTCCGGGTACGGGTACGACCAGGCGATCGCGCGCGAACTCAAGGAGGTCCTGGGCGTGGAGGTCCGCGTCGAGTCGATGCCCTTCGATGAGTACTTCGCGCGTCTCGACCGCGGCGACGTCCCCGCATTCTGGGCGCTCTCGTGGGTGGCCGACTATCCCGCGCCGCATGATTTCCTCGGCTTGCTGCTCGAGACGGGCAGCAGCAACAACTACAGCGGCTGGAGCAACGCCGCATACGACACGCTGCTGGCGGCTGCGGCGGCGACCGAGGATCCCGTAGAGCAGCAACGCCACTACGCCGCCGCCCAGGCGATCGTCCAGCGCGAAGTGCCGCTGGTCCCGCTGCGCTATGGCGAGAGCTGGGCGCTGAGCCGCGAGGGGTTGTTGGGAACGGTAGAGTCGGGCCTTGGGCTGATCCGGTACGCCGGCCTCGATCGGGCCGACGAGTGATCGATCAACGACGCGTCGCGAGCGTGATCCTCGCCGTCGTGGCGCTGACGGTCGGGCTGCTGTCGCTCGCCCCGACCGTGTTCGCGGCGGAGATCCGCTTCGACACGCCCACCGCCCAGGGACGCCTCGGCGAACCACTCACCTTCCGTGTCGCGTTCACGGCTCCACAGAAGCCGGATCGAGTCGAGCTCCTTGCTCATCTCCGGGGCCGGCCAGGAGATCTCGTGCGCGAAGCGACCGTCGAGGGCAACCGAGGGAGGTTCACGGCACGGGTCGTCCAGGAAGGGCACGTGGTGCCGAACACCACCCTCGTCTACCGCTGGCGGGTAATCGAGGGTGGCGAGCAGACCGTCAGTCCAGAGAGCCAGGTCACGGTACGCGACGAGCGTTTCGAATGGCGGACGCTGGAAGGGCGGCTCGTCCGGCTGCACTGGTATGAGGGCGACGAGGACTTCGCGCGCCGGGCGCTCGAGATCGGCGAGGACGCGGTGGCCGAGGCGTCCGCGCTGCTGGGCGTGACGGAGAGCGAGCCCGTCGATTTCTTCATCTACGGCGAGCAGCCGGCGTTCGCGACGGCCATGGGGCCCGGGACGCGCGAGAACGTCGGCGGACAGGCGCATTCCGACATCAGGACGCTGTTCGGGATCATCGAGCCGAATGAGATCGAGTCGGATTGGGTCGAAGTCCTGGTCGTGCACGAGCTGACGCATCTCGTGTTCAACACGGCCACCGAGAACCCGTATCACGGCCCACCGAAGTGGCTCAACGAGGGGCTCGCGGTCTACCTCGCCGAGGGTTACAACGGGAACTGGAGGAGCGTCGTCGAGGCCGCCGCCCCTGCGGACGAGCTGATCCCACTCGACGCGCTCACGGCGGCGTTCCCGAGCCCGCCGGACCAGTTCTATCTCGCCTACGGTGAGAGCGTTTCCGCAGTGGACTACTTCATCCGGACTCACGGTCGGGACACGCTGGTGAAGCTCATCACGAGCTACGCCAGGGGGCTGACCGACGAGGCGGCATTCAAGGCGGCGACCGGCGCGGGCGCGGATGCATTCAACACGGCCTGGATCGGAGACCTCGGCGCCGAGCTTCCGGAGGCGTTCGGGCCACGACCTGCACCCACCGGACCGCTCCCCGAGGGATGGGTGCCGGGGGGGCAGCACGAGCCGGGAGACGACGCGACCGCGGACCCGGGAGTGCCGAGCGACGGTGCGTCTCTCGGGGGCACCGATGCGGGAGCAACGGCGGAGCCCAGTGCCTCGGCGGACAGCGGCAGGGCAGATGCGTCGCCGGGCGACGGCGCCGACGGGGACGGCGTGCTGCCGCTCGTGGCTCTCGGCGGCGTCGCCATCGCCGGTCTCGCCCTGCTTCTGGTGGTCATCTCGCGGCGAGGACAGGGGGAGCAGCGGCC
>JADDQH010000070.1 GCA_016781485.1 Chloroflexota bacterium | reverse complement strand
ATCTCGTGGGCGTCGACGAGTTCGATCGCCGTCGTCACGGTCGCGCGCCCTCCCCCGCCGAGGTCGCACTCGCGGGCTCAGCTGTGCGTTCCTCGGCGTGTCCCTGGCGGCCGCTGTCTCGGTCGAGCAGCGCGGCGATCCCGGGCAGCTCACGCCCCTCGAGGAATTCGAGCGACGCGCCCCCGCCGGTGGAGATGTGGCTCATCTTCTCGGTCAACCCGAGCTGCTGGACCGCCGCGACGGAGTCGCCTCCGCCGACGACGACGGTGGCGCCCTCATCGGCCTTCCGTGCAAGGAAGCGGGCGATGGCCCGGGTACCGTCGCCGAAGGTCGGCACCTCGAAGACGCCCAGCGGACCGTTCCAGAAGATCGTGCGGGCCGGCTCGAGGGCCGCCTGGAACGCGGCCGTCGTCTGCGGGCCGATGTCGACGACGGACCACGAGTTCGGGATCTTGTGCGCGGGCACCACCTTGTGCTCCGCGCCCCGCGTCACCTCCTTCGCGACGACGACGTCTGTCGGGAGGAGGAACTGGACGCCGCGCTCCTCTGCGGCCGCGAGGATGCGCTTCGCGTCCTCGACTCGATCCTTCTCGAGCAGGCTCTTACCGACGGTGTGGCCCTTGCCGACGAGGAACGTGTTGGCCATCCCACCGCCGATGCAGAACGTGTCCACCCGCTTCATCAGCTCGTCGAGGACCGTGATCTTGCCGGACACCTTCGCGCCCCCGATCACCGCCGCGAACGGCCGCTCGGGCGACTCCATGAGCGTCGAAAGCATCTTGATCTCGCGCTCCATCAGGAGCCCGGCGTATGCCGGTAGGTACTGCGTGATCCCGACCGTGGACGCGTGTGCACGGTGAGCCGTGCCGAACGCATCGTTGACGTACACGTCCGCGTAGCTCGCAAGGGTCTTGGCGAACCCGGGGTCGTTGGCCTCTTCGGCCGCGTGGAATCGGAGGTTCTCGAGCAGCAGCACCTGCCCCGGCTTCAGGCGCGCGACGGCATCCTGGGTGCCGAGGCCCAGGGCGTCGCCGGTGACGCGAACCGGGACCCGCAGGAGCGCGCCAAGGCGTTCCGCGACGGGGCGCAGTCGGAACGAGTCGACGACCTTTCCGTTCGGCCGCCCGAGGTGGCTCGCGAGGACGAGCATGGCCCCGCCGCGAAGCAGCGCTCGGATGGTCGGAAGAGAGGCACGGATCCGGGAATCGTCGACGACCTTTCCGTCCTCCACGGGAACGTTGAAGTCGACGCGCACGAACACCCGCTTCCGGCCCGGATCGAAATCGCGGATCGTCAGCTTGTCCATATCAGTCGTGTCGCTCGGCGACCAATGCAGCCCCTATCCCTGCCCGCCGCTCGCCGCGCCCACCGGCTGCTGGTCTGCGGGGAGACTCGCGTCGGTGCCCGGACCACCGGCTCCGTCGAGTCGCTCCGCCACCATCCGGATCAGGTCGGCGACGCGGCAGCTGTAGCCCCACTCGTTGTCATACCACGCGACGACCTTGACCATCCGGTCGCCGAGGACGAGCGTCGAGAGGGCGTCTACGATCGAGGACCGGCTGTCGCCACGGAAGTCGCTCGAGACGAGCGGCTCGTCGCTGACGCCGAGGATCCCGCTGAGCGGGCCGGATGCCGCCTGGCGGAAGACGTCGTTCATCGCCTCCACGCTCGTCGGACGGTCGAGCTCTGCAGTGAAGTCCACGATGCTCACCGTCGGCGTGGGGACGCGCAGCGCGAAGCCGGCGAACTTGCCCTTGAGGTCCGGGATGACGAGCGCGACCGCCTGCGCGGCCCCCGTCGTGGTCGGGATGATGTTCTGACCGGCGGCTCGGGCGCGACGCGGGTCCTTGTGCGCGACATCGAGGATCCGCTGGTCGTTGGTGTACGAGTGGATGGTGTTCATGAGGCCCTGGCGGATGCCGAACGAGTCGTGCATCACCTTCGCCACCGTGGCCAGGCAGTTCGTGGTGCAGCTCGCATTGCTGATCACGTGGTGGCGCTCGGGGTCGTACATCTCGTCGTTGACCCCGAGGACGATCGTCACGTCCTCCTTCTTGGCGGGCGCGCTGATGATGACCTTGCGTGCGCCCGCGTCGAGGTGTGCGCGAGCCTTGTCCGCGTCTGTGAACAGCCCGGTCGATTCGAGGACGACGTCAACGCCGAGGTCGCGCCACGGAAGCTGCGCCGGGTCCTTCACCTGGAAGACCTTGATCTCATGCCCATCGATGATCAGCGAGTCGTCCGTGTGATCGACCGTCCCCTCGAAGGCGCCGTAGGTCGAGTCGTGCTTGAACAGCAGGGCGTTCGTCTCCGTGTCGACGAGGTCGTTGACGGCCACGACCTCGACCGCGGGCGCGCGTTCGAGAAGCGCTTTGAGCGACTGGCGGCCGATCCTGCCGAAGCCGTTGATCCCGACTCGGACGGTCATCTGTCTTCCTCCCTGTGTGCTGCGCTAGGTGGTGGATGGGTGGATGCCGGCGCGTGGACGCCGTGGACCGACCCTGGGTCAGCCGGCCGCGACGTGTGAAAGCGCGCCGTCCGGTTTCCTCGAAGTCGCCGGAGACTGCGCGGCCGGCGAAGCGTCGGCCGGTGTCGAGTGCAGGCGTGCGAGCGCGGCTGCCACGAGCGGGACCGCCCCGATGAGGCTTACGTCGTCGCCGAGCTCGGCCGGGACGATCCGGACGCGCCGGCCCGCTACCCGGAAGGCGTGGCGTTCGACCTGTTCGCGCGCCGGGGTGAGCCAGCGCTCACCCTGGCCTCGCGCGACGCTCCCGCCGACGATGATCCGTTCAGGGTTGAAGACGTCCACGACCCCGACCATCGCCGCCGCGAACGACTGCCGCGCGTACTCCATGATCTCGGCTGCCACGGCATCGCCGGCCTCCTCGGCCGCCGCGACGTCGACCGCCTGGATCGACGCCGGCGCCACCGCCCGTGCCCGTTCGGCGAGGAAGGATCCCGGGGTCACACGTCCCTCGCCGCTGGCTCTTCCGGCCGCGTTCGCGATGCCCGTGCCCGAGCTCGTCGCCTCGAGATGTCCCCGGGCCCCGCAGCCGCACTGCGGCCCATCGAGGTCTACCGGCAGATGGCCGAGCTCGCCGGCGACCCCGTCGGGACCCGTCATCAGGCTGCCGCCGGTGACGACGGCGCCGCCCACCCCTGTCGAGACCGTCAGGTAGATGAAGTCCGAGAGTCCACGCGCGGCGCCGAACCACCACTCGCCGAGCGCGGCGACATGCGTGTCGCGCTCGAGGAACGCGGGCAGCCCGAGGGTCCCGGCGATCAGGTCGGCGATGGCGAGACCGCGGAAGTCAGCCGGCAGGTTGGGCGGGTCGATCAGCGTCCCGGTCGTTGCGTCGAGCGGCCCCGGAGCGGAGATGCCGATGCCGACGAGCGCCGCCTGATCCGCGGGTCGCACCGCCGACCGCACGCGACGCAGTGATTCGACCCAGAGCTGGACGACCGCGTCCTGTCCATCGCCGAGGGGCGTCCTCGCGCTCGTCCGTTCGAGGACCGTGCCGTCGGCCGCCACGGCAGCCGCCCTCGTCTGGGTGCCACCGAAATCGAGCGCGAGCACGGGCCCGAGTGGGGAGACCCGGGGAGACCGGCGAGGGGCGGCCTCGCGCGCTCGAGCCACCTCGTCCGTCATCAACCCGATTGTAACAACGGCGGAATCGAAGAGCCCCGGCATCCGCCGGGGCCCTCCGTGCAGTCGGCGGCCGACCCGCCGACGAGGTCGTCCCTCAGCCGCCGATCTTGAACATGTTCGTGCCGCACACCGGGCACGTTCCCTTGAGCGCGTTCTTGCCGTTCTTCATCGTCACCTGCTGGGGGTCCTTGACCTCGCGCTTCGCCTTGCACTTGACGCAATACGCCTCTGCCATCCTGCGCTACCTCCCTTCCGACCAGACGGTCGCTCCGTTGACGGCCGTGCCGGCGTGACACGGCCCATCGGCCCGCTTCACGATGCCGCCCCTGCCCATAACGAGGGGCGCCAGTGCACCGCCCCGGCGGCGCGAACGGCGTCGTCCATCTCGGCCAGGAGGCACAGTGCCTCGAGGCCCGTGTCGATGCAGGCCGCTTCGGCCTGGTCCTTCAGTTCCCCCTCGACGAAGGCTCCCGTCGTCCGTTTGGCGTAGGCCGCACACACCACCCCTGCCCGGCACCCCGCCAGCGTAGCAAGGACGAGGAGCGCGGATGCCTCCATTTCGAAGTTCAAGACCCGTTGGCGGGCGAGTTCGGCTACGAGATCGGGGAATCGCACCGGGAGCTGGGGGATCGGACGCCCCTGGGCACCGAAGAATCCCGGCGCGGTGGCGGTCACCCCCACGTGGGCACGATGCCCCAGGCGACTCGCGGCCTCGATAAGCGCTGCGACGGCGGAATAGTCCGCTACCGCGGGGTAGTTCTCGTGGACGAAGTAGTGCGTGGTCGCCTCGAGTCGGACGGCGCCGCTCGTGATGACGAGGTCGCCCAGCTCCACCCCGTCTTGGAGCACGCCACACGAGCCGACGCGGATGAAGGTGGGGCGGCTGGTGATGGCAAGGATCTCGGCGACGACGATCTCCACGTTGTCGGTGCCGATCCCGGTCGAGACGACCGACACGCGACGTCCCCGGAACGTGCCGGTGACGGACGCGAACTCGCGGTTTCGGCGCCGCATCTCGACGTCGTCCAGCCGCGCCGCGATCCGTTCGGTGCGGTCCGGGTCGCCCGGGAGGAGGATGTACTCGGCGAGGTCGCCCGGGCCCAGCGCGATGTGGTATTGCCGTTCGGTATCCGGCAACGACACACGGGGGTCCGCGTTCGGCAAGGCCGTTCCTCGCTCCTCGAATGGGCTTTCCCCTGGCGGCTTGCCGCGCAGGATAGTCGCGGCGTCTTCCCAGGGTCAAGCTTTGCCCGGGTCCGGCGACGGCCGCGCCCGCTCGATCCGTCCTGCGTTCCATCGTCGCGCATCACGCGTCGCGAGGAGCCGGGCGCTCGTCCTCAGCGAGTCGCTGGCCGAGCCGTCGTCGTGACAGCCACGCCCGCAGCAGCTGCCTGCCGTGCGGCGACAGCGTTCCGGTCGCG
This sequence comes from Chloroflexota bacterium, assembly GCA_016781485.1. Lineage (GTDB taxonomy): Bacteria > Chloroflexota > Limnocylindria > Limnocylindrales > CSP1-4 > YB3-1. The sequence goes on along the minus strand of JADDQH010000070.1, from coordinate 9,520 downwards.
AGCGCCGCCGCGACCAGCGCCGCGAACGCGAGCACGACGGGCGACGAGCCCCCCGCGGCGTCAGATCCATCGGACCCGATGTCGCCCAGTGTGGGCGCAACACGTGCACCCGCGACGGAAGACGGATCGGGCGAAGGCGTCATGACCGGGACGAGCTCGCCGAGGTCGCCGACACGTGCGACGGTCGCTGCGTCCTTGACCCGTACCTCGAATCGCCCCGCCTGCGACCTGGCGACACGCCCGACCGCGTTGATGGGTTGGCCGACCTCGAGGAGCCGTGCGATGGGATCGGCCGCCGCCGGGAGCCTCACGAGGGCGCGAGCAGTCGAGTCGTCGAGGGTGATGTCGCGGCCGCTCAGACGGGTAATAAGTCCACCGACGCGCACGAGGCGGCCCAGATGGCTCGAGAGGTCGGCGAGATCGACGTCGAGGGGTCCTCCGTGCGCAGCGGTTTCGGCGCGGCCGTCCGCGCGGCTGCTCCCCGCGGGGCTCCCACCTCCCGATGAGCCAGCGCTTCCCGAGCCGGATGGTCCGGTCCCATCCGGGCTCCCACGCGTGTCATCACCCGTCCCGGTGCCGCTCACGGCAGCTCCCTCGACGGCAGGAGCGCCGCGGATCACGATGTCCCTGCGGCTTCGCGGGATCAGAGCGAGACGCTGGTCGCTGGCCGTCGGGTACGCCCTCCGGACGATGCCCACGACGGTGGCCTGCTGTCCCTCGCCTACGTCGGTAGCGTCGACGCCGCTTCGCTCACCGCCCGAGAGCGGGATCGTCCCTCCGGCGACGGCGAGTTCGGAGCGCCAGCTCGCGCCGTACTTCCTGGTCGACTCGATCCGTCCGGTGACCCTCACGAGGGCCCACTCGAGGCCCGCGGGGATCGGAGAGCGGGCCACCGGGCGGGGCTGGGGCGTCGTCCGCCCGAGCACGCGCGGCGCGTCCTCCGCGGCGAGCTGCGGCGCTCCGTAATAGGTGTCCACCTTCCCGGTGACGCGCAGCCGCTCGCCCACGTGAGCACGGATCCCATCTGGGAGCCGGACGAGGATGGCCGCGCTGCTGTCCTCGATGGTCACCCGTCGCCCGTCAGCATCGAGCAGGCCGAGTGGCGCCGTAACGACCCCGACGACGGTCACTTCGTCCCCCGATGTCCTCGCGGCGCGAGCGATGGGGATCGTCGGATCGGTCGAGCCCGTCCGGTCGCCGCGTCGAGGTGTTGCGCGCGGCAGCAGGGAGGGACGGGGAGTCTTCCCGGGCCCGGAGCCGTCGCCGGGCTGGGGTGACGGCTGTGCGTCACGAACGACGACGAGATCAGCTGCGTCCCGCGGCCATATCCGATACCCGTCCGGTCGACCGCGTCCGCTCGCACGCTGGCCGGCGACGCCTGCTGCCGCCAGCGTCTGGCCACGCTCGAGTCGCCCGCGGTCGTACCCCATCGTCCCGTGGACGAACACCTTCGCTTCGCCTGCGTCGTCTTCGACCGAGAGCGAGACACTGCCGCCCGATCCCCCCTTGACCGAGGTGATCACCCCGACGAGCCGAACGAGGCTTCCCTCGACGGCCTCGCCGAGAGACTCGGTCGACACGCGCCTCACTCCAGGCAGCTGCCGCGAACCCAGGACGGAGATCCGGGTCCGGTCCCCCGCCCTGACCTCGAGGTTGCCGTACGGGTCCGCGACTCGGCCGAGCACTTCCACGACGTCGCCGCGCGGCCACGTCTCGTACGGACCATCGCCCTCGATGCGCACGCAGACCCCGGCCGAGTCGTCCTGGATGACGAAGGTGCGTTCCCCGAGCAGCCGCCCCGCCTCGACGGTGATCACTCCGCGGACACGGACCTCCGATCCGACCGGCATGGCGCGCGCCTCCCCGATCGGTATGGGGCCGCTGACGGGAGGGGTCGGGGTCGCAGAAGGCCGGATGGTCGGCCGCGGCGACGGGGTCGAGCGAGGCGTGGGGGTCGCACGTGGCAATGGCGTCGGTCGGGGTGTGGGTCGGGGCGTCTGCCGAGGGGTCGGGCGTGGCGAAGCGGTGGGTGTCGGGTCAGGGTCGAGGCGGACGACGTCCTCCGCCGAGCGCAGGTAGAGGCGGTATCCCGATGTCCCCGATCCGCTTGAGTCGCGCTGGCCCAGCACGCCGATCAGTTCCACGTCGACGCCCCGGTGCAGGTCGTCAGGCAGGATCCCACTGCCGGCGGCAGCGAGCACCCGCAGCCGTCCGGTTCCGTCGTCCAAGTCCACCGCGAACCCGTCGGAGAGCCGCTTCGGTCCGCCGACGATGAGCCCTCTGACCCTGATCAACAGGCCTTCGACCGGCTCGGCCGCGGCGCCCGTCTGGACGTCGATCGGCTCGACGCCACCGACCTCGTCGGAGAGCGAGATGTCCGCCGCACCCGCGAGCCGAAGCGTCGTCTGCCCGTAGCGGCTCTCTACCGTCCCGGTCGCGAGGACGGTGGATCCGACGGATAGCAATGGCCAATCGGCCGAGCGAAGGTGAAGCGCGATCCCGCCGGTCCCGTCCTGGATGAATGCGCCGGTGCCCGCTTCGAATAGCCCGGCCGGCGTCGTAAGGACGCCGGAGACGTTCACGCGCGTGCCGCCCGGGAGAGAGCGCGCGGAGATGATGGGGAGACGTTCGGGCGCGGACGAGGGGTCCGCGGTGGAGTCCGTGCTCGCCGTCGCGGTGGCGGACACGCTCGCGGTCGGGACAGGGGTCACCGACGCCGTCGCCGGGGGCTCGCTCGCGATCGCTGTCGCGGATGGACTCGGAGGCACGGCGTCGGTCGGCACTGGCGTCGTGAACACGGGATCTTCTGTCGGCGCGAGGGTGGCCGTTGCGGGTGCCGTGCTCGACGTCGCCGTCGCGACGGGGCTCGTTTCGGGAGGAGACGGCGTCAGGGACGGGAGCGTCGGCCGGGGTGTGCCCGAAGGCGAGGCGACCGGAGCGGTCGGGTCTGACGGCGGGTCGGTGGAAAGGACGGGAGTCGGCTCCGCCGATGACACCTCCGTCGGCGTAGGTGGGAACGAGACCGCCTCGGAAGCCCTGGGGCCGTCGGACGGACCGGTCGTCGACGGGTCTGGAGGAGGCTGCGTCCCTTCGCCGGTCGACGCCCCGGGGGCGGTGGGTCCGGGGGCCGGGGCGGACGGTGCCGCAAGGTTCTGTGGGACGGGGGCGCCCTCCTCGTGCGTGTCGAGCAGGTTGTCGTTCGTGTCGTACCAGTTGCCGTCTGCGCCTCCCGGCAGCCGCTCGACGCTCGATCCGGCAGGCGGGGCCTGGGCGGGACGCGTCTCGACGAATGCATTCGTCGCGTTCCCCCAGCCGAGCGCGTCAGTAGGTGGTCCGCCGAGGGCTCGCAGGACGAGCGTCCCTCCCGTCGAAGAGAGTCCGCCCGTGTAGATGACGTCGGCGACCGACGCGTAGCGACCCAGCGAATTCGCGAGGAGCAGGCGGCGGCCGGGGTCGAGTACGAGCGCGGCCGCCCAGGTCGCCTTCCGTGTCACGGTGCTACCAGAGGCGGTCACGTAGACGAGCTCGGACCCGGCGAGGTCGATCGGCACCGAGGACGCGTTGTAGATCTCGACGAACTCGTCCGACCCCGTCGAACCGCCGGTGACGACCTCGCCGACGACCAGACCGGACGCCGGCGAGCTCTCGCTCGTTGCGGCGGCATCGCTGCTCGTGGTACCGAGACGTGCGTCGCTGGCAGCGAGCGCGCCGCCGCTTGCGAGGACGAGCAGGGACAGGGACAGGACCACGGACCGGGCACCGCTCGGGCGATTTCCCGACATGCCGAACCTCCCAGGGGGATGTGGCGGGAGTGCCGGGCGGGGTCAGGGGATTTCTAGCGCGCGTGACTGCCCTCTGCGTTATCTGCCGCTCTACCATCGCGTCTCGCCGACTTCGCGCGCACTCACCCGCTGCGACTGCCGGCGCCGGCCGCCCCCTGCTGTACGATGCCGGTCCAGCCGGCGCGGGGTCTCGGGCTGCCGTGAACCCATCGACCGCGGCGCCACCGCCCCTGCGGATCGCGCGCCGACGCGGGAGACCGCCGGAAACTGATACCGCACCGAAGGAGGCACGCTTGGCACGCGCCAAGAACACCGGAAGAGCCGAGGCCCGCAGGCGACACCGGGCGGCGCATGCCCAGAGCCCTGAGCAGCAGTTAGGAGCCGATACCGCTGCGCCGAGCACGGACGCGCTTGAAGAGAACCCGGCGCGACCCGGTCTTCGACTCCCGAACATCCGCGAGGACGTCAAGGCGCTGCCGGAGATCTTCCGGACCAAGCCGCTCCTGTGGCTTCCTGCGGCCCTGATGCTCGCTGGGCTCGCCGTCGGCCTCGGCGTCACCACCGGCCTCGGGCTCGACCCGACGACGGACCAGGTGGCTCGGTTGTTCTTCCAGCTCACGCTCGTGCCGCCTGCGATACCCGTCCTGATGGCTGGCTTCATCGCACCGCGCGCCTCGTATCTCGTCGGCCTGCTGTTCGGCGCACTGCAGGGGATCCTGCTGTTCGTGCTCGTGAGCGCAGGGCCGGAGGCGGCCGGCGCTACGGCGAGCGTCGGCGCGTTCAACTTCGCGTATGCCGCTCTTACCGGGATGCTCTACGGCGGGCTGGCCGGCTGGTATCGCGGATTCCTGCAGCAGACGAAGCGGCGCCAGCAGGCGATGCGCGCCGCTCGTGCCGCCTCACGCGAGGCGAAGGCGCGCGAGGAGCGGCGCGAGGCGCGACGTCAGGCTCGGCAGGTCCCGCGGTAGGAGCGGAGCCAACGGACACGGCGACTCGGGCGAGGATCCTTTCGGTCTTCCTGGTCAGCCCATCGATCCATCCGGCGTGATCGGACGAAGAGCTTGGTAGATGCGCTCGGCGCGTGACCACGCCGGATCTTCGACCGGGACGGAAGCTCGGGCCTGAACGGCGACGATCGACGAGCGGGGACTCGACTCGGGCGCATCTCTCGTGCTGCCGGACGCTACCCCCCCGCGTCCGGCAGCCTTCCTTCCCTCCTCCCAGCGCCGCTACCCGAGCCGGCGCATGCCGGCGTGACCCATCTGCCGGACCCCCTCTGGGTGGTCCGGTCCGCCTCGACGCCGACCGATCTCGGGGAGGGACGCGACCCGGTCGGCGACCAGGTTGACCACGGACGACTCGCGCTGGAGGACACCCTCTACGTAGAGGAGTGCGTGGCGCCGGACGACGCCGCGGAACTTCGCCCACGTATCCGGCCACAGCGTGACGTTCACCATGCCGGTCTCGTCCTCGAGTGCGAGGAACACGGTGCCGCGAGCGGTCATCGGGTGCTGACGGGTCACAACGAGCCCTCCGACCGAGATCCTTCCCGGGCGAAGGTCGGCCAGTTCGGCGTTTCGCACTGCACCCAGACGGTCGAGCGCCGGTCGGAACATCTCCACGACCTGGCGCCGCGCATCGAGCGACAGGATCGCGTAGCTGTCACCGAGCCGTTCCAGTTCGGTCGGAGGCGGCAGATGGGGAGCTTCGGTCGGAGGCAGGCGCAGGTCGAGGCTTCGGCCGGCCTTGGACGCTGGCGATCGCGTCGACCGTCCATCGACCCGCCCGCGCGTCGCGCCGAACACCTCCCGGAGCTGCCACAGCAGGTCGCGCCTTGGGCGCCCCAGCGAGTCGAGGGCCCCCGCCCGGACGAGCCGCTCCACGACCTCTTCCGAGAGCTCGGTCCGTCCGACGAGATCAGCGAGCGACCGGTACCTGCCACGTGCCAGCTCCGCGTCGAGCATCTCCCCATACTCCTCGCCGATCCCCTTCACGAGGTGGAGCCCGAGCCGGATGCCATACCCACGAGCCGAGGGAGCGGCGTAGATCTGACGCGTCGCCGCGTCCGGCACGACGCAACCTGATGACCGCACGACCGTGGGGCGTCGGTCGATCCCGGCACCCTCCGGCAGCGGGCTTCCGGGCAACCCCACCCACTCGGTCGTGGTCCGGAACCGGCTCCGGTTCACGTCAACGGGCAGGACGGCGACCCCGTGCCGCTTGGCGTCGTTGACGAGGACCTCCACCGGGTAGAACCCCATCGGCTGGGCGTTGATCAGCCCGCAGATGAACTGTGCCGGGTAGAAGAGCTTGAGGAAGGCCGACTCGTACGCGGTGCGGGCGAACGCCGCCGCGTGGCTCTTGTTGAACCCGAAGCTCGCGAACGCTGCGCACTGCCGGTACAGCTCTTCCGCCTGCGCCTCGACCAGCCCGCTCACCTGGATGCACCCGTCCACGAAGCGCGCGTGGAGCTTCTCCATCTCACGCGTCGAACGCCACGTTCCCATCGCCCGTCTGAACCCGTCCGAGTCGGCCGGGCTGAACCCCGCCACGTCGATCGCGATCTTCATCACCTGTTCCTGGTAGAGGATCACGCCCAGGGTCTCGGCGAGGATGGGCTCGAGGGCCGGGTGGAGGTACGTGACGGGTTCGAGGCCCTGCCTCCGTCGCAGGTATGGGTGGACCGCGTTCCCCTGGATCGGCCCCGGGCGGATGATCGCCACCTCCACCACGAGGTCGTCGAGGCTCTCCGGACGCGACCGGGGGAGCGTCTGCATCTGCGCGCGTGACTCGATCTGGAACACGCCGACCGTGTCGGCGGCCTGGACCATCCGGAAGACATCCGGCAGGTCCTCGGGCAGGCGGTCGAGGTCGACGTGGACGCCGCAGTCGACGGCGATGTCGCGCAGGGCGTCGTCGATCGCCGAGAGCATCCGCAGACCGAGCAGGTCGAGCTTGATGAGCTTCAGCGTCTCGACGTCGCGCTTGTCGTACTGGACCACGACACGGCCGGGCATCGTGGCTCGCTCCAGCGGCGCGATGTCCACGAGCGGCGCACGAGTGACGAGCATGCCACCGGTATGGATGCTCAGATGGCGCGGGAAGCTGTCGATCCGCGCGCACAGCTCCAGCCACCGCTCCCAGGGCGAGAGCGCGCTGGTCGAGCCCGCTCGGTGCTCCCGCGGCGGCTCGGGTCCCACCCTCGCCACGCTCGACTGGCGCTCGTCACGCAGCAAGGCGACGCTCGCTCGGGTATCACCGGGTCCGCCTTCGTCGTCCGAGGGCCCGTGTCGACCGAGGGGCTCCGGTCGCCCCCCTTCCGTCCGCCCCATGTCCTCTCGACGGACGAGTCGACCCGTGCCGTGCTCCTCGGTCCCACCGGTGACCATGCGACCGCCCCGTGCATGGTTGAGCTGACCCATCCGGTCGATGAACCGCTCTTTGCGTGCGAGACGCTCGGCGGTCCGGGCGGCCTGCGTCGCGCGCGCGGCAGGGATCGCCTGGGGCGGCGTGGGTAGGTGGGCGTCACCGGCGTAGAAAGACGCCCGGGCGAGTGGGTCGAGTACCGGATCGGACAGCGGCGACGGAGTCGACGTCTCGGTGGGTGCCTGGAAGAACTCGGCGAAGCCTCCTTCTGTCTCCAGGTCGCGCCGGACCATCACGGAGTCGTAGGTCTCGAGCGCCTTGGCGACGCGGTCGACGAGCGTGCGCGGGAAGCCGAGCGCGTAGCCGACCTCCCGCACCGCCGACCGCGCTCGGTATGTCACGACGTTGCACACCATCCCGGTGTGCTCGGTGCCGTACCGCTCGTAGACGTACTGGATGACCTCCTCGCGGCGCTCGTGGGCGAAGTCGATGTCCACGTCTGGGTACGTCGTCCGGCCCTCGTTGATGAACCGCTCGAACAGCAGGTCGTGCCGGATGGGGTCCACCCGCGTGACGCCGAGCACGTACGCCACGATCGAATCGCCCGCACTCCCACGCCCCTGCGCCGGGATCCCGCGCTCGCGGGCGAAGCGCATGAGATCCCAGCAGATGAGGAAGAACTCCGCAAGCCCCGTCCGCTCGATGACGTCGAGCTCGTGTGCCATCTGCTTGAGCACGGGCGAGGTCAACGGGTGGTACCTGCGGCGCGCGCCGTCGTGGCACAGGCTCGCGAGGTAGCTGAACGCCGTCTCGCCCTTAGGGACTGCGAATCCCGGGAACCGGTACTGCTCGAAGTCCAGCTCCGCGCGGCAATGCTCCGCCAACTCGCCTGCCGTGCGGATCCCCTCGACCCACGCGCGTCGGACGAGCGGGTCCGCGTCCGGCTCGGCCGGCGGTAGCCGAGCCAGATCTGCGGCGTTCTTCAGGTAGTACTCGCCGTTCGGCCGGCGCAGATGGCCGCTGTCCTCGAGCGTGCTGCCGTGCCGGATCGCGACGAGCACGTCCTGGAGCTCGCGGTCCTCGGGCCGCGCGTAGTGGGCGTCGTTCGTGACCACGACCGGGAGACCGAGCTGCGCCGCGAGACGGGCGAGCTCGGCGACCAGGAAGTCGTCGTCCGGGAGAAGGTGGTGCTGCAGCTCGAGGAAGAAGCCGCCGGAGAAGCCCGGCACCGACTCGAACATCCCGGCGTACTTCCGGGCGACGGCGTCCGCCCCCTCCCGGTCGCCGGCGAGGAGGCGTCGGGCGACCTCCCCGTGGCGGCACCCGGATAGCGCCACGAGCCCTTCCGTGTGGTGCGCGAGGAGCGCCTGGTCGAACCGGGGGACGCCTTTCGTGCCCGCGAGATGCGCACCGCTGACGAGCCGGGAGAGGCTTCGATAGCCGGCCGAGTCGCGGGCCAACAGCACGAGGTGCGGGCCGCGTTCGGCATCGCCGATCCCGCGCAGGTCCTCGCGCAGTGGTGCCCGATGCCCGGGAAGTCGCAGCCGGTCAGACCGGGGCCTGACCGGCTGTCCCTCGCGCCCGGCGACCTGATCGACCTCATCCTGATCACGCTGCTCACGTGGGTCGGCGCTGCGCGTTCTTCTGCGCAGAGGCAAGACGATCCCGAACGGATCGGAGACGGCGGGGTCCAGCAGCTCGACTTCGAGCCCCACGATCGGTCGCAATCCGGCCTCCTGCGCAGCGGTAACGAACCGGACAGCGCCGTAGAGACCCTGGTGGTCGGTGACCGCAAGAGCGGTCAGGCCGAGCTCGACCGCTCGCTCGACCAGGCCGTCCGCGGACGAGGCCCCGTCGAGGAACGAGAGATCCGAGTGGCAGTGGAGTTCCGCGAAGGTCATCGCGTCACGGCGCCGACCGCCTGACCTGAGAGCACCGGCGTCAGGAGCAGGGTCGGATAGAACATCTGTTCGACTACTCTACACGACGACCCTCCGTCGAGACCTCCCGAACGCCCGGGACACGACAGGGATGGTTAGGATGGTTCCGATGCGAGAGGGCGGCCCGACCACGAGAGCGAAGGCTCCGTTCGCCGCGCGGTCCGTTCAGGCGCTGCTCCGCGTGGTCGCCGTCGTGATCGCAGCAGCCGTCGTCTTCTCCGTGCTCCCGGGTCCATCGGTGACGACCGGCGGCGATGAGGATCCGTCGGACCGCTGGCTCGCGACGCCGCCTGCCGAGGAGACGCTGCCCCCGGTCGCCGGACCTGGCATCGCGGCTCGGCTGGCGCGCCTCACGCCGACGCTCGGCCTCGGCACACGTGAGCTACGCCCCGCGCCTACTCGCCCTCCCGCCGCTGCCGCATCCCCGGATCC
>JADDQH010000069.1 GCA_016781485.1 Chloroflexota bacterium | reverse complement strand
GGCGTACGGCTGGGCCGGAGGGGGCGCGCGGGCGGTCCCCCTGCTCGTGCAGCTCCTCGTCCTCGCCGCGGCGACCGGAGGTGCGTTCGCGGCACTGATCCTCGGCCACTGGTACCTCGTCACGCCCAGGCTGTCTGAGCGCCCGCTCGTCCTCGCCGCTCGCACGCTGACGGTCGTCGTCGGACTCCAGTTGCTGCTGTTCGGAGCGTGGTCGGTGACCGGATCGGGCACGGGCGGCGGCCCCTTCGCTGCGCTGTACGGAGGAGCCGCGCTGTTCGTCTGGCTGCGGCTGATCGTCGGGCTGCTGTTCCCGCTCGTGCTGTCCTGGATGGCGCTCGAGACGGCCCGCTCGCGGTCCATGGAGTCAGCCACCGGACTGCTCTACATCGACGTCGCGGCGGTGGCGTCGGGAACGATCGTCGCGGCTGGCCTTTACTACGCGTTCGGGCTCCTCGTATGAGGCACGAGGGCACAGGATGCGAGTGACCGTCCGCCTCTTCGCGATGCAGAGGGAGCGACTCGGGCGGCGCGTGGTCGACCTCGAGCTCGCGGAGGGCTCGAGCATCCGTGACGCGTGGATGGAACTCGTCGCGGCTCATCCTTCGCTCGCCGCCGGCGAGGACGTGCTCAGGTTCGCGCGGAACGGCGTCTACGCGTCGCCGTCCGACGTCCTCCGCGACGCTGACGAACTGGCCGTCATCCCTCCGGTCGCCGGAGGGGACGGACGGGGCGGTGCCGGGGGCGAGGACGGAAGACGTCGGCGACGGATCAGCCTGACGGATCACCCGATCGGGGAGGCAGAGATCCTCGCCGTCGGGGAAGCCGTCACCACCGACTCGGATGGCGCCGTCGTCACGTTCGTGGGCCGAGCGCGCGACACGCCGGGGACGCCTGCTCCCGGACAGGAGGACGTCGCCGCCCGCTTCGCCGGGCACCGGGTCATCGCTCTCGAGTACGAGGCGTTCGAGTCGATGGCTCTCGCCGTTCTGGACCGGATCGCAGACGAGGTCGCGGAGCGGTTCGGCGTGCACCGGCTCGGCATCCTCCATCGGATCGGACGCGTCGCCGTTGGCGAGGCGAGCGTCGTCATCGTCGTCGCGGCAGCACACCGTGGGGCGGCCTTCGATGCGTCCCGGTACGCGATCGACGAGCTCAAGGCGCGGGCCCCGATCTGGAAGTCGGAGCGATTCGCGGATGGGAGCGTCTGGCTGGGCGCGCCTGCGAGGAGTGGCGGGGCGGCGCCGTGAAGGTCTACATCTCGGTGGACATGGAGGGGATCACCGGGATCAGCCACCCGGCTCCGACCGCCCGCGGTGACGAGGGCTACGGCCGTGGCGTCGAGCTGATGGTCGGCGAGGCGAACGCGGCGGTCGAGGGGGCGCTCGAAGGTCGAGCGACCGAGGTGGTCGTCAACGACAGCCACGGCAAGATGTTCAACCTGCCGCCGACCGAGGTGCATCCGTCAGCGCGGCTGGTGCAGGGGCAGAAGCCGCTGAGTATGGTCGAGGCCGCGCGCGACGCCCGGTTCGGGGTGGCGCTGTTCGTCGGGTACCACGCACGTGCCGGACACCGGCGGGGGACGATCGCGCACACGTACAGCGGGAAGCCGACGCTCACGACGATAAACGGCAGGCCGGTCGGCGAGTACGGGATCAATGCCCTCTATCTCGGCGCGCTCGGCGTGCCCGTCGGACTCGTTGCCGGAGATGACGCACTCGCGGAGGAGGTCGCCGACTGGCTCCCGGATGCGGAGCGCGTCGTCGTCAAGCGCGCGGTCGGCGGGAACGCGGCCGATTCGATCCATCCGACGCGCGCGCGTCAGCTCGTCCGCGATGGGTCGCGTCAGGCCGTCGTTCGAGCGCGCGCCGGCGACCTTGCGCCGTTGCGGCTCGAGCCCCCCATCCGCGTGGGCCTGGAGTTCCGTGCCGCCGTGGAGGCGGACTTCGCGGCGATCGTGCCCGGGTTCGAGCGGGAGGGAGACCGGGGCGTCGTCTATGTCGCCGGCGACGCCATCGAGGCATACCGTGCCTTCGTATCGGCCGTGCGCATCGCCGGGATCGTCGACTGAGGTGACGACCGCAAGCGACGTGCGGATGGGGCCGCCGCCAGCGCGCGCGCGCGCCCGAGAACTCGGGATCCGGATCGGCCTGCTGCCTCCGGGACCGACGAACAGCATCGTCGACGTCGCGGACGTGCGTGTCGGGCACGCGACCGTGTGGCGCGACGAGGCGTCCCCGCCCCACGGCCGCGGGACCGCGAGGACCGGCGTCACCGCGATCGTCCCGTTCGATCCCCGCGACCTCTTCGACCGTCCGATCCCCGCGGGGTGCGCGGTGCTCAACGGCGCGGGGGCGCTCGTCGGACTGGTAAGCATCGGCGAGTGGGGCGTGCTCGAGACGCCGGTCCTCCTCACGAGCTCGATGGCGCTCGGCCGGGTCTACGACGCTGCGGTCGAGGTGCTCGTGGGTGCGAGCGGCTCGGACGGCCACGACGGCGTCATGCCGATCGTCGGCGAACCCTTCATGCCGGTCGTGGGCGAATGCGACGACGGCTACCTCAATGACGCGCACCGGGTCCAGGTGGATGTCCCGGACGTCCGGGAAGCGTTGCGGAACGCGCGCGGCGCCCACGCCGGGAGCGTCGCCTCGGGAGTCGTGGGCGCTGGCACCGGGATGCGCTGCTTCGAACTCAAGGGCGGGATCGGGACCGCGTCGCGGGTGGTGCGTCCCTTCCTGTCACCTCCCAGCGAGGCGTCGACGTCAGGCGCCGGGAGCGCGGTCTACAACCTCGGAGTCCTGGCACTCACGAATTTCGGGCGACTCGAACGTCTCACGGTCGATGGCGTGGCGGTCGGGAGCATGCTCGGGGCGTCTCGTACGAGCGAGGAGGCCGACCGAGGGTCGTCGATCGTCGTGATCGCCACGGACGCGCCGCTAGACCACCACGCGCTCGAGCGGCTCGCACGCCGGGCCGGGCTGGGTCTCGCCCGCACCGGTTCGTTCGCCAGCCATACGAGCGGCGAGATCTTCCTCGCCTTCAGCACCGGTGTCCGCGTCCCCCGGCGGCCCGCCGACCCACTCGTCGAGCGCACGACGCTTCATCACGCCTACCTCAACGAGTTCTTCGCCGCGGCCGTCGAGGCGACCGAGGAGGCCGTCATCGACAGCCTGTGCGTCGCCGACACCGTGGTCGGGAGGGACGGGCATCGCGTGGAGGGACTTCCCGTCGATCGCGTGCTCGCGATGCTCGGGGAGCACCGGCGTCCGCCTCGGTCACCGAGAAGGACCTGACGCCCGTGCTGCTAGCCTGGGTCTCCATGACGACGCCGTCGCAAGGTCCGCGGGCGCGGTCGGGAGAGATCCTGGATCCGGCCGACGGGCGGGGTGGCTATCGCGGGGGCGATCCGCGCCGGCCGAGGTCGGATCAGGAGGCGACGGGAAGGTTCCCCTGGGTCGGGGTCCTCCTCGTCCTCCTTGGCGTCGCGCTCCTCGTCCGCCAGCTGGCACCCGCGATCAGCTTCGGCGATCTGCTCCTCCTGGCGCTCGGTCTCGCCTTCGCCGGCGCCTGGCTCGTCGCGCACCAGCGGTGGGCGCTCGTGCCCGCGATCCTGTTGCTCGCGCTCGCTCTCCCGCGGCTGCTCCGTGACGTCGGCGTCATCGGTGGCGACGGCTGGACCCCATTGTTCCTGGGCGCGGCTCTGCTGCTCGTGTGGGCGATCGGCCGCGCGCAGCAGCGAGCGGGTCACGGATGGGCGCTGTGGCTCGGTGGGCTGTTCGTCGTTGTCGGCCTGTTCCAGCTTTCCGATCGGATCCCGGGGATCCCGGACCTCGGCGCACTGTGGCCGCTGATCATCATCGGCGCGGGACTCGCGCTCATCGTAGGCAGCCAGGTCGCGGCCAGGCGCAGTACGGGCTGACGCGGAAGAGGTCGGTCCAGGGGACCGCGATCAGTCAGGGGTGACGCCACCTCCGGCCGTCGGCGTTGCGGCTGCTGGTGACCTCCAGCTCGGCCACGCGCCCGGAACCGCGCCCCCGTCCAGCTCGCGCCACAGCCCGAGCCTCCCCATCTCGAGCACGAGGTCGACGATCTCGGGATCGAGCGAACGGCCGCGAGCGGCTCGCAGCGACCGGACGGCGGCCGACGGCCCCCCGCGCGACGCGCCGATCTCCGCCGCTTCCGCGACCGCGAGGATGCGTGAGGCGAGAGGGATGGACGCGCCACGAGCGTCGGCCGAGCCGCCCCGTCCGTCCCATCGGTCGTCGATCGCGGCGATCGCCACGAGTGCCGCGTGCGGAGTCTCGAGGCTGTCGAGGGAGACCGCGCCGTGGCTATCGCACCTGGGGCTCCCTGCAGGCGGCAGCACGGAAAGGTCCTTGAGGAGCGCGGCATACAGCAGCTCGCGGTGCTGGGAGTCGCGGAGCCCGAGTGCACTCGCGATCCGGAGTGCGAGGAACGCGGTCCTGGCCGCGTGCCCTTTGGTGCGGCCTGCCGAGTCGTCGAGTCGGGTCGCGATCCCGATGAGGTCAGCGATCGTTCCCTCCTGGAGGGAACGGACCGCCTGGGCGGCGCCCGAGGACCGAGGGGCGAGGGCTCGCGAGACCGCCCCGGCCAGAAGAGCAGCCGCACCGCGGCTTGCATCCGGGGCGGCGGACGCAGCGCGGCCGTGCGGCTTGCGATGGGTGGTGAACCAGGTCAGCCGCGCATGGCTCCCGAAGGCCGGAGAAGGGAAGCCGAGCCAACGTAGTCCGGGGCGCGGTGACGCGGTCGCGGCAGCGGCGAGCAGGAGCATGCCGAGCCGGTCCGACGGCGAGGTCGACGGGTGGCGGCGGGGGTCGAGCCGTGCCTTGCGTCGCGAAAGCCAGCCCGGATCGAGCCGCCGCGCGACGAGCCGGAGCGGGGCGGGCAGTTGGAGCGGCGGGGGCTGGGGGACCACGTGGAGATCGTGCCGGTCACCGGAGGGCCCCGCACCGCCCCGGACGTACCGAACGGCGGCGCCCGTTGGTACTCGTCGGCCGCCGCCGCGGGAGCCTCGCGCTGTCGCGCGGGATCAGCTGTGGGTCGTCGCCACCTCGTGGACGGCGTCGCGGAACAGTCGGATCCCGACCGCCATCTGCTCCTCGGTGACCGTGAGCGGCGGCGACATCCTCACCGCGTCGTCCCCCGCCCCCAGGACCAGAAGGCCGCGTTGGAAACAGGCGTCCTGGACGGCCCCGCCGGTCTCGGCTGAGTCGAACTGGACGCCGATCATCAATCCCTTCCCGCGCACGTCGCGAACGATCCGCTCGTAGCGCCGCACGAGCGGCCGCAATCCGTCCAGGGCCTGCTCGCCGCGCTCGGCGGCGTTCTCGATGAGGCCGCTCTCGAGAAGCTTGATCGTCTCGAGGGCGGCAGCGCAGCTGATCGGGTTGCCGCCGAACGTCGAGCCGTGCGTGCCTGCGGTCCACGTCATCAGCTCGCTGCGCGCGATCATCGCCCCGAGCGGCAGCCCGGAGGCGATCCCCTTGGCCGCAAGCACGACGTCCGGCTCGACGCCCCAGTGCTCGATCGCCCACATCTTCCCCGTTCGCCCGGTCCCCGACTGGATCTCGTCCGCGATGAGGAGGATGCCGTGGCGGTCGCAGATCTCGCGCAGCCGCGGCAGGAAGCCGGCGTCGGGGACCACGTACCCCCCTTCGCCGAGGATGGGCTCCACGAAGACCGCCGCCACTTCCTCGGGTGGCACGAGACGCCTGAAGACGCGGTCCTCGAGCTCGTCGAGCCCCCTGCTCCCGAACGGCACGTGGTAGACGCCGGGCAGCAGGGGGCCGAACCGAGCGTGGTACTTCGCCTTCGACGCGGTCAGGCTGACCGCTCCGTAGCTCCGTCCGTGGAACGCGCCGAGGAACGCGACGAGATTCTGGCGCCCCGTCGCGTAGCGCGCCAGCTTCATCGCCGCCTCCACCGCCTCCGTGCCCGAGTTCGTGAGGAAGCTCCGCGTCGGCGCGCTGATGGGCGAGATCCGGTCGAGCTCGGCCGCGAGGCGGGCGTAGATCGGAAGGTAGAAGTCGGATGCGCTGAAGTGGAGCAGGTCACGTGCCTGCTGGCCGATCGCGGCGAGGATGCGAGGATGGCCGTGGCCGGTGGAGTTGACGGCGATGCCGGCCGCGAAGTCCAGGAACCGGTTGCCGTCGATGTCCTCGACCACCAGCCCGTCGCCGCGCACCGGGACGATGCAGTACGCCCTGGGCAGGCTGGGCGAGACGTAGCGCGCGTCGAACTCGATGTGCGCTCGCGCCTTGGGCCCCGGTAGCTCGGTGACGATATCGGGGACGGGACGGGTCGCGCCGCGCCGATCAGCAAGCTCGGTCAAGTGAAGCTCCTCGGGCGAGGTGACGCGCGGCCTCTAGTCCACGATCGTCTGGGATTGCTCCCGCATGAACTGCTGGACGTAGTACAGCCCGCCCCCGGCCTTACCCGTCGACCCTGACGCCTTCCAGCCTCCGAACGGCTGGATCCCCGGCCACGCGCCTGTCGTAGCGCCGGCACGCCGGTTGACGTACACCACGCCCGCCTGGATGCGGCGGAGGAACTCGTCGACCTCGGAACGGTCCTCGCTGAAGAACCCCGCCGTCAACGCGTACGCGCTTTCGTTGGCGAGTCGGAGGCCCTCGTCCACGGAGTCGACCGGGGCGACGGCCGTCAGTGGGACGAACAGCTCGTCCCGGAACAGGCGATGCTGTGTGGGCAGGCCGGTCACGACGGTCGGCTGGACGAAGAACCCTCGGTCGAGGCCGTCGTGGACCGCGCGGTCGCCACCGATCGGGACCTCCCCCTCCCGGCGTGCCTCCGCCACCGCGTTCTCGTAGCGCGCCTGGGCGCGGGCGTTGATGACAGGGCCCAGCCAGTTGCTGCGCTCGAGCGGGTCGCCGATGGTGATCTCGCTCGTCTTGGCGAGGAGCAGGCGCAGGAACTCGTCGTGGACGGGGCGCTCCACGTACACCCGGCTGTTGGCCGAGCACTTCTGACCCTGGAATCCGAACGCCGACCGCATCACGCCCTCGGCAGCCTCCTCCAGGTCTGCCTTCCGGCTGACGATCGCCGGGTTCTTGCCGCCCATCTCCACGATCACAGGCTTCGGGTAGGCGCGCGCGAAGCTCTTGTAGAGGTCGAAGCCGACCTCGAACGATCCGGTGAAGACGACGCCATCGACGCCCTCGTTCTCCTGCAGCTCCGCCCCCACTGACTCGCCTGGCCCGGCCACGAGATTGAACACGCCGTCAGGAAGACCGGCGTCGCGGAGCACTTCGTAGAGCTTCTGGCCCATGAACGGGGCATCGCTGCTCGGCTTGAACACGACGGTGTTCCCGGCTACGAGGGCGGCCCCGGCAGGCCCACCAGCGAGCGCGAACGGGAAGTTGAAGGGACTGATGACCGCAAAGACGCCGTACGGGCGGAGGACGGAACGGGTATGGACGCTGGCGTCGCCCAGGTTGCCCATCGCACGGTCATACCCGTCGTTGGCTTCGATCTGGTCGCAGTAATAGCGGATCAGATCCGCCGTCTCCTCGACGTCGCCCAGTGCCTCGAGTCGGTTCTTGCCGACTTCGAGTGCCATCAGTGCCGCGAACTCCATCTGCCGCTCGCTGATGAGATCGGCTGCGCGACGGAGGACCGACGCCCGTTCCTGCCACCGCGTTCCGCTCCATCCCGGGAAGGCCGCTTTGGCCGCCGCGACAGCGTCCTGCACATCCTGACGCGTGCCCTTCGCGAAGTGGCCGAGCACGAGGTCCTGGTCGATCGGGGAGCGCTTCTCGAACTCGCCTTCGCCCTGCCGTGGCTGGCCACCGACGTAGTTCACGTGATGCTCGCCGAGCTGTGCGCGTGCCTTGTCGATGCCCGCGTCGTAGAGCGCGTGCAACTCCTCGTTGTCGTTCCGGAGCGTGGCGTACGTGATCTTGAGACGGGGGGAGGCAGCGACAGCGGTCATGGGTCGGTCGATCCTCGTCGTGATGTCTCTCGGCGCGCTCAGTCTACTCCGGGGCCTACTCCGCGGGCGGCCCTGGTCCCTACTGCGCGCGACCTCGGGCGCGCGCGATGAACGGAAGAGGCGCCTGCCCTTACGGCCGGCGCCTCGTAGAGCCTGCCGTATAGCGAGCGATCAGACGGCCTGCACCTGCCGGAAGCAGTCAGAGCAGTAGACGGGCTTGTCCATTCGCGGCTTGAAGGGCACCTGCGCCGCATTGCCGCACTTCGAGCAGATGACTGCGAAGTACTCACGGGCGGGCCGGTCGTCGCCTCGCTCATATCCGCGCGGCCCACCGATGTCGCGGACGTCGTATCCGCTCGACTCGCGCGTCGCGCGGCGGCTGGCGCGGCAGCTCGGGCAGCGCTTGGGGTCCGATCCGAACCCCTTCTGGGCGTAGAACTCCTGGTCCGCAGCCGAGTGCACGAACTGGATGCCGCAGTCCAGGCACGTCAGCGATCGATCGACGTAGGACACCGAGTAAGACCTCCGAGACGGACGCGAATATGACGCCTGCAACCGGCGGGCACGCCGAAAACCGAAGCGTGGCGTTCGGGAAAAAGCTCGGCGCCGCGCGACCCAGGTGCTTGTGCAGGTCCCTGAGGGGGCGCACCGGTTACCGGTCCACTCTACCACTGCGGCCGGTTCGCGACAAGCGAGATGCCGTCACGCTCTCACCCGCAGGCTGCGGAGGGTCTCCTTCACCGGCGCGATGTCCCTCGTCGTCGCTCCCCGGTCGATGTCCGTGCTCTACAGGCCGGTGACAGGCTAGGTGGCACAATACCCGGCGACCGTCTCACCGGCGAGCGAGGGCATCGGGGGCTCCTCGCTCGCACCCACCGGCAATGCATCCAGTCCGCGATCCGGTCCCTGCGAGCGGGCAGGCCGCCGGCGACATCACGGCCGACGGCGGCGGGACGCCGCGGGACAAGGAGTTGCTCGAGCTGATGCCGCGCCTCCTTCACATCGCCGACGTCCACCTCGGCGCGCGGCACCACGATCTCGGTGCTGCGGCAGCGAAGCAGCGCGAGCGGCAGTTCGAGGCGTTCCAACGAGGCATCGAGCTCGCGATCGCCGAACGGGTGGACGCCGTGCTCATCGCGGGCGATCTGTTCGACTCGAACCATCAGCCGCGCCGGTCGGTCGAGCGCGCAGCCGCTGAGCTTCGCCGCCTGGCGGATGCGGGCGTGAGAAGCATCCTCATCCCGGGCACGCACGACTGCTACGAGCCGGGCTCCATCTATCGAGTCTTCGACCTCTCGGTGCTCGCGGGCCAGGCGCCCGGCTCGACGTCCGTCGTCGTGCTCACGCCTGATCGGCCCGTGGTCGTGTATCCGTCGCTCGACCTCGCGATCCACGGCGCCGTGTTCGGCACGAAGCGCGCGCCGACGAGCCCCTTCGCGCGGATCTCGGTGCGGTCGGCACCCGCGCGCTGGCACGTGGCGCTGGTCCACGGTTCGCTGCGCATCCCTGGCCGCGTGGAGGACGACGACGTGATCTTCGACCAGGAGGAGATCGCGGCGAGCGGCCTCCACTATCTGGCGCTCGGCCACTGGCACTCCTTCCAGTCAGGTCGGGCAGGGGAGACCGTCTGGGCCTACGCGGGAGCTCCGGAACCGGTGGCGGTGGACCAGGACGGTGCGGGGCAGGTCCTGCTCGTGACGCTCGAGGAACAGCGGCCCGGGGGCGTCAGGCTGGAACGCAGGGCGGTCGGTCGGACGCGGTTCAGGAAGCTCGACTTCGATGCTGCCGAGCTCGGGTCCCAAGCGGAGCTGCTGCGGCGCGTGCGGCCCCTCGCGGATCCCGACCTCGTCCTCGATATCCGCCTCGTCGGCGTCGAACCGGACGCGTTCGACCTGGACGAAGACGAAGTCGGCGCGCAGCTCGAGCCGCTGTTCTTCAAGCATCGGATCCGGCACCTGTCCGTGCCCGCTCCCCTCGAGGGGCCCTTGCCGTCGCGCGAGACGATCCCGGGCGCGTTCATCAGGGAGCTCGAGGACCGGATCGCAGCCGCGGGATCCGCGGGCGAGCACGGACGCGCGAACGAGCTCCGGGAGTCGCTACGGGTGGGCCGCCTGCTGCTCGACGACCCCTCCCGCGTCACCCTCGTCTAGCGTTCTCATGCGCGTCACTCGGCTCCGACTCGTGAACGTCAAGCGGCACGCGGACCTCGACCTCGAGCTGGCGCCCGGGCTGACCATCGTGCGCGGGCCGAACGAGGCGGGGAAATCGACGATCCAGCGTGGGCTCGAGCTCGCACTGTTCCGGAAGGCGACGGCGACGGGCCAGGAGATGGAGGATCTCCGACGCTGGCGTGCGCCCGCCGATCAGGTCCCTGCCGTCACGCTCGAGTTCGAGGACGAGGCGATCAGGGGTCGACTCCATAAGCGATTCGCGGCCGGGAGGGGACAGGTCGAGCTCGAGGTGAACGGGCAGTCGATCAGCGATCCGAATGCCGTGGACCAGCGTCTAGCGGAGCTGACCGGACTCCCCTCGGAGAGGTTCTTCCGCTCTACCGCCAGCGTCCGGCACCAGGAGTTGGCAGGCCTCGACCGCGACGAGGGAGCGCTGAGGGACCGGCTGCAGATGGCGATGAGCGGTGCCGACCGCGGGACCTGGGCGGCGCGCCGCAAGCTCGAGGAAGCCATCAGACGCTACCGGTCTGAAGGCGCCAAGAACCCGGGGCTGCTGAAGAGCTGCCGGGACCGGACGGGGCGGCTCAAGGCCGAGGTCCAGGCAGGAGAAACGGAGCTCGCACGCCTGGAGCGTGACCGGGAGTCGTACGCGAGGGCGAGGGATGCCCGTGTCGAGCTCGACGAACGGCTCGCACGGGAGCGCGCGCAGCTGGAGGCGAGCGAGCGTGCGGTCGCTCTCCTGTCTCGGCGGAAGGACGCCGAAGAGCGCTATTCGCGCTACAGGCGGGCGGCGGAGCTGCGCGACCAGATCGACCAGAAGGAGCAGAGCCACCCTTCGCCCGCGCCGCTCCCTGAGCTGCGTGCCGCTGTCGAACGACTGCGCGGGCTGGAGTGGACGATCTCGGAGCACCGGGCGGAGCTCTCGACCGAGCTCGACCTCTCCGATCAAGAGGCGGCGCTCGACGTGCCGCGCTGGCGCGCTCCGGCGTTCCTCGCACTGTTGCTGGCGCTCGCGGCGGTCGTGACGGCGCTCACGGCCGGTCTCGTCCCATCCGTGCGCACCGTTGCCGCGGCCGCCGCCGCCGCTCTGGCGATCGCCGCGTTGCTGCTGCTGCTTCCGGTGCGTCGGCAGCGGCGCGCAGCCGTGGAGGCGCGTCGCGAGAACGTCCTACGGGACGAGGAGATCGCCCGCCGTCGGTCCGGCCGCGCGGAGCTCGTAAAGAAGGTCCAGGCGGTGGAGCAGACGCGCGAAGAGCTCCTCAAGAGCCTGGGGCTGAGGGACCTCGCAGTGGCGGAGAGCCTCCTTGCGGTGGAGAGCGAGCACGTCGGGTCGATCGAACGGCTCGACGCCGAGTTCCGAGGCCTGATCGGGAACGAGGAGCCGGAAGGTGATCTGGCCGCGCTTCGCGACGCGGCCGCGGCGGAGGCGGAGCAGACGCAACATGCTCTCGCCGGCATGGGTGAGGTCGGCGCCGATCCGATCGCGAGCCTCGACCGCTACCGGAACAGCGTCCGCGCCGTGACACAGCAGCGTGAGCGTGCGTTGCAGGAAGAGGCGGATGCGCGGGCGCGGGTCGAGCAGAATCCGGTCGACGCGGAGCAGGTCGCAGCGCGAGCGGAGGAGCTCGAGGCGGAACGGCTCCGTCTGGCGTCACTCGAACGACGGCTCCGCATCTACGAGGACGCGCTCGCAGCGCTGAACGCCGCCGAGCAGGCGACGATGAAGAAAGCGGCGCGGTATCTCGAGCAGCGGATGGGACGCGACATCGAGCGGATCACGGGCGGTCGATATCGCCGCGTGAAGGTCGACGAGAACGAGTTGTCGTTCCGTGTCTGGTCCCCCGAACGCGAGGACTGGGTGGACGTCCGGTCGCTGAGCCAGGGGACGCTCGACCAGGTCTATCTGGCGGCCCGGCTCGGGCTCGTCCGGCAGGTCACCCAGCACCGGCGCCCGCCACTCGTGTTCGACGACCCGTTCGTGACCTTCGACGACGAACGCGCACTCCACGCGGTCGCGCTCCTCAAACGGATGGCGAGTGACCACCAGGTGATCTACCTGACGTCGTCCGACCGCTATGACGCAGTCGCGGACCGGGTCGTCGTGCTGGATGCTCCCGCAGGTCGCGACGAAGGACCAGCCTTCGCCGATGCGGCGTCCGGGCTGACGCGGGCGGGAGACGGCAACGGACCCGGCGACGGAACGGTCACGCGCGTTCGGCGATCTGCCACTGCTGGAGCCGGCACCGCTCCGGGGCACGAGCAGCTGACGGCCTTCGGGGTGGGGTCGGCGAGTACGGCCGGTGCGGTCGACGCGACCGGAGGTCGGACGCCGGGGTCGGGGTCGGACGCGCCTCCAGAGGAACCGGGCTGAACCCGGGTCCGATCGTCTTCGCGCTCGCGTCGGCGGTCTCGTGGGGGATCGCTGACTACGCAGGAGGTCTCGCGAGTCGCGCCTCGTCGTTCCTGCTTGTCGTCGGTTCTTCACAGGCTGTCGGCCTCCTCACGGCGGTCGTGATCCTGCTGGTGAGCGGTGAGCGAGCCCCGCCCGGCCCTGCCCTCGCCTGGGCGCTCGTCGGCGGGGCGAGCGGCGTCATCGGACTGGGCGGGTTCTACCGTGCGCTGTCACAAGGGGCGATGGGCCTCGTCGCGCCGCTCAGCGCGCTCATCGGCGCAGGGCTCCCGGCGCTCGTGGGCGTGCTGCTCGGAGAGGATCTCCTGCCGGCACATGTCGCCGGGATCGCGTGCGCTCTCGTCGCCGTTGCGCTCACGTCGCGTCCCGTTGCGACGACCGCCGGAGACGCGCGGCAGCTGCCGCTCGTGTTCGTCGCTGGTCTCGGTTTCGCCGGCTTCTTCCTCGCCATGGACGAGGCCAGCCGTCTCGGGGGCCAGACCTGGTCGCTGATGATCGCCGCGCGTCTGGCGGGGCTGGGGCTCGTCGTCATCGCCCTCATCGCCACCGCTTCGCGTCCCGTGCCGCCGCGGCGCTCGGTGCTGCCGCTCTTCCTCGTGGCCGGCGTCGGCGACCTCGGCGGCAACGCCTTCTTCCTGCTCGCCAACGAGCACGGGCAGTTGAGCATCGCCGCGGTCCTGTCGTCGCTCTACCCGGTGATGACGGTCGGCCTTGCGTGGCTGTTCCTGCGGGAGCGACTGGGTCGGAGCCATGTGGTCGGCGTCGCACTGGCCCTCGCGGGCGTCGCGCTCATCGCGGCCGCGCGTCCGAGCGGATGACCAACGAGCCCGGTCAGAGACGGTACGAACCGGAACCGGGGCGTATCCATCCGGCGGTACCGTCAGTGCCATGCCGGCCGAGGTGCTTCCCGCCGAGACGCTGCTGCTTGCCCTCCTGTTCCTGGCGGTAGCCACCCTCTACTCATCGGTCGGCCATGCAGGTGCTTCCGGGTACCTCGGCGCGATGGCGTTCGTCGGCCTGGCGCCCGAGACGATGCGTCCGACGGCGCTCGCGTTGAACATCCTGGTCGCGGCGCTCGTGACCGTCCGGTTCGCGCGCGCTGGCCTGGTCCCGTGGGCGACGCTTGCACCGTTCCTGCTGGGATCGGTGCCGCTGGCGTTCGTTGGCGGCGCGGTCCGGCTGCCGGCGAGCATCTATGGGCCGCTCGTGGGCGTCGTCCTCCTGCTCGCGGCCGCACGACTGTTCGCCGCGGCCGGCTCGTCCACGGTCGCGGAGGCCCGCCACCTGCTCCGTCCCCTCCCGGCCGTCGCTGGAGCCGCGGTCGGCGCGATACTCGGGCTTCTGTCCGGGTTGACAGGGACGGGCGGTGGGATCTTCCTGACCCCGGTGCTTCTGTTCGCGCGGTGGGCTGAGACACGCGCGGCCGCCGGAGCGTCGAGTGTGTTCATCCTTGCCAACTCGGTGGCGGGGCTTGCGGGCAACGTGGCCGGTATCGGCGCGCTGCCACCCGCGATCCCCCTGTGGCTGATCGCGGTCGCGGCCGGTGCGGTCGTGGGCTCGCGGCTCGGCACGCGCCGGTTGGCCGTCCCGACGCTGCGGCGTGCACTCGCGGCCGTCCTGGTCATCGCTGGACTGAAACTCATCGTTCTCGGGTAGACGAGCGGCCGCTCCGCGACCTGCCTTGCGATCGGGCGAAAGCGCCTCGGGAGCCCCCCTCTCGCGCTGGTCGGGCATCGCCTGCTCGTTGCGCGGCCATCTATCCTTGCCCCATCAGGGGATGCGGTGCGCCGCACCGATCCAGTCGAGAGGTGCCGGATGCCGTTGCACGCCGTCTCACACCGGTTCCGTGCGCCGGCCGATCCCTGGTACCAGGGGAACGTTCGCGTTTGACGGTCAGAGGAGGCGCTGAAGAGCCGCTCGGCGGAGCGCCGGCGCGAACGACGGCGGTGGCGGACGAAGGCGCCAGCAGCCGGGCGACGCGTGGCGCCGCGAACGCTCGTCGGGCAGACGCCGTTCCCGCCGGGACCGGCCTG
>JADDQH010000068.1 GCA_016781485.1 Chloroflexota bacterium | reverse complement strand
GAGCGGGCTTCGGCACTGCCGGAGGCAGATCGACTTGAGCGGCGAGAACTGGTAGATGCCGGCGATGGCAAGGACGGCGGCAACAGCGAACGGCCACGCGTCCGTGAGCGCCGGGGAGCTGGAAGCGACGGCGCCGACGCCGACCTGGACGAGGTACACGAGCAGCCCGAAGACCGCCCACACCAAGAGGTAGCCGCCGACGAACACGGCTACCGCGACGACCCTGTGCGCGGTGGTCCCCGCCACGGTGGCGCGGTAGAGGAGGATCATCGGGGCCGCCGAGGGGAGCATCATTGCGACCATCATCACGAGCCAGGCGCCGACGAACACCAGGGCAGCGAGCGGCTCGGGGAGCGCCGGCGCGGACATGGACATCTGTCCGTCCATCGGCGTCTCGTGCCCGCTCATCGTCTGAGCAGGACCAGGCAGCAAGAGCGCCGCCCACGCGGCGGCGGCGATCGCCAGGAGCGCCGCGGCTGTCCCGAGCGTTGCGCGGTCAGGCCGTGCCGGGAGCGTTCGTCCGGCCAGTGTCGAGTCTTCTGATCGGATCCCTCGCCGATTCTCGCGGTCGCCTTCGCCCCGTCAAGGGTCGTGGTGTCGTGGCGGGTGACCGCGTCAGTCACGGACGCGCAAAAAACTCTGTCGACCGATGGACGGAGACGATCGGAACGACAGTCGGCACGCGCCGGAGGGTAGATCGGTCGTGCGGGGCGGCCAAAAACTAGGGATTCCCCGGGCGCGACGGCGACGGTCCCCGGGCGAGACTGCGCCCTGGGGAAAAGCATCCAGATGGGGAAACGTCACGCGCGCCTCGAATGCACAGGGGTTCGTCCAGCCCGGCTTCCGCCCGGGCTGACGACCCGGCGGGGGGCAGAGGGAGAGTGAGATGAAGCATCCGAGGAGGATCCGCGGGACGGTCGTAGCTCTTTCGTGTCTGGTCGTCGCGACGCTGGCCCTGCCCGCAGCCTCTGGTTTCGCTGCGTCCGGCGAACAGGGCGCGGCAAGGCATGTCGTCGTCTTCAGCGAACAGCAAGCACCTGCCGGCTTCGTCCAGCGCGTTGACGCCCTCGGCGGGACGGTGCTCAAGGTCTTCGATGAGGTCGGATTCGCGAGGGTCGGCGGGCTTACGGACGCCGCGGCGCGGGAACTCCGAGGGGCGTTGGGCGTGAGCGCCGTCGAGCCGGATCTGGTACTTGCGGCTGACGCTCTGCCCGAGGAGGCGTCGGCGGACGTCGCCACAGCCGATCCCGAGCAATTCTCGTTCACGTGCGACGCGACCGCGACCCAGTTCTGCCGCCGACAATGGAACCTGCGGAAGATCGAAGCACAAGCGGCGTGGGCGAATGGGCCCGCCGGCCGGCCAGTCGTCAAGGCATTCGTGCTGGACACCGGCATCGACTACCTGCACCCGGATCTCGCCGGCCTCGTCGACCTCGATCTGTCGATCTCGCTCGTGTCGTCCTACTCCCCGGAGGACGAGCTCGTTGCTAGCCTGTTCCCCACGAGGCACGCGTTCACCGACCTGCACTCCCACGGCACGGCGATCGCCGGCCTGATCTCGAGCAATGCCAAGCATCTCGCCGGCGTCACCCACCGGACGACGCTGGTCGCGGTCAAGGTGCACGACCGCTTCCGACTGGCTCCCATCAGCGTCTACCTCGAGGGGATCCTCTACGCCGCGAACAACGGCGCCGACGTCATGCACCTCAGCATCCCGCGCGAATTCGACAAGCGAGCGAACCCCGGGTTGGTCGACGCCGTCAACCGCGCGATCAACTACGCGTACGAGAAGGGGGCCGTGATGGTCGCGGCGGCGGGAAATTGCAGGTTCTTGCCTGGAACGACTGTCTGCGAGAACCCCTCTGACCGCGACCTCGACCGGGACATCGACCGATTCCGGTTCTGCAACGCCGTGCATGTGATCTGCCTCTCCGCGACTGGACCGACATCCGCGGCGGGCGTGAACGGGCCGTGGGCGAACCCCGATGCGCCGGCGGGGTACAGCAACTTCGGCCGATCCGCGATCGACGTCGCCGGGCCGGGCGGAACCGCTGCCAGCGCGCCGAACGGCAGGGTCTGGCTCGTCTGCTCGCGCGTGACCCAGTTCGACGGCCGACCGCAGAGACCGTGCAGGGAGGGCGGACTGATCTGGTCGAGCACCGGGACGAGCTTCGCGGCGGGCGCGACGTCCGGGCTCGCGGCGCTCCTCGTGAGCATCATCGGCAAAGGCAAGCCGGACGCCGTCCAGGCGGTGATCAGGCAATCGGCGGAGGACCTCGGCGCGCCGGGCACGGATCCCTACTACGGGAAGGGGCGCATCAACGTCGCTCGTGCGCTAGACGCCGTTCGACCTTAGATCCAGCCAGCCCCTCTCGTCGGCGCCCGTCGCTCCGTCTCCGGCCTGTTCCGAGGCGAACGCCCGCCCGCTGAAGCCGGACAAGACCCTAGGAATCGAGGAACCCGTGCCCTAGCATCGAGCGATGCTCATCGGGCGGGAGGCCGAGTGCCGCCGGCTCGAGGATCTGCTGGCGCGTGCCCTCTCGGGCACGAGCGGGACCCTCGTAATCCGGGGCGAGGCCGGCATGGACAAGACGGCCCTCCTCGCTTTCGCGAGGGATCGTGGCGACGGTTGGGGCGAGCTCGATGTCCCAGCGGCACGGACGAAAAGCCGTGGGAGCGCTCGCGGCGGCGACCGCCGCACGGGAGGGTCAGGCGACACCGAGGGCGTCTGAGATCGGCGCGGGCAGGACGAAGCGAGGCCTGGGAGACGGAGGTTCAAATCCTCTCGCGCCTTCGCGCGTGATTTCCTCCTCAGTCCGCTCAGGCCTTCCGGCACCGAACGACGAGGTAGACGGGAACAGGGTCTGCCGCAGGTCGCCTGTCCGTCCACTCCCGCCCGGGTTCCGGCTCCGAGAGGCGCTCGATCACCAGACGGTGGCGAAGCAGGAGGTTCAGGTAGGTCGAGAGCATGCGGTGGTTCGCGCCGACCTGGCCCCGGAAGCCAGGGTTGCTCGCGAGCCACCATCCCTCTTGGTAGTAGCCGCCCCCGGGAGGCCAGCTGCTCGGCGCGTCAGCGCCGCAGCCCGGGAAGCACGGGTGCAGGATCGAGAACACGAAGGTGGCACCCGACGGAAGGACGCGTGCGACGGTGGTGAGCGCCGCGTCGAGGTCGTCGATGTCGGACAGCCCGAAGTTGCAGACGACGGCGTCGAAGACCTCGCCCTTCAGTGCTCCGGCTGACGTGACGTCCGTCTCGAGGTACGTGACCCCGAGCGGTTCGTCGTCCTCGGCCGCCCTCGCCCGGTGGAGAAGGGCCTGCGAGATGTCGGCGCCCACCACGGTTGCGGCGCCGCGCGCAAGCTCGCGTGCAACCCGGCCCTGCCCACACGCCAGGTCCAGCACGCGCCTGCCGCTGACGTCGCCGAGAAGCTGGAGGAGTGCGGAAGTCGCCGGGTCGCTGACGTCGTTCCCGACGACCCCGTCGTAGAAGTCGGCAATCGCGTCGTACCGCGCGGTGCGGTCCACCCTCGCGATGGTAACGGTGCGAACGGATCGCACTCATGCAGCAGCGAGGGCGGCGCACGAACGCTGGGACGACGATCCGAGGCCTGGGAGACGGCGGTTCTAACCCTCTCGCCCCGACCACTCCCAGGTCTTTTCGCAGCGTGGCGTGCCCCAGTAGCCACGCGTTCTCGTTCGGCTGCTGGTAGACGGCCGCGACCTCCGGCCCGTCTACCTCGACCCGCTCGAATTCCCGCCGTCAACTCCTGCTGGAGCAGGAGCCGCTGCTCGGTTCGAGCGTCCGTGTAGCCGCGGCGTCAGCCGGTTCGTCCCCCGCTCGCGGCGCCCTCTCGCGCGAGGCGGATCCTCAGTCGCTCTCGAGCGAGTGGCGCTGACCGAGACCTGTCGCTCGGATCAGGCGGTGGACGGACGCCCTCGAAGGCGCGTCGCCGCCATGGCGAACACGACCGCACCGACGACGATCAGCACGTACGCGGCGAGGACGGCCGGCGCCGGAAGCTTCCCCGTGGCGAGCGACTGGATCGCGCCGGTGATCGGCGCCCCGAGCACGAGCACGCTCGTGACGACCGTCGCGGGGGCTCGCTGCAGGGCCGCGTACCACGTGACGACGTATCCGAGCAGGAAGACCGCGGTCGCGAGGATCCACGCCCAGCCGGTCGCGGTCACTGTCAGCACACCGTCCAGCCGCCCCGCGAGCACGAGGTAGAGGACAAGGAAGACGAGGCCGAAGCCCATCCTGCCCGCAGCGAGCGTCGTCGAGCCGACCGTGGCCAGCAGGCGCCTGGCGACGATGATCTCGACCGACCACAGCAGCGTGGCGATCGCGATGAGCGTCTCGCCGGTCCCCCAGGTGATCCCCGTCGGGGGCTGGATCAGGACCTGGCCGGCGAACAGGAGGCCGACCGCAGCGACCTGGAGCGCCCCGAGGCGCTCACCCAGCAGCGGCACCGCGAGCAGCGCGACCCACACGAAGAGGGTCTTGTGGATGAAGGCCGCGCTCGGGGCGCTGGCCTGGGCGAGACCCGTGAAGAAGAGCAGGAACGGGATGCTGCCGCCGACGAACCCGACCGCGACCAGGCCCGCCCATCGGCGTCGGTCGAGCGTGCGGACGGCCGGACGCTCGCGGCTGCCCGCGACGAGCCCGACGAGCAGCACGGCGACGACCGCGTTCTTGAGCGTGGTGAACACGGCCGGATCCGCGACGTGCTTGACCGCGAAGGAGTTGACGTAGACCGACACGCCGCTGATGACGGCCGTTGCCAGCGCGAGCAGCACACCGGCGGTGACGGTCGCCGGTACCGCCAGGGGGCGCGGAAGTGTGAGACGGTCGAACATCGTGTTCCCTCCTTCAGAGCGTCGTGTTCGCGATCGCGATGTGGCGGCGTGTGTAGCGTTCGATGTTCACGCGCTGACGTGCGTCGAGCTCCTCGCATACCCAGCCCCAGTGCACGGTCACCCAGCTCCCCGGCGCCGGCTCGTCGATGAAGCCCCGGCCGTCGATCGCCCGAAGGGCGCGTTCCTGTCGCGGCGAGCCGAGCACGAGCCTACCTTCGCGGAGCTCGAGCGGCTGTCTCTCGAGAGCGACTTCGCCGCCTTCCACGCGGACGACGCGTCCCCAGCTCACCCGACAGCGGTCGAGCGTGTCCATCGTCGACTCGAGCTCGCCCAGACGGCGATGGATGTCGAAGACGTGGAAGCTGTGGTGCGGGTTCGCGCCCGCCGGCGCCTTCCCGAGCACGACCGCTTTCGTCCCACCCTGCAGCTGCTTCCCGAAGCGCTCGAGGAGCGCGTCGTACAACTGACGCACCTCGACGCCCTCCAGCAGCTCGTTGCCGATCCAGTACGCCTCCACGACGCGCTCGTCGAACGGGTCGGCGATCCCGTTGGAGCGCGCGATGAGCTGGAGGTACGGCAGCGCGCCGGTGAATCGGCGGACGAGGGGCGTCAGTCCTGCGTCGGCCTCCCTGGCCACGGCGTAGTCGAAGAGCGTCCGTTCGTCGTCTCCGCCGCAGTACCGGAGCCGGTTGGGCATGAACGCGTACCTGATGAACCGGAGCGTTCCGATCATGTCGCGCCGGCTCGCGGCGATGGGCGCGGCCTCGGTCGCCAACGACCCGGCCGCGGTCGGCTGCACCCTCATCGGCTCGCTTCCTCGAGCAGCGTTTCCAGGTTCTCGTAGAAGCGCAGCGTGTCCTCGGCGTCCTCCTTCGAGATCCGATCGAGCGCCTGCCCTGCGTAGATCATCACGTACTCACCGGGGACGAGGCCCGGGACGGAGTGGGCATCCACCCACATCGGACGCCCGCCTTCGTCGATCTCGGCGCGCGTGCCGTCGACGCGGAGGACGAGGTGCGGGACAGCCTGGCACATCGTCAGACTCCCGCGCCGAGGGGCGCGCCGACCACCCCGCCGATGCGATCCTCAGCGCTGACGGGTCTCTCCAGCAGCCGCGCGACGAGCGACCGTGCCTGCTCCACGGCGCGCTCGGCCGCGCGCTGGACCTCCGGGCTCAAGCCCGGGCCGAGGGCCGAGGAGTGCGGCTGGCAGCCGAGGAGATAGACGCGACCGGGCAGGACGCCGACCGCTCTCGCGAGGATGAGTGCGCGCTCGGGCACGGCGAGGTGCATGTCGACCTCCGCCCCGCCGTCCGCAGGGCGTGCACGCGGGTCGGGAACGTCGACCTCGAGGAGCCAGAGTCGGCCCGGCTCGCCACCGCGGTCGATCGCGTCGACGACGATCAGGGCGTCGTATCCGTCCATCAGCTCGTGGACGAGGCTGATGCCGCCGATGCCCGCTTCGAACAGCTCGACCCCGGAGGGGAGCTCGGTGGCCGAAAGCGCCCGGACCACGGCGATCCCGAAGCCGTCGTCGCCGAGCAGGTCGTTGCCGATCCCGGCGACGAGGATCCGCGGAGTCATGCTGCCGCCACCTCTTCGGTTCCGAGCGCGACGAGGATCTCGCCGGAGCGAACCGCGACGGGCACGACGTCCAGTCGCCCGGCCGCGTCCTCGCGGCGTCCCGTCCGGAGGTCGTACCGGCAGCCGTGCCAGGGGCACACCAGCGTGACGCCGTCCACGCTCCCCATCAGGAGCGTGAGCGGGCTCCCCGACGGGCAGCCGTCCCGGTATGCATACGCCTCGTTACCGAGGCGGGCAAGGAGCAGGGACGTCCCTTCGACCCGGCGGACCGCCACGGTGGCCGTGCCCAGCTCGTCCATGGCGGCGACGCGGACCCACCGCGGCTGCCGAAGCGGTACGCGGCCTGCCTCGCGGCCGACGGGAGCCGCGGCTGTCGGCTCCTCGGCGATCAGCTCGGTGAAGCCGGGATACCCACTGCGCAGGGCGTCCTCGACGACACGGGCGAGCGTGACCGAAGAGCCCGGGCATCTGCCGCACGAACCGGAGAGACGGATCCGCACCCGGCCTTCTTCGACTCCGAGCAGTTCCATCGAGCCACCATGCGACCGGACGTACGCGTCCGCCTCGCTCAGCGCCGCCTCGACCTGCCGCCGCTCGTCCGGCTGGGACAGGTCGTACATCTCGAGCAGCCGGCCGACGACGGGATCGCGCGCCAGCTCCGCTGCCAGCGTGCTGTCGGGAGAGCGCCCGACGAGCTCGAGCAGGCGAGCGAGGGCCCTTCGGTGCAGCAGGTCGATCCCGTCGAGGAGAGCGAACACCTCCGTGCGCGTTTGCTCGTCGGGCAGATGCTCCAGGCGCTCGAGCGCTTCGGCCAGCCATCCCTCGAGCGCATCGACGGTCTCGGCGTTCGGGCTCGTCTGTTGCACGCCGGTCGCCGCGATCGGCGGGGGTGACGGCAGGACCGGGAGCTCGCGGCGCATCGGCTGATCAGGAGGGGAGCGAGGCGCAGTGCGAGCAGTCGGCGTGGTCGATCCCCTCGCAGTGCGGGCAGTCCGGGGGGCAATCGCCGTGCGCGGACGCCTGGAGGCCCGCGAAGCGGTCGGCGAAGCGGCGGCCACCCTCCCGCGTGCCGAGCTCGGACAGCCGAAAGCGCCCGCCCGACTCTTCCAGGAAACCCGTGCGAGTCAACACGCGAAGCTGCTCGCGGAGAAGCGCCTCATCGACCGCGAGGAATGTCCGCAGACGGTCGGCGTGCATCTCTTCCTCGAAGCCTTCGCCGCGCAGCCAGTACAGCGCTTCGAGGATCTCGTCGCGGCACCGAAGGGCCTCGACGGACTCCACCCTCGGCGCCGCCGCATCCGTCGTCATCGTGCGACCAGTGTCAGTGTGCGACGACGGCACTGGCGCGCTCGTGATCACCCGTCGGGTTTCCGGCGGGCTCAGCGCGGCCGGCACGTGTCCGGTCGACGAGTCCGGCGACGAGGTCGACCGCTTCGCGTAGGCGCTCGTGGCCGACCGTGCTCAGGTCGGTCCCCCACATCGTCTCGACCGGCTCCAGCTCGACCACCCAGGTCGACGGCGGGAGCGCGCCGAAGTGGTCGGCGATCACGAGCAGGTTCTCGAGCCCGACCACCCCGGTCACCGCTTCGGCGACGCGCGCCTGGACCTCGTCGGGTGCGCGTTGCGCCCCCGACCACCGATAGACCGAGAGCGTCCCAGGTTCCCTACCGCGCTCCACCGCGCCGAAGAGGATCGCGGCGTCGAACGCCCGGCCGGGCGCCTCCTCGAACCAGTGGAGGATCGCGATCGGCCCGTAGCTGAAGTCCTCGATCACGACGTCCGGCGGCCACGGCATCGTGCGCAGCACCTCGACGAGCCTGGGCCCGAAGGACAGGTCGCGGAGATACGAGTACCCGACGCCCGCGACGAGGATCACGCATCGGTCCCGCAGGCGCAGGTATTGACCTCGCGCGTGATGACGTCGCGGTCGGTGTGGATGTGGGTCGTGCACGGCATGCACGGATCGAAGGACCGGATCGCCCGCTGGATGTCGATGCCCTGGAACCCCTCGCCGACCGACGTCTCGAGGATCGGGGTGTTGAGGACCGCCTCTTCGTACATCCCCGGCTGACCCCAGGGATCACGAGGCGACGCGTTGAACGTGGAGGGCGTGATGATCTGGTAGTTCGTCACGGCGCCGTCGTCCAGGACGACGTGGTGGATGAGGAACCCCCGACCGGCGCCCCAGAAGCCGACGCCTCGCCGCTCGCCACGCTTGGGGATCTCGAACTTCGTGCTCGTTGCCGTCTGGCCCGCCTTCAGGAGGTCCATCCCCTGGCGCCAGATGAGCAGTCCGACCAGGGCCGTGTAGGCGACGCAGTAGGCGCGGCCCCGGTTTCGCTCGAAGGCGTTCCACACCTCGGGGACGCGCCACTCGAACTCCATCTCCGGCATGCGCCCGGCCGGGACGATCATCTTGAGGCTGTGTCCGGTCGCCTCCATGTACGGGTTCTCGGGAAGCAATCGAGCGACCGCCGTATTCCACAGCCGAGCGGTGCACTCTGCATCCATCGCCTGGCGATCCCACCGCGGAGCGGTCGCCCAGGTGTACTTCTCGCGCCAGTTGGGCGCCTGCGGGCGCGGCTTCGTCTCCTTGTTCCAGGGGTGGTGCGGGCTGAGCGGGCCGCCCACGGGATCCGTCGCGAAGCGTTGCCCATCCCATCCCTCGTAGAAGGAATGCTCGACGAACTCCTCCAGGCCCAGGTTGATGTTCTGGAGCTTCGTCGTGACCTGTTTGCCGTCCACGATGACGCCCGGCGTCGCCCACCGCCGCTCGCCCCACTCGTTGGCGTTCTCGTAGGTCGCGTCGTACGCCTCCGGGTCGTCCCAGACACCGCAGTCGATCAGGTTGGCCCTCGTACGACCGGTGTCCCGGTATGCCGGGTTCGCGTCGTAGAAGAAGTCGCAGATGTCGTCGTAGATCGCGATGACCTTCTTCGAGTAGTCGAAGAACTGCTGAAGGCGAAGGTAGACCTCGTTGAAGGTCGTGATGCTGACGGTCGCACTGATCCCACCGGGAACGATCGTCTGGGGGTGCGGGAACTTCGCGCCGATGAGGGCGTACGCCTCCTTGGCCACGCGCGTCATCCCGAGCGCCTCGAGGTAGAGCGTCCCGGTGAGCGCGTTCATGTCACGCATCAGGTCGCCCATCGTCCGGTAGCCGTGGACGTGCTGGTGGGGCGCGTCCGTCCGCTCCGCGCGCGCCCAGAGCTCGGGGTTCGTCTTGCTCACGATCGCCTCGGAGTAGTCCGGCCCGGCCAGCAGGAACAGGTGGAGCGGCAGATCCAGGAGGTACTCGAGCGCAAGCAGCATGTTGCGCAGGACGACGCCCAGCGGGGGCGGCCGGACGCCAAACGCCATCTCCGTCGCAAGCGACGAGCAGGTCGAGTGGACGCCGCCGCACACGCCGCACGCGCGGCTGGTGATGTAGATCGCGTCCCGGGGGTCGCGACCCATCATGATGACCTCGTAGCCCCGGAACAGCGTGGCGACCGACCTCGTATCGAGGACCTTGCGCTCCTGCAGGTCGACGACCGTGTGGAACGCGAGCGCGCCGGCGACGCGCGTCACCGGGTCGAGGTTCTTCTCCTTGATGTGGCCGTTCCTCGCGAGGAGGTCCTCGATCTGGTCGCGCGTGAGCGTAGGCGCGCCGTTCCCGTTCCCGGCCGGGTGCCGTGCCGTCGCGTACGGGTTCGCCACGCCCTCCTTCAGGAAGGGGCGGCCCTGTGCGTCGAACTCGACCGGCAGGTTCTTGAAGCACATGCGCCGCTACTCCTCGCCGAATACGCGGGCGGCCGCTGCCAGGTGGCTGTCGCTGCCCAGAAGGTTGAGCCGCACCTGCCTGAGCGCGGCATTGATCGTGCCGAGATCCTCGGGGAGCGGACGGACGTGTCCG
Source organism: Chloroflexota bacterium (assembly GCA_016781485.1). Lineage (GTDB taxonomy): Bacteria > Chloroflexota > Limnocylindria > Limnocylindrales > CSP1-4 > YB3-1. Next base: position 4,389 of record JADDQH010000068.1, on the reverse strand, counting down.
CGGATCGCCTGGAGCCCGTCGAGAAGCTGGACGAGGTTGCGGTCGGCGCGCCGCAGGAAGTACGCGATCGCGACGAGATACGCGACCAGGACCAGCACCACGACCGCGACCAGGAACAGCGTCAGATAGGCGAGGATCATCGCGTCACTCCCGTCCTCGGGTCGTCATCACCTGCTCGATCGTCGCCGTATGGGCTTCGATCGAACCAGTCACGTCGACTGCGGCAGCGCCCAGGGAGACGGTCTCCCTGAGGGCGGCCACGTTGGCCGTGTTCGCCGCCACGCCGAGCCCCGCCTCGAGCGCTCGCGCCGTGTAGAAGTCGATACGCCGGGCCGCGTTGAGCGCGCGGTGGAGGAGACGCACCGTCACCGGGATGATGACGACGATGGCCACGACGAGCGTCAGCGACCAGATCAGGGCCACGGGGGTGGGCAGTTCCATCCCGACTACCTCTGGTCCTGCCGAACGACCGACTCGATCGTCCCGGCGAGATGGCCGTCGATGCTGATGAGGCCCCCGGCGATGGACTCCAGCCCCGCGTTGAGGCGCGTCACCTCGGGCGCCAGATGAGACGTCTGCTGCTCGATCGCGCGCAGGCCGAAGGCGAGCTTCGCGAGGTAGCTCGTCCGACTGCTGTAACCGGTCGGCTCGCCGCCGATGAGCTCGAGCGTGCGGACGATGCGCGCGAGGAAGGCGATCACGACCACGAAGAACGCAACGGCGACCAGCGCGGAGAGCAGCGTCAGGAGGGTGACCACGGCAGGATCCTCCTCTCTGGCGCGAGGTCGCACTGCTGCGGGCACCGCGGGCAATCGGCGGCGTGCCGCTCGATGAGCGCGGCCGCCGCGTCGATGCCCCGAGCGTGCTCGAGGATCGCGGTCGCCGCGGTGTTCGTCTGGCGGAGCAACGGGATGTGAACGGTGTTGTTCGCGATCCGCTGCCCGGCGGCCCAGATGCGACCCAGCCCGGCGACGATCCCCTCGGCCGTGCGCACGATCGCGGCGAGCAGCACGCCCACCACGACCACCACGACGACTCCGATGACGAGCGAGATGGTCCACAGCGTGTAGACGACGCTTTCGCTCGGCATCGTCAACCCACCCTCGCGCGCTCGTCGGCAGCCGCGCCGTGGACCGTCCGGGCGATATGTCCGCCGTGCTGTTCGATGCTCGCGGCCGCCTCGAGGAGCTCGCCCGCCATCCGGTTCGTCTCGTCGAGCTTCCAGATGACATCCGTGTCAGCGGCGATCTGCTCTGCGACCTCGAGCGCCTGCCCGGCATGGCCGAGGATGGACCGTGCGGTGAGCAGGATGGCGACGAGCAGCGCCGCGGCGAGCAGGACGACGACGGCCGCGATGCCGAGGCCGACCAGCCACCAGGTGAAGAGCTCGGCGTCGGTCATGACTCGTCGGCTGGTTCGCTCACGTCGTGAGGGACGCTCATGCCGCGGGCGCGGGGCGGGAGGTCGGTGTGGTAGCGCCGGCCGTCGTCGCGACCCGGCCGCTTCGCTCCCAGGAACTGGAGCTTGTCGTAGAAGTAGTGCGCCGTCCGGTCGACCATGCCCGGCCGTGCGACCTCACCCCATCCGCTCGGCACGTCGCCGTCGTAGAGCCGGTCCCAACGCACCTCGCGATTCAGTCGGTGGTTCGTGAGCGCGCGGAGGCGCCGGATCCCGAAGCCGACCGCGCGTGACGCGGTCGACGACACCGCCGACCCCGGCGGCGCCTTGTAGAACGGCGAGAACTTGTCGGGGAAGCCGGGCATCGTGCAGCCGATGCAGGGGCCGCCGACCGCCATGCACCCGCCCATGTGCGATTGAGAGCCCCTCGACACGATGTTGCAGTTGACCACGGGGCCCCAGCACCCGATCTCGACGAGACATTCCGGTTCGCCGTACGCGTGGGCGAACGTCCCCTCCTCGTAGTAGCCCGCGCGCGTACAGCCGCGATGCACCGTCTCGCTGAACAGCCAGGCGGGTCTCCCGAGCTCGTCGAACTCGGGAAGCGGACCCATGCCCTGGAGGAAGAGCAGGATCGCTGCGACGGTCTCGGTGAAGTTGTCGCCGATGGGAGCGCATCCCGGCACGTTGATGACCGGCAGTCCCAGTGCGCTCCGGTAGTCCTTGCCGAGGAAGTCCATCACGCTCATCGCCCCGGTCGGGTTGCCGGCGGCGGAGGGGATCCCTCCCCATGTCGCGCAGGTCCCGATCGCGATCACGGCGGCCGCTCCCGGCGCCATCGCCGCCAGCCGTTCGGCGGTCGGGAAGGGTCGGTCCGTCCCCTCCACCACCTTGTCGCCCATCGCCGAGAAGTAGCCGTCGGTCGCCCCAGCGATGCGTTCGTCGGCGATCGACCCTTCATAGATGCACACGTAGGGCGCGTCGAGCTTCCCTTCGCTCGCGACTTCGAACGCGTGCATGAACTCCTCGCCGACCTCGACCGAGAGGACGGGATGGTGGAGGATGACCTTCGGCAGGCCGGCGATCCCTCCCGTCAGCAGATCCTCGACGCTCGGGTTCGTCGCGCCGGTGGCCGAGATGCTGCACCCGTCGCAGCTCATCCCGGCGAGCCAGAAAGCGTGCACGACCTTGATCGGGCCCTCGGGCGCGCGGCGGCGCTCGGCCGCGGGCTCCTCTTGCGGTTCGCGCGGCCGGAGATCGGGTGCGAGCGGTGAAGTCTCGACGCCCCGGGGCGGTGCGGAAACGGCCACGGTTGCCCCCTTCCTCTCCCTGCTTCGGCTACCCGCTGCTGGCGACCGCGACCCTCTGCCCGGCGCGATCCATCAGCTCGTCGACGAGCCGCTCGACCGCTGCGACCGCGGGCGATCCGGGTCGGTGATCCAGCAGTGACGTGTTCCCCCGATCGGCATCCTCGACTGCGGCGTCAAACGGGATGACGGCGATGACGTCCACGCCGATGCTCTCGGCGTAATCGCGGATGACCCGCTCGTCGTCCTCCGAGCGAACCTTGTTCGCGACGGCGGCGACCTGCGGGATGCCGAGGTCGCGCGCCATCGGCGCGATCCGTCCGAGCGTCTCGAGCGAGCGGAAATAGGGCTCGACGACGACGAGCAGCGTATCGACGTGCCGGACGGTGCCTCGGCTGAGGTGCTCGATCGAGGCCTCCGTGTCGAGGATCGTGATCTCCTCGGGTCGAGCTGTACCGAGCTCGGCGACGAACCCGCGGACGGTCGCGTGCTGGCCGCAGATACATCCCCGGCCGGCCCCTAGCAGGCCCGTCATCGTCAGCGTCCGTACGCCTTCCGGACCGACTGCACCGTATTCGGAGATCAGGTCCTCGACGGGTCTCGTCAGCTCGAGCTGTTTCTCCGCTCCTTCGCCGGTCCGCTCCCTGAGGACGGCATCCTGCGGAACGGGCCGAAGGCGTTCCAGGTCGCCGTCAGGGATACCGAGGGCGCGGGCGAGGTTCGGGTTGGGATCGCCATCGAGCGCGTTGACGCGCATCCCGCGGCGAGCGAAGACCCGCGCGGCCGTCGCGGCGACCGTCGTCTTACCGGAGCCGCCCTTACCCGTCACGCCGATGCGCATCTCTTGAACCCCTGTACGGATCCGGCTGCCTCGGGACGACTATACCTCGCGATGACGAACGTCGCCCCTGCGGCCTCCGGGAACACGGTGACGCGTCCGCGGAGACGTCAGATCCAGCCGCGCGACCGGAACACGGCGACCATCGCGATCAGCAACGGCTCCTGGACGAACTCGGCGCGCTCAAGACGGCGTCCGCGTGAGGTGGTGGTGTCCTCGCAGCCGGAAGGGACCCGACCGATGCGCGTCCTGACGCTCAACGTGTGCCCCCGTACCATCGACGTCGGCTGCGCGAGCGGATGCCAGCGGGACGTCTCAATGTCTCGTGTCCGACCGCTCGTGCTGCGTCTCGCGTCATCACGGCGTCTCCGCGTACATGCGAGTGTGTCTCGCGTGCACGGCTAAGGGGTCTACTCACGAGGAGGGCGGTTGATCGAGACCGCTTCACGTCCGTGTCGAGGCGTGCGAGGGTGGCGCTTCGGATCGCGGTGCCTGCGGCTCGATGTGCGTCGGCCACTGCCCTTCCACCCGGTGCTGTTCGCCGCATACCCGTCCTCTACATGTGGTCGGCGAACGTGGCGCAGGTGTACGCAGACGACGTCATGCCGCCGCTCATCGCCGTCGTCGCGGGCGCGCTCGCCGTGTTCGTGGTCGTCGCCGCGGTCCTCCGTGACCTCCGGCGGGCTGCCATCGTCGTCAGCGCGGTCGCGCCTCCGGTGCTCGTCTTCGGGCATGTCGACCGTGTGCTCGGAGCGAACGGCTTCGAGCGCGAGGTGCAGATCGCCGCCTGGGCCGCACTGATCGCCGGCGCGACGCTGTTCGCGTGGCGCGCGAGGCGATGGCTCC
>JADDQH010000067.1:3772-14861 GCA_016781485.1 Chloroflexota bacterium | reverse complement strand
GAGGTGCCGCCGAGCCCGCCTCCGCCGACGCCGGGACCGACATCTCCTGTTCCGAGCCCGCCTCCGCCGACGTCACCACCACCGCCACCGATGTCGCCGCCGCCTCCGCCGAGGCCGCCGCCGCCGCCCGGATCGTCGATCGTCGCCATCTCTGCACCTCCAGCTTCATCGAGGAGTCCCGACAGGGCATCCGTGGGGCAGCATCCCTCTCGCGTCGTGGCGCACGCGTCGCACCCGCTGGCCGTGGGTATCAAGGAGGTTGCTGTTCTCGCCCGTTGCGGTCCCACTTGCGATACTGACGGCCAGGGTGGAACAACGTGACGCGGACGTTCTGATCGTCGGGGCCGGCTTCGCTGGGCTATCGGCCGCATTGGTGCTGCGGCGGCACCGCCATTCGGTGCTCGTGCTCGACGGCGGGCTGGCCCGGAACGCGTACGCACAGGAGGTCCACGGCTACCTCGGGGCGAAGGGGCTATCCGGGGAGGACCTTCGGCGCCTGGCGTGGGAGCAGGTCGAGGAGGTGGGCGGCCGGATCGTCCGCGAGCGCGTCGTCGACGCGCGCCGTGAGTCAGGCGGGTTCGTGCTGCACGGTGGGGATGGTGCGGAGTGGCGGTCCGACCGTTTGCTCCTCGCGACGGGCGTCCGCGATATCTACCCCGACATCTCGAACTTCCGCGACTTCTTCGGACGGTCCGTCCACGTCTGTCCCCACTGCGATGGATACGAATGGCGTGACCAGCCGATCGCGGTCATCGACTGGAATGCATCGGCCCTTCCCTTTGCGCTCAAGTTGACGCACTGGTCGAAGCGCATCACCGTGATCACCGACGGTCGCTCCCCGGAGCTGGACGATGAGGAGCGGGGCGAGCTGACCCGCCACGGCGTCGGGCTGCTCACCCAGACCGTCCGACGCTTCCAGGGAACCGACGGGCAGCTGAGCGCGCTCGAGTTCTCCGACGGCTCCACGCTCCCGGTGCGGGCCGCGTTCTTCAACATCGGCGAGGAGTTCCAGAACGAGCTCGCCGTCCGACTCGGGTGCCGGCTGAACGACGGCGGGGCGATCGACGTGGACGAGCGGATGCGGACGAGTGTCGAGAACGTCTGGGCCGCGGGCGACGTGGCGGGCCAGGAGCAGTTGGTCCCGATCGCCGTCGCCCAGGGTGTGAAGGCGGCGATCGAGATCTACCGATCCCTTGCGGACACCGAGGACGGCTCGTAGCGCGTTCCCTGTTGCTTCGGCGCAACGAACTGGTACCGCCGTCATCCCAAAGTACGGCTTGGCGTCGACAAGCCCCAACGCCAGCATTCGTCCCGAAAGTCCGACCCACCCCACGGAACCCACCGATGCAGACTCGAACGGCGCGACCGTCACGAACTGACCAGTTGAAGAAAGAGGCGACATCGTCCATGGCGGTCAACGACCTGGGCCCCATGCTCACGGCCAGCGAGGTCGCTGAGATGCTTCACCTGCACGTGAACACCGTGAAGCGGCTCGGCGATCGCGGTGAACTGCCGTTCTACCGAGTGTGCAAGCGCGGCGACCGCCGGTTCCGGCTCGACGACGTCCTCGCGTTCCTCGCGAAGAACCGCTAGCTCGACCCCAGCAGCATCACGCCGCCGGTGGCCGCCGGCGGCGTCTTGCTTTCTCGCCAGCTCCTCTGCGCTCTTCCACCGCACGGATCGCCCCTCGATCCGCGATCGCTGACACAATCCCATCGGTGATCGACCTTTCACTCACCCCCGAGAACAGGCTCGTCCAGGACACCGTGCGCGACTTCACGGCGACGGAGATCGAGCCGTACATCCGTGACTGGGACGCCAGGGGCGAGGTCCACCTCGAGGTGTTCAGACGGATGGGGGAGCTAGGATTCCTGGGCGCGCCCATTCCGGAGGAATACGGCGGGGCGGGGATGGATTACGTCAGCCTCGGGATCCTGTGCGAGGAACTCGAGGCGGCCGACACTTCCTTCCGGGTCGCGATGAGCGTCCATGTCGGGTTGAACTCGCTCACGCTCCTGCACTGGGGCACCGAGGACCAGAAGCGACGCTTCCTGGTGACGCAGGCGCGGGGTGAGAAGCTGGCGACCTTCGCCCTGACCGAGCCAGGGGTCGGAACTGACGCGGCGAATCTCACGACGACGGCACGACGCGACGGCGATGGGTACGTCCTGAACGGCTCCAAGATCTGGATCAGCCTTGCCGATGTCGCCGACCACTTCCTCGTGTTCGCGAACGTCGACCGGGCGAAGAAACACCGCGGGATCACCGCCTTCATCGTCGAGCGGGGGATGGCGGGACTGACGACAGGCACGATCCACGGGAAGATGGGGATCCACGCCGGGAACACCGGGACCCTGTTCTTTGACGACGTTCGCGTCCCGGTCGACAACCGTCTCGGCGAAGAGGGCGAGGGCTTCACGATCGCGATGAGCGCCATCGACCAGGGGAGGTACACGGTCGCGTCGGGCGCCGTCGGGCTCGCCCAGGCCTGCCTGACCGCGTCCCTCCGGTACGCACACGAGCGCAAGACGTTCGGCGAGGAGATCGGCCGGCATCAGTTGGTGAAGCAGATGATCGCGAAGATGGGTGCCGGGATCGACGCTGGCCGCCTGCTATGCCGGCAGGCGGCGTACCTCAAGAATCGAGGGCTGCGGAACACGCGGGAGACGAGTCTGGCGAAGTGGTTCTGCACCGATCATGCCGTTCAGAGCGCGCTCGACGCGATCCAGATCCACGGAGCCTACGGCTATTCGAATGAGTACCCGGTCGAGCGTTACCTTCGCAACGCGAAGGCTGCGGTGATCTACGAGGGGACCAGCCAGCTGCACACGCTCATCCAGGCCGACTACCTGCTCGGGTACCGCGAGGACAAGCCGATGCGTTGTCCGCCGCTTCCGGCTTCCGGGTTCCAGCGACCCGAGTCCGTCGCGGTGGAGCGCCGACCGCTCGTCTCGGACGCACCGACGTCGTCGGGACGGCCGCCTCAGCCGAGAGAGATGTCGGATGCAGGCGGTACGCGCGACGGGATCAGTCCGACGCGGTCGAGTGCGTCTGCGAAGACGACGGCGTCCCGCAACGCGCAGGCGCGCGGATCGTTGTTGAAGTAGACGTAGACGTCCTCGTCGCGCGACCAGCCTTCCGCGATCCGTCTCGCCCATCCATCCAGGGAGTCACCGAGGTAGCACGGACGTGGGTCCGCCTCTCCTTCGTGGAACCGCACGTACGACCAATCCGTGGTTCGCCAGGTCGGCGTCAGCGGGCCCTTGCGGTCGGCGAGGCACAGGGCCGCGCCGTGCTCCGTCAACACGTCGCGGACTTCGTGCGTGAACCAGGATTCGTGCCGGAACTCGACCGCGACGCGGACGGCGGTCCCGTAGGCGTTCAGCGTTCGTCGGAGCCGATCCACGTCGCGCCCGAACTTCGGCGGGAGCTGGACGAGGATCGGCCCCAGTTTCGGTCCGAGGCGGGTGGCGCGCTCGAGCCCCAGCCGGACCGGTTCCTCCGGGTCCAGCAGTCGTTTGATATGCGTCAGGTACCGACTCGCCTTCACGGCCATCACGAAGTCGCCCGGGGTTCGCCGCGCCCAGCCCTCGAAAGCACTCGCCTTCGGCAGCCGGTAGAAGGCGTAGTTCGATTCGACGGTGCAGAAGCGATCGGCGTAGTACTCGAGCCACAGGCCCTGGTTGAGCCGCGGAGGGTAGAACGTCCCGCGCCAGTGACGGTACTGCCAGCCGGACGTCCCGATCAAGACCGACACGTCCGTCTCCAGGTGTGCGTCGCTAGGGGCGCCGGCGGGTCGGCGAAGCCGTCAACGCCCGCCGACGATGACCGTCGCCTTCATCTGGGGATGGATGCCGCAGATGTACGGGAACGTGCCCGGTTCGTCCAAGGTGCGCCGGTACTTCTCGCCTTCCGTGAGGCTGGAACTGCCAGGGGCGCCATCCTGCCACTTCACCCTGTGCCTCTTGTCGTCTCGATTGCTCCAGGTGACCGTCGTACCCACCGCGACCTCGAGTCGGTCAGGCTGGAACCTCGAGTGGACGATGCGGACGACCGACCCCGCCGCCGTGGCGCCGCCTGATCCTCCACCTGCCGTTGCCTCCGCCACAGCTCCATCGGTGGGCGGGCCGCTGACGGGGGCGGACAGCTGCGATCCGAACGCAGATGCCGAAGGATCAGCGGGGACGGCGCGAGAGCCCCCCGAGCCGCCGCATCCGGCGACCAGTGCGGACAGGGCCAACGTAGCCGCGAGCACGACCATCCGGTACCGCAAGAGACGCATCCTATCGATCCTCCGATCGTCGACGGTGGCGGGATCGGACCGCCACCAGAACGAGCCGCGAACGTAAACAGGTAGTCCTTAAGGATATGGAGCCGCGACAGGAACGCTTCGCTCCTCGATGAGCTGCGTGATCTGGCGGACCGGGGACCCCGAAACGTCGGCCGCGACCCTCACCGCAGTCCTCGGTCCGCCACTCGATCCGGGAGGGTCAGGTCGTGCACGAGGGACGTGGGACCTCGACGGTGCATCCCTGGAGTTGCACGTAACCGAGAAGGCGCCGCTCGCCGCGACGCCCGGGAGCGTGCACGAGCAGCTGGAATGGGAGCCGGACGGGCATGCGCGTCTCCCTCGTACGGCCGGGAGCGGCGGCGACCGCCCGATGCGCCTGGCTGCCGTCGGTTGGGCCACCGTCGACGCCACCCGCCTCGCCGCACAGCTTGGACCGTCACGCCTCATCCCGGTCGGGAACGACGATGCGCTCGGCGCGGCGGCGTTCCGACGGCACGTGGCTGGGTCGTTCCTCGTACTGCTCGAGCCGGTGACGGAAGGCCGCCTCGCGGCCGCCCTCGCACGACGAGGGGAGGGTCCCGTGGCGCTCTACGTGGAGGTCGAGCCCGAAGCCCTCGCGTCCGCGGAGGCCCGCCTTCGCGAGCTCGGTGTCCAGCTGCACCCACCGACGGGATCGCCGTTCAGCGCGGCGACCAGGCTGGTCCGGCCGAAGCGGCCGTGGGGACCGTTCCTTCTCCTGGTCGAGCACCGTTGACGTCAGGATCGAGGGCACAGCTGCCGCCGCTACCAGGTCTCGCGGTGGACGACCTCGTCGAGCGACTTCCGGCCACCGGGCTCCGGAGGCCGGGTGAGATCAAGGGGATCGGAGGGATACCCGAAGCTGAGGATCCAGCCGCAATGGCGGTCGTCGGGGTAGTGGAGCGCCACGCGCGCGACCTCCTGCTCGTACACCGTGGCAGGTACCGATCCGACCCCGAGCTCCCAAGCGACGAGGACCATGTTCTGGGCAGCCCGCCCTATGTCCCACACGTCGGAAAGAGAACCGCCCGGACGCGCCGGGCCCGGTGTCACGAGGGCAACGGCAAGGGCCGCTCCCGCGAGGTGACCGGCGTACGGCCCGACCCTGGCCAGCCGCTCGAGCGTCTCGGGCCGGGTGACCGTGACGAAGTCCCATCGCTGCCGGTTCTTGGACGACGCGGTCCGCCGACCTGCGTGCAGGATGCGTTCGACCACTTCGGCCGGGAGCGCGTCCGCGCGGAACCGCCGGACCACACGGATCGTCCGCACCGCCTCCCACGTTTCCATCCGCCGAATCTACCCACCTCCGGGACGAGCGACGCGCCCGGCCCACGACGTCTATCCGTACTCGCCTTCATCGTATGGCCGATGTCCGGCGAGCGCCGGGGTCGGAGCATCAGCACGAGTGCGGGCGCTCCGAGCGACGTCACTGGTTAAGGGTCGTCGACTGCGCTACGGTGGGGGAAAAGGGACCGAATGATGAAGATGTTGGGTATCCGAGGGGCTGAGGCGGCCAAGCTGTGCGCGGTCGGGTTCGCCGTCGTTCTCCTCACCGCATTGCCGGCGTCGGCCGCACAGGCTTTCTCCGGCGCGTTCTTTCCGACGCAGTCCACCGGCAACCGCGGTTCGGATGTCAAGGCGATCCAGTACCTGCTGGTGCATCGTGGTTACGCGGCCCAGCCCACGGGCTTCTTCGGCTCGGTCACAGACGGGGCCGTCCGAGCGTTCCAGAGGAACGCCGGGCTCGCGGTCACGGGCCGGGTGACACCCTCGACCTGGGCCAAGCTCGTCGTCACCCTCCGCCGCGGCAGCTCGGGAGATGCCGTGAAGGCTCTCCAGACCCTTCTGAACGAGAAGCGGTCCGCGGGGCTCTCGCTGAGCGGCTACTTCGGCGAGGGCACGCGCTCCGCCGTCATGACGTTCCAGCGGCACGTCGGGCTCACCGTTGACGGCGTCGCGGGCACATCCGTGTGGCGGAATCTCGCCTGGCATTACGAGTATCCGGCGTTCGCGCGCGCCAGCCTCTGCGACTACACCGATCCGTCGGGGAATGGAACCGCCGCGAATTGGGGGACCGGCGCCGCGATCGGGCAGATCCAGGCGGCGGCCGAGGTCGCGTACGGGCGGCGCCTCGGGCCGATCGCCATCGGCGACATCAGCCGCGAACACGGCGGCGAGATCGACGGCCATGCGTCTCACGAGGACGGGCTCGACGTGGATATCCGGCCGGTCCGTTACGACCGCGCCCAGTGCCGCTACGGCACGTTCTACTACCGGAGCAGTTACGACCGTGCCGCGACGCGCGAACTCGTGAGGGCGATCCGCGCCACGGCGTCGGGACACGTCAGACTCATCTACTTCAACGACCCCGTGCTCGTCCGCGAGGGGCTCACCATTGCCTACCCGAACCACGATGGTCACCTTCATATCCGCTACTGCGAGGCGTACCACCCCGACTCCCGCTACGACTGCTGAGATGGACGCCGGCCGCCGCCAAGCCGCTGTTCGCCGTCACTACCATTCGCGTCGATGCCGAAGAAGCCGGAACTGATCGAGGTCGCGAACCGGACCGTCCCGATCTCGAACGCCGACAAAGTGTTCTTCGAGGGGCCGGGCTATACCAAGGGCGATCTTGTCCGCTACTACCTGGCGGTGGGCGAGGGAGCGCTTCGCGGCGCCGGGGGGCGCCCGATGGCGCTGAAGCGATACGTGAACGGGGCGGCGGGAGAGTTCTTCTTCCAGAAGCGGGCGCCGGAGAACCGGCCCGAGTGGATCGAGACGGTCGAGCTGACGTTCCCGTCCGGGCGAACGGCCGACGAGGTCGTGGTGCGCGACGTTGCCCAGCTGCTGTGGGTGATCAACCTCGGCTGCATCGACCTGAACCCGCATCCCGTCCGGGCGGAAGACCTGGAGCATCCCGACGAGCTGCGGGTCGATCTTGACCCCGTGCCGGGGGTCGGCTGGGACCAGATCCGCGAGGTCGCGCTGGTGACCCGGCAGGTCCTAGAGGAATATGGACTGGTCGGATGGCCCAAGACGTCCGGCTCCCGCGGGATCCACGTCAACGTCCGGATCTTCCCCCGCTGGACGTTCCCCGAGGTCCGACGTGCCGCCCTGGCTCTTGCTCGCGAGGTAGAGCGGCGCGCTCCCGCGCTCGCCACGAGCAGGTGGTGGAAGGAAGAGCGGCACGGCGTCTTCCTCGACTACAACCAGAACGCGAAGGACCGGACCGTCGCCTCCGCCTATTCCGTCCGGCCCACTCCTGACGCGCGCGTCTCCACGCCGCTGGAGTGGGATGAGCTGGCGAGCGTCGATCCCGCCGACTTCACGCTCGCCACGGTCCCCGACCGCTTCGCGCGCCTCGGCGACCCGCTGGTCGGCATGGAGGACGCCGCGGGCTCCCTCGACGCGCTGCTCGAGCTATCCGCGAGGCAGGAGGCGGAGGGATTCGGCGATGCTCCGTGGCCGCCCCACTACGCGAAGCAGGCGGGGGAGCCGCCCCGGGTCCAGCCGTCGAAACGGAGGAGCGCGGTGGCGCAACGGGCGCCCGGGGAACCGGGAGGGCCCGGCGGACCGGTAGCGGCACCGTCCGTTCCTGCAGCGGGGCAGACGACGGGGCGACGGCGGTCCTCCGCTCCGCTGATCGAGATCGGACGCGCGGCGACCAAGGACGAGGTCCTCGCCGGGTTCGAGCGCTGGGCGACCCGGTACCCCGACGTCGCCGCTCGGCTCGAGCCCGCGGATGTGCTGGTCGACGCGATGCGCGGCCGGTATACGACCTGGTATCGGATCCGCGTCAACCTGCAGCACGTCCCTGCGGAGCGGCGTCCGCCGCAGGAGCCGCTGGAAGTCGACTACGACCCGTTCGCGTCAGGGCGCTGAACGGCTAGGTCGCGCGCCGCGACCGGAACCAGTCACCACCCTTGACGAGCGCATATACGACGAACACGTACAACAGGAGGAACAGGACGTTGAGGACGAGCCCTGTCGCGCCCGCGCCGGCTGCGGCATCCCCGGCACCGGCCGTCCCGGCCGCTTGCCCGCCTGCCAGTGAGCCGAGGAGGCCGAGCGCGCTGAAGATGGCGCCGATGACGGCGATGATGATCCCGAGGATCCGGGCCCACTCCTTGCCCTGAAAGACACCGATCCCGCTCGCGACCATCAGGATCCCGATCACGACGATGATGATCCCGACGACGGCGAAGATGCCGGCAGCTGCGCCAGCAGCACCGGGCGCGAGACCCGGGACCGCAGCACCCCCGCCACCGATCGCCGCTCCACCGATCAGCGCGAGGATGCCGGGAAGGAGCGCGAGGATGCCGAGGACGATGAGGATTACCCCGGCTGCGGTGACCGAACCCGGTCGGCGGTCCCGGCCGTACCCCCGACCCGCTTCACTCGGGGGCCCCCACGTCGGCAAGCCACCGGCACCCGGCCCACCGGTGCCATATCCGCCCGACCCACCGGCGCCCTGGCCGCCCGTCCCGTAGCCACCTTGGCCGCCGGTGCCGTAGCCCCCCTGGCCTCCGTAGCCCCCGGACGTTCCGCCGCCGCCCCCGGTGCCGTCGCCCGGCGTCCCGCCGCCACTCGACTGGCCCATCCGCGTCCCTCCATTCATGCGTGGCGCGCCACGCGTCCTCCCCCTCGCCTCGACGGTCACGCCGTCGGCGCCCGGAGGGTAGCACGCACGAACAGCCTCGGAAGAGCGGTGGCGCCCCTCCCCGCCCTACCGCGGCTGCCTCTTCAGCGACGCAGCAGGTGGGGCGTGAGACGAACGGTCAGGTCGGGCTTGGGGAGTGCGCCGACGATCCGGTCAACCACACGCCCGTCCCGGAGGACTACGAGGGTGGGGATGCTGGACGCCTGGAACCTCGACTGCGTCTTCGGGTTGTCGTCAACGTTCACCTTCACGACCTTCAGCCGTCCCGCGAACTCGCGGCTCAGTTGCTCCAGCACCGGCGAGACGAATCGGCAGGGGCCGCACCAGGGTGCCCAAAGGTCGACGAGAACCCCGACAGCAGCGCTGGCCTCGACGTCGAAGGTCGCGTCCGATGCCTCGACGAGCCACGGAAGCGCGCCGCCGCACGACCCACAGTGGGGCGCACCGTGCGCGCTGGGACGGATGCGGTTCTTCTTGCCGCACGAGACACACGTCAGGGTGGAAACGGGTAGCGAGGAGGAGTCGGGACCTCGTTCAGCGGTCATCGCTCGATCCTAGCGTCTCGTCGCGCCGGCTCCTTCGGGGACCCGATCGTTCGGAAGATCGTTCCGAGCTCGTACGGCGGTGTCGCCTCGAGCTGGTCGTAGCGGCAGTCCGCGGGTCTCTTGTCCGGCCGCCATCGCCGGAACGTCGTCGCGTGTCGGAACCGGTCGCCCTGGAGGTGGTCGTACCCGACCTCGCACACGCGCTCGACGCGCAGCGGTTCCCAGCTCGGATCCTTGCCGCGGTTCCACCGGCTCGTCGCGCCCGGCATCCGCTGCTCGCCTCCTCCGGCGCTGTCCCCATCGGACGACGCCCACCCTGCCCAGGGATGACCGTCGAGCGCGTTCCCCCGGAGCGGGTCGAGCTCGCGTGCCAGTTCTCGGCGCCTCTCCATCGTGAAGCTCGACGTGATGCCCACGTGGTGCAGTCTCCCGTCGTCGTCGTACAGCCCGAGAAGGAGCGATCCGACGAGCCCTTCACCCGCCTTGTGCCACCGAAACCCCGCGACGACGCAGTCCGCGGTCCGTGCGTGCTTGATCTTGAACATCACCCGCTTCCCCGGTTCGTACTCGCCGTCCAGCCGCTTCGCGATGACGCCATCGAGGCCCGCCCCCTCGAACCGCTGGAACCAGTCCGAGGCGGTGGCGTGTTCGCGGGTGGCGGGTGTGACGTGGACGGGCGGGCGTGCGTCCGCCAGCGCGTCTTCGAGCGCGGCGCGCCGTTCACCCTGTGGTGACGTGCGGAGGTCTCGGTCGTCGAGCGCGAGCAGGTCCCAGGCCACGAACGACGCGGGCGAGGTGTCGGCGAGGAGCCGGACGCGTGAGGCCGCGGGGTGGATCCGCAGCAGGAGCGCCTCGAAGTCGAGCCCCCCGTCACCCGCGATCACGATCTCGCCGTCCAGCACGCAACGGTCCGGGAGGTTCTCGCGCAGCGCCGGTGGGAGCTCCGGGAAGTAGCGGTCGAGTGGCTTCAGGTCGCGGCTCTGGAGGAAGACCTCGTCTCCGTCGCGGAACACCAGTGCGCGGAAGCCGTCCCACTTCGGCTCGTATAGCCACCCGTTGCCGTTCGGGATCGATTCGGCCAAGCGGGCGAGCATCGGCTCGAGCGGCGGCTGGAACGGCAGCACGAGATGACTATACGGTGACGTCCGACGACCATTCGGTCACGCGTGTCCGGCTTCGGCCGCCAAGCGCCCGCCTGCGGACCCGGATCAGAGGCGTCGACCGCCTCTGGTAGTCTCACTTGATGCCCTCGCCTACCTTCAAGGGCGACCCGTACCGGGTCCTCGACGTCGACTCCGACGCGAGCGACGAGACCATCAAACGACGCTGGCGCGAACTCGCCCGCGAGCACCACCCCGACAATGCCGCGCACGATCTCGCGGACGCGAAACGTCGGACGTCTCGCATGGCTCGCATCAACGCCGCGTACGACCTGCTCCGCGATCCCACGCGTCGGGCGCACTACGACGCGACTGCATCGCCCGGACGCAGTGAGGCGGCCGGCGCGGCGCACGGCAGCGGTCGGGCGGGAGCCAGAGGGCCGAGACGCGGCGGAGGGTACGGCGGCGAGGAGCG
>JADDQH010000067.1:0-3755 GCA_016781485.1 Chloroflexota bacterium | reverse complement strand
CGCCTCCGCCCCCGAGTCGCCCCGTCACCGCACGTTTCGATACCGGGCAGCACTTCCACCGTCAGAACACCGTCACGAGCAATGGGCGGCCCACGCTCGGTGGCCAGCGTCCTCGCAGCGCGAGGGAAGCGGGTGGCGCAGGCGACGGGCTCCGGGCGAGTGAACCGACGGGCCCGGTCTACCGGCGGCCCGGCGCGGCGAGCTCCCGTCCTCCGACGCTCGCGGAAGCGCACCGAACCACTCTGGAGTTCGGCAGGTTCCGGGGCCACACGCTGGCGGAGGTGGCTGACTTCGAGCCGACGTACATCGACTGGATCGCCCGGACCATCACCCGCGACCGCGATCTCGTCCAGCGGGCTCGTGTGATCCAGGCTGACCTCGACGCGCGAGGGATCGAGCGGCAGCTCAAGCCCCCGACACCCGGATTCGGCCGGCGGCGCGAGGAGGAGGCGACCGCCTGACTATGACGAGCGAGCCGCCGCGGCTCCAGCCATCCCCTCACCGACCGTCGACCCCTGGCTCCAGGCATCCGCGTTCCATCTCTGCAGCGGCCGAAGCGAGCCGCGTCCGCGCCTCCTCCAAGGCGTCGAGGGGCGCGAACAGGGTCGTGGCGATCCGTTGCTCCACCTCGGAGACGACCCGGTCGCGGAGCCGACCCGCCCAGCGCCTTCCAAGCCACCGCGCGTGTAACGCGAGAAGCCGGCCGAGCACGAACGAGGCAAGCAGCCCGGCGGCGAGCAACAGGACCGGCTGAGGCACCTCGCCCAGGTATGGGAGTTCAGCGCTGCCGACCGGCACGCTGCCCCCGCTCACCCACTGCGCGAGGAGCCACAGCAGCCCGAACGCGATGAGCGCGGTCGCCACGTACTGTCCGAGTCCGAGGACGGTCCAGACGTGACTGGACGGGGGCACGAACGACTGCGGCTCGCCTGCGATGGCGCGATCGACGGCCGTGGCGAGGCCGGGCTGGAGGCGCGTGGAATCGCCGAGCGCGGCGACTACGGGCCGCCCCGCCGGTGGCAAGCGTGACAACGTGCCGGCGAGCAGCTGCCGGAGTGGCTCGGTCGCTCGCGCCAGCGAGCCACGGTGGCGCCAGGTCCGGAGGTGGGCGGCGGGATCGGCCGTCCTCGCCTCGCGGCCGCTCCAGCGGGACATACGGCGAGTGACGAACCCGAGCGGACCGCCGCCGGCAGATCGTGCGGCGGCGCGGGAGGCGGCGGCGGCCTGGAGTTCCAGTCCCGGCAGATCGAGGATCGCGAGTACCTCGCGGCCCACGGCCCTCGCCACCCTCTCGCGCTGCTGGTCGTCGACGAGCGGTGGCACAGGGAGCGCCGCCGGGACTCCCGCCGCTGTCGTCAGGGACCGCACTTCCGCCCGCGCCTCGGCTGCGACTCGCTCTGCCACGACGAGCTTCGCGTCCGCGGCCGATTCGAGCCACCGGCGCACCTCGTCGACGCCGGTGCCGTGACCGTCGAGCGTGGACGACAGCATCACGGGGACGTCGCCCAGCCCCTCGAGTCGCAGCCGCCGCTCCAGATCGTGCCGCAGGCGCTCGCCGTCGGCGGGCGCGACGCGGTCTGTCTTGTTGACGATCACCGCCTGGCGCGCGACCCGCGGTCCCCACTCCCGCAGATACGCGTCGTGGAACAACGCGTCCTGGTACTTCTCTGGGTCGGCGACCCAGGCGACGGCGTCGATCCTGGGCAGCAGCTGGTCGACCCGCGCCCGGTGGGCGGGCGCGATCGAGTCGAGGTCGGGCAGGTCCACCAGCGCGACGCGGGCACCGCCTTCGTCGTCGTGCTCCCGGACTTCGCGCAGCTCGAGCCAGTCGAGCAGTGGCTCGAGCTCGGCTCGGGCGGAACGGTGGACCCAGGCGACGGGAACACCGGTGGTCGGACGCCGGACGCCGGACGGGCTCACCTCCGTCCGCGCGAGTGCGTTCAGGAGACTCGACTTCCCCACCCCCGTTCCCCCTGCGAGCGCGAGGACGTACGTCGACGCAGGGAAGCGCAGACGCTCGCGTGCGAGGTCGCGGACCGTGCGCGCGGCGCTCGAGTCCAGCCCCAGCTCGCGCGCGGCGGAGATGGCCTGCTCGAGGTGCTCGAGACAGGAGGAAACGCTCGGAGGCGCACGGTGCTCGGTCGAGCGACGGGTCCGTTCCACAGGCGACGCCGGCACGGGAGGTGGAAGGTCAGGCGGCGATGCCGGTGACGGTCGCACGCAACTCCGCGGCAAGCTCCCGCAGCTCTGACGAGGCGGGGACGAGACGCTCGAAACGCGCGCGATCGTCCGCCAACGTCGCTTCCAGCGCCGTGAACAGGCCCCGCCGTGCTCCTTCTATCAGTTCGCGCATCGACGCCTCGCCGAACAGCGCCTCGAGGAGCTTCTGATTGAGGAATGCGGTCGCACCCGCCACGCCCACCTCGGCCCCCGTGAGGCCTCCGGTATGCGCGAACACGCTCAACATCACGGTGACCCCGGCTGCGTTGATGCCCAGTGATGCGCCACGTGCGAGGCGCGCCTTGGACGCTGCCGTCGCGCTCACGTCGGCCGCGATCGATCCCAGCCACTCCTGAAGTCGGTTCTCGAGCGTGAGCGCCAGGTCGGGGCTTGCCGACCAGAGCGAGGGATCCTCGGCGACGAGTGGCGCGGCGAACGGCTCGGCTTGCCAGCTGGCCGCCGTTCGACGCGCGGCGTCACCCGCGTGCGCCAGCGTGACTGCGACCAGGTCGCGTGTGGTCTGCTCCTCGACCACGGCGATGGGCGCCGGCGGCGTCCCTCGGAACATCGCGAGCAGCGCGCCTCTCACCCGGCCGATACCGGACGCGAACAACCGTGTCACCTGGTCCGCCCCCACGAACGCCTGCCACTGCCTCAGGACCTCCTCTCGCAGGAAGCGGCCGCCGCGTAGCTCGTCCTCGAGCGCGCGTTGCTCCTCCGCGTACGTGTTCTCGGCGATCCGGCGCAGGGCGTCCACGTCGATCGCCTCGTGCTCGAGGTCGTCCGCCACTCGATGGACCAGTGGCCCGACGCCGGTGAGCGCACCGCGGAGCGCAAGCGCCGCGAGCTCCCGTCGGGCCTCGCGATCGGCGGCGAGCTCCTCGATCCGCCCGAGAACAGGCGCGATGGCGTCAGGTCGGAGCATCTCGGGCGAGTCGCCAAGGTCTCCTTCCGCGACCCCGACCAGCTCCAGGCGTCCCCCATCCGCCCGTGCGTCAAGATCGCCCTCCCGCATCAGCCGCTGCACATCCTCGATGACGGCTCGCCGGTCCCTCTCATCCGGCGGGAGTCGGTTCACCACCACCATCAGCGGCAGCCCGCGCTCGCGGACCCTGTGCAGCACGTCCCACGGGACGCGGTCGGCGTACCGAGTCGCCGTCGTCACGAACAGGCATAGGTCGGCAGCCTCCACGAGCGCATCGGCGAGGGCGCGGTTGTCGTGCTCGACGGAGTCGATGTCGGGCGCGTCGACGATGGCGACGCCTGGACGTGGCCGCCCGGAGACGGCCACGACTCGCGCCGGTGGCAGCGCCATCAGGGGACCGAGCCGGAGCAGCTCTGCATCTTCGGGCGTGGCGAGCAGGACCGCCTCACGCGTGGTGGGACGAAGCACGCCCGTCCTGCTGACGGCCGTCCCCGCGAGCGTGTTCATGAGCGTCGACTTGCCCGCGCCCGTGGGGCCCAGGAGGAGGACGAGCAGCGGAGCGTCGAGGCTGCGGGCCCTCGGCACGAGGTAGCTGTCGACGTGGTCGTGA
>JADDQH010000012.1 GCA_016781485.1 Chloroflexota bacterium | reverse complement strand
CCGCGCGGTAGCCGAGCAGTGCCGCGGCCTCCCGCGCGCGCCACGCCGAACCGCCGAGCCGTTCCGTTCGGCGAGGCCGGCGGTGCGGAGCGAACTCAAGACCGCTCCCCGCCGACCTCGTGTTCCGCGTCCCTTCCGCCATCGACCCCGAAGGGCTCAAGCGGCGGTCGTTCCCGTCAGCCCGCGACCGGCGCCGCCGTCCGCGTCGTTCGCGTCGACTTGCCGCCCCGTTCCTGGGTCCGCTCGGGCTCCTCGCCGCCCATGAGGACCTCGTCGTCCTCGCCGCGGATGAACGCCTCGACGCGCTCCCGCGCCTCGTCGTCGTGGATCTGCAGCGGCGGGCTCTTCATGAAGTAGGCCGACGGGGCGACGAGCGTTCCCGCCAGGCCACGGTCGAGCCCGAGCTTCGCGCATCGGACGGCGTCGATGATGACGCCCGCGCTGTTCGGGCTGTCCCACACCTCGAGCTTCAGGTCGATGTTCAAGGGGACGTCCCCGAACGTCGTGCCCTCCATCCGGATATGGCACCACTTGCGGTCCTTGAGCCACGGCACGTAGTCCGAAGGGCCGACGTGCACGTCCTCCGCCGGCAGTTCGTGGTCGAGCATCGACGTCACGGCATTCGTCTTCGAGATCTTCTTCGACTCCAGCCGCTCACGCTCGAGCATGTTGAGAAAGTCCGTGTTCCCGCCGAAGTTCAGCTGGTACGTCCGGTCGAGGCGGACGCCGCGGTCTTCGAACAGCCGGGTCAGGACACGATGGGTGATCGTCGCCCCTACCTGGCTCTTGATGTCATCGCCCACGACCGGCAGCCCATGCTGCGCGAACCGCCGCTGCCAGTAGGGCTCGCGGCCGATGAACACCGGGATGGCATTCACGAACGCGACGCCCGCTTGGAGGCACTGCTCCGCGTACCACTTGGTCGCCTGCTCCGAACCGACGGGCAGGTACGAGACGAGCACGTCGACCTGGCGCTCCTTCAGGATCCCGACGATGTCGGCGGTCTCCCCCGGCGCCTTCTCGATCACCTGGGACAGATACTTGCCGAGCCCGTCGTGCGTCATCCCGCGCTCCACGGGGACCCCGAGGTGGGGCACCCGGTGGAACACGTACGTGTTGTTCGGCTCGGTATAGATCGCCTCGGAGAGGTCCCTGCCGACCTTGTTCTTGTCGATGTCGAAGGCCGCCACGAACTCGACGTCCCGGACGTGGTAACCGCCGAGCTCGACGTGCATCAGCCCCGGGATCTGCTCGCCCGGCTGCGCGTTCTCGTAGTAGTACCGACCCTGTACGAGACTGCTCGCGCAGTTGCCGACGCCGACGATCGCAACGCGGACCTTCCGCCCGTCGCGTCGTCCGTCGCGATGTCCGTTTCCGCCCGCCGACTCCGCAGACGCCGGGATCGTCCCTTCGATGTTCACTGCTGTTCCTCCTTGGGCGTCGCGTCGTTCGACGCGGCCTGGCTGCGCACGTACCAGATGCGCTGGATGGTGGTGATCGTGCTGAGCACGAAGATGATCGCGAGTGACGCCTGGAGCCAGGCGCCATGAGCGGGTCCGCCGGTGAGACCGGCGGCACCGAGTCCGGCGGCGAGGATCACGATCCGCTCGGGTCGCGGCGCGATCCCGACTTCTCCCCGGAACCCGAGGCTTTCCGCCTTCGCGCGCGTGTAGCTCACCATGAACGCCGAGCTCATCGCGAGCACGGCGAGGAGCGCCACTCCCGGAGCGCTCGCGTAGACGCCCCCGGCTGTGATCCCGGCGTAGACGACCGCCTCACCCCAGCGGTCGAAGGTGCTGTCGAGGAAGCCCCCGAGCTTGCTCGTTCGCCCCGTCGCTCGCGCCAGCGCTCCGTCGAGCATGTCGAAGACGGCACCCAGCACGCTCACCACGCCTGCGGCGAGCCAGAGCTGGACCCCGGCGAGGCCGGCGGCGGCGCACGAGATGACGAAGCCTGAGAGCGTCAGCACGTTCGGGGTCAGACCGAGCCGGCCGAGGGCAGTGGCGAACGGAGCCGCGCTGCCACGCATCCGGTCGCGCAACTCGGCCGAGACGAACGACTGCTCACCCATCGTGGTCACCCCGCCATCCCCAGGAACTCCCGTTCCCGTTGCACGAACGCATCGAGCGCGTCTCGCCGGAACGAGCACACGACCTCTCGTCCTGTCCGCCGCGTTTCGATGAGGCCCGCCGCGCGGAGCGTCCGAAGGTGCCACGAGACAAGCGGCTGGGAGAGGTCGACGTGCTCGATGATCTCGGTCACGGTCGCAGGGGCTTCGGCGAGACGATGCAGGATGCGGAGGCGCGTGACATCGGCGAGCGCCTTGTGGAAGGCGCGCAGCTCGCGGACGTCGTCGGGGGCAGCGGTCATCGTCGCGAGGGTCGACCTGATCCGCGCGGGGCTGGGCACTGGCTGGAAGTCCTCCGGTCTCTCGCCGAGGCGTCGACGGCGGACCACTTATAAATGGAGATTGATATTAGTCCCGCCGCGCGCGTGCGTCAAGCGCCCCCATCCGACCCTGTGCGTGACGTGGTACCCACCCGAAGCGAGCGGCCTCACATCCCCGCTGCTTTGCAGCTGACGGCGTTCGGCCCGATGCCGGACGATTACGCCGTGAGCCTCGGCCGCCTCCTTCTGCTCGCTGCCCTCGGCGCCGGTGCGTGCCTGGTCGGCGTGGAACTGATGATCACTGCCGTCGCGCTGCCCGGGATCGTCGCCCACTTCGGAGATTGGACGCTCATCAGGCACGCGTCATGGGTTGTGAACGGCTATCTCCTCGCGTACATCGCCACGATGCCACTGGCGGGGCGAGCGGCGGACCGGTACGGGCTGCCGCTGCTGTTCCAGCTCGCGCTGCTCGTCTTCGCCGCGGGCTCGCTGCTCGCGGGCGCCGCTCAGACACTCGACCAGCTGATCGCCGCGAGGGTCCTGCAGGGGATGGGGGGTGGGGCGATCGTCCCGCTCGCGACCGCCGGCGCGAGCCATCTGTTCGCCGGTGCGCCGCGTGCGCGCGCACTCGGCGCAGTGGCCGCGCTCACGTTCCTCGGCATGGCGATCGGACCATTCGCCGGCGCCGCCGTCCTCGAGACCTTCGAGATCGCGCCCGTCCTCGACGACGCCGGGCTTCGGCGGACGCTGGCGTTCGATCTGCTCGCGCCCGCGTGGCGGTGGGTCTTCTACCTCGGCGCGCCTGTGGCCATCCTCGCGATGGCCTACCTCTGGGCGGCCGCGCCGGCGTGGCCACGGAGCAGGGCGGGGGCCGGTCTCGACCTGCTCGGCGCGGCGCTGTTCACCGTCGCGCTCGCCGCCGCCCTCCTTGCGCTGACGTGGGTCGGCGAGGAGGCAGGTCCGCTCGATCCCGCGATCCTGGCGCTGATCGCGATCGCTGCCACGATCCTTGTCGTGCTCCGATTGAGGACAGCGCGCGAGCCGTTCCTCGAGCCGCGCTTGTTCACCGATCGGATCTTCGCCAGCGCGATGCTCGTCAGTCTCCTCACGGGCTACGCCCTCGCGACCGCGATCGTCGGCGGAGCGGTGTTCGTCGATCGCGTTCGGTACGGTGGCCCGGAGGAGCAGAGGATCGCGCTGGGCGCACTGGCCGGCGCGATGGCGCTCGGCGCCCTCGGATCTGGGTTCGTGCTGCGCAGGACCGGCGTGGTCTTGATCAGCCTGTTCGGTCTCGGGCTCGGCACCGCCGGCCTCGGCCTGCTCGCGTTCTCGCGACCGAGCACGGCGCTGATCGTGCTCGCCGCCGGTCTCGCGCTGTTCGGGCTCGGCTTCGGCGTAACGGTCACGCCGCGCTCGACGGCCGCCGTGGAAGCGCTCGGGCGTGGCGCCTATGGCGTCGCGTCGGCGGGGGTCACGGTCGCGCGGATGCTCGGGATGGCGGTCGGCCTCGCGGTCCTTACTGCGATCGGGTCGAACCGGATCAAGGCACTGAGCGTGGTGGAAGTGGATCAGGCAGCGCGCGACGCCGTCCTGCCGCCCGGACTCCGCGGACGGCCACTCGAGGACGGGCTGGTCGTGGAGGCACTGGAACGGTGGGCGGCGGGCGAGGCTGCAGGTATCCTCACAGGACTGTTCGCGATCGCGGCAGCGGTGATGGTCCTCGCCATCGTTCCGGCCCTGATGATGGGCCGCGGGAACACAGGCGATGGCGAGGATGCGGCCGATACGGCAGGCAGAGGAGCAGCGCGTGACGACGAAGGGGAGGCCGCGCTCGCCCTCTGAGCCGGGACCGGCGGCGGCGGGGAACGTGTCGGCGGGAGGCAGTCCTCCTCTCGATGCCCGTCCACCCACGGAGGCACCGTTGCCCCACGCGCTCGCCCGGCCTCTTCCGGAGGCGGCAACCGAGCGCCGAGCAGACGCTGAGCTGCTGAACGGCGCTGGGACGACTTCGAAGTCGAGTGCGGGAGGACTCGCGACACCCTCCATGCGGGACCGAGCGTCGGGCTTCTCCGGCCACGCCTGGTCTCCCCGGGGTCTCGTCGCGCTCCGGTCCGTCACGGACGTCCGTGCCGTGTTCGCCGATCCATCGACGCACCTGTGGATAGACCTCCAAGACCCCGACACCGAGACCCTCGCCGACCTGGCGCGGTGTCTCGATCTGCACCCGCTCGTGGTGGAGGACATCGCAGAGCGGAACCAGCGGGCCAAGGTCGAGCTGACCGGAAACGTCCTGCAGCTCGTGATGTTCCCGCTGTTCTACGCCGGAGAGTTGGCGAGCGTCGAGGTCGACCTGCTGCTGGGCGAGCGCTTCCTGTTGACCGCCCACCCCCCGGAGTGGCAGCCGTCGAGCGCGCCGCACTTCCGACGCGGCGTCGAGCCCTTCCTCCGGGAAGGCCCCGATTATGTCCTGTGGGCGATCGTGGACTGGCTCGTCGATGGCTATTTCCCCGTCTTCGACAAGATCGGCGACGAGATCGACGAGCTCCAGGACGACGTATTGGGCAGGCCCAGCGGCTGGCTGGTCGAGCGGCTGTTCCAGGTCCGCCGCGACCTGCTGACGATCCGCCGAGCGGTGGTCCCGCAGCGAGAGATCTTCAACCGACTCACCAACCGCGACCTGCCGCTCGTCCGACCCGAACGCGTCCCCTATTTCCGTGACGTCTACGACCATCTCATCCGGCTCACGGAGGAGCTGGACACGTTCCGCGAGCTCGTCGGGAGCACGCTCGACGCGTACCTATCGACTGTGAACAACAACCTCTCCGAGGTCATGAAGCGGCTGACGGCGGTCACGGCGATCCTCGCCGGAGTCGGCGCAGTGGCTGGGATCTTCGGTATGAGCGAAGCAGGGCTCGCGTTCCAGGGCGCCGACGCGGCGCGCTTCTGGGCAGTGGCGTTGGCCATCCTCGCGCTCGGATTCGGCGGTTTCCTGTACTTCCGCAGGATCGACTGGCTGTAGGTCCGGTCGCTCCTACGAGCAGTCGCGCGGCCTGGGGATCGGGTTGGCCTCCCCGACGTCCCCCGCCTGGCGACTCAGGAGCCGGGCCGCGACCTGGAGCTTGGGGACGGTCCCTCGCGGCCCCTCGCTCGTTTGAAGGATGAGTCGCTCCTCACCGGGAGGGACCTCGTCGGCGATCGAGAAATCGGTAGCGTGCCGCTTGACCCGGACGATCTCGTACAGATGGACCCGTCCGTCCCTCGTGTAGACCTGGACGAGCGCACCGAGCATCCCTTTCCCGTTCTGCCGCATCGACTCTTCCAGGAGCGGCCCGAACATCCCCTCGCGGGCGTGGGCGTATAGATAGACCGTCCGGCCCTCGCCAGGCTGTCCGTAGTGCGCCAGCCACTGTGCCACGTCGCACAGCGGGTACCCCTCGTTCCCGGGGACGATCGCAAGGTCGATGTCGAGCGACGGCACGACGATGCGGCTGGCGGCCGCCGGCCGTGGGGTCGGCGTGGGGTCAGGAGTCGGCTGCGAGGGAGCCGTGGAGCCGGCTACGACGCGTGCCGGTCCAGTCGAACGCGGCGCGACGGGGGAAGGGGAACTCGTCGCACGACCAGGCGACGCGGATCCAGCGGCGCCAGCGGTCCGCGGAGGCGGAGTGACGACGGCGTCGCCGACCGCCTGTGGTGCGGTGTAGAAGAGGAGGCCGGCGGCGATCAGGGTGACGCCACCCGCCATGATCGCGGCCGAGACGAGGCGGTGGAAAGCGGTTGCCATGAGCCCGCGGATGCTACCAGCAGCGTCGGTCGCGCTCCACGACGTCGCCGGTGCTCCCCCGCGAGCCGCGCGTCGTACACTCCCGCCCCGTATGCGAGGGTATCTGCTCGGCGTCATGCTCGGGATCGTGGTCGTCGCGATCGCCGCGGCCGCCGTCGTGGCGCTACTTCCCGGCAGGCTGGCGAGCGGGACCGCTCCCGGAGTGATCCATCGGACGCCGGCGGCCTCTCACCCCGGAGGCACGGGCCCGGGCGCCGTGACGGGCCAGCCGAGGGCCTCCGCGACGATGTCCGCTCCGACCTCGGCGACGACCGTGATGCCGCCGCCGACCGCCTCTGTCGCGAGTGCCTCACCCACCGCTGCCCGCGACGTCGGCTTGCGTATCGGTCAGCGCGCGCCGGCGCTCGACCTCCCGTTGCTGGGCGGTGGTCGGATCGACTCGGAGAGCGTGGGGGGAAGACCGGTGTGGGTGAACTTCACGGCGAGCTGGTGCCCGACGTGCCGCGACGAGCTGCGCCTGATGCAACGGATCGAGTCGCAGCTCGGTGAACAGCTGCGGGTCATCGTCGTCGACGTGCGCGAGGACGAGCAGACGGCGGCGGCGCTCGTGGACTCTCTCGGTCTTACCCTCCCCGTCGCGCTCGACGCCGACGGGCGAGCGCAGGACGCCTGGGGCGCCTTCGTCCTGCCCGTGCACTACTGGCTGGACGCCGAAGGGAGGGTGCGCGGTTTCGTCTATGGCGGTGGCGGACCGGACGTCTTCCTGCGTGCCATCCGAACCGTCCTTCCGGGCGCGTCCATCGAGCTGTGAGCGCGGAGGAGCGACGGGGATCCCACGAAGGGCCAGGGACGCCCATGGCAAGTCCGTTCGCGCCCGCCGCTCCCCTTGCCGTCCGGCGGCCGATCTCGGTCGGGGCCGCGCTCGCGTCGGTCCGCCCCTACTTGCAGCTGCGCCCGATCCTTGTCGTCTCGGACTTCGACGGGACGCTCAGCCAGATCGTCCTCGACCCATGGAGCGCGATGATCCTGCCGCTGGCCCGCCGCGCGCTGCGGGTGCTCGCCGCTCAGCCGGACGTTGCCGTCGTGATCCTGTCCGGGCGGACCGCGGCGGACGTCGCGGCGCGCGTGCGCGTCGGGGGCGTGCGGTACCGCGGGAACCACGGCCTTGAACGAGGCGAGCTGCGACGGGGTCAGCGCCCCGAATCGCTGGACGTCGCGTTCCATCCGGTCGTCGCCGCGTTCGGTGACGCCTCCGAGGAGCTAGCGCGACGGGTGCCCGAGCTGGTCCCGGAGCCGTGGCTGATCGTGGAGCGGAAGCGTCCGGCTGTCGCGTTCCACTACAGGACGGCGCCGGACGTCGAGGCGGCGGCCGAGCAGGTGCTTCGCGCCGTCGACGCGGTGGATCCCGACCGTCGGTTCGTCCGCTTCCCGGGTCGGCGCGTGCTCGAGCTCCGCCCGCCGGGAGCGATCATGAAGGGCGAAGCCATGTCGGAGCTGCTGCAAGAGCTGCGACCGGCCCTCACGCTCATCCTCGGCGACGACACGAGTGACGCCCTGGCGTTCGAGGTCCTCCGCCAAGCGCGTCGGCTGGGACGAACGGAGGGGTTCGCGCTTGCCGTCCACGCGCGTCCCGAAGCGCCGCCGGACGTCGCCGCCGCGGCCGATCTCGTGCTTGCGTCGCCCCGCGATGCGGCCCGGTTCCTGTCGGGTCTCGCGCGTCTCCTCGAGAAGCGCTAGTCGAGGTCGGGCTCGAAGCCGCGGAGCGTGTCGCGGAGCGGCCGCGAGGGTGGCCGGCGGGCTTCGCTGACCGCCACGAGGTCACGCAGCTGCCGGCCCAGCCACCACTCGATATCCTGCTCCCTCACGCCGGCACGCAGCCGCCGCGCTCGCAGCTGTCGCTCGGACGTGGGCATGGAAAGCGCGGCTTCGATGGTCCGGCTCGTCCCTGCCACGTCGGTCGCCGTGACCATGAGCGAGTCCCGTGCCAGCTGCTCTGCCGCGCCCGCCGTCTCCGACAGGATGAGCACCGGGTCCCCCACCAGCACCGCCTCCTTCGCGACGAGGTTCATCCCGTCCACGATCGGGTTGACGAGCACCGCGTCGGCGAGCTGGAGCGCCGCCATCGCGAGTGCGTAGTCCGTCCCGTCCAAGAGCCAGATGGGAGCCTCGTCGGGGTCGGCAAGGCCGTTCACGCGCCCGACGACCTCGCGGACGGCGGCGGCGTACTGCGCGTATTCCGGCAGCGTCTCGCGGCTCGTCGACTGGATCGCGAGGAAGCGGACCTGGGCACGGAGCTCGGGTCGCCGCTCGAGCAGCGCCTCGAAGGCGAGGAAACCCCGAAGGACGTTCTTGGAGGGTTCGAGGCGGTCGACGCGGACGACCAACCGGGGACGGCCGGCGCGATCGAGGCGCGCGGCGAGGGCCTCGCGGCGCGCGGCGACGTCTGCGCCGCGCGCGAAGCGCACGAGCGCGTCCGGCTCGAGCGAGATCGGGTATGCCCGTACGTAGATGGTCCGCCCGCGCCACGCGATCGAGCGTGCCGCACGGTCGACCCTGGCATCGCGCACGAACGCCGCCGCGGACGTCAGGAAATTCGCCGCGTACCGGTCGGTCTGGAAGCCGAGGATGTCGTTCGCCAGAAGGCCGTGGTGGACCGCGCGCCGAAGGTTCTGGGGAAGCATCTGCCACGCCTCGAGGCCGGGCCACGGGATGTGATTGAAGTGAAGGAGGAGGCTGCCCGGTCGCTCCTGCCGGATCGTGGCGGCGGCGAGATAGAGGTGATAGTCCTGGAGCATGACCACGGGCCGGGACGCGGGGGACGCGTCGAGGGCGGCCCGGGCGAGCAGGTGGTTCACCACGGAGTACCCGTTCCGCCACGCGTCGATCAGCTGGTCGTCCACCTGCGGGTCGTACGGGAGCATGTACAGCTGATGCTGGACGAACCACAGGAAGGGGTTCGAGACGGTCCCGTAGTGCAGCGCGTAGGCGTCGTCGGGGACGTCGGTCAGCCGCAGCTCCATGTCCTGCCCTGGGAGCTGTTGGCGGATCAGTGCCTCGAGCCGTCGACGGTCCTCCGCCGGACCGGCGAGGGCGGCAGCCGCCTTGCGGTCGCCTGCGTCCATCGCCGTGCTGACCCAGCTGACCGGAGCGAGCCGGCCAAGCTCGCCGAGCGCGGTGACGAGACCCCCCGAGCCTCGATTCGCCTCCCAGTCGTCGCCTCGCCGGTGGACGAAGCTGAGGGGGCCCCGGTTCGACACGACGAGGAGCCGCTGGTCGTCCGAGAGGAGGCTGTCCAGGTACCCACGGAGCCTTGCCCCACGCGCGAGGCGCCGTTCCCGTGCCTCGCCGTCCGTCCGCGGGATACGGTCGACGCGGCGCACCGCCATCTGGGCGCGGGCCTAGAGCGGCGCGAGAAGGGCGTTGGCGGCGCGCTGCGTGATGTCGACGAACGTGGGGACTACCCCGATGACGATCGTCAGGATCGCCGTCGCGGCGAGCCCGACGCCCATCGCACGCCCGGTGGAGACGCCGGCCGCGTTCTCCGGCGGGTCCTGGACGAACATCACGATGATCACGCGGAGGTAATAGAAGGCGGCGGCAGCGGCGTTGAGGACCGCGATCACCGCGAGGAGCGGGAGCCAGACGCCGCCGGCCTGGAGTGCCGGCAGGATGACGTAGGCCTTCGCGAAGAAGCCGGCCAGAGGCGGGATCCCCGTCAGCGAGAGCAGGAAGAGCGTCATCAGCAGCGCGGGTCCGAGTGCTCGCCGGCCCAGCCCCGAGAAGCTCGAGATCTGGCTGGTGACACCGGGACGGCGTTGGAGCGCCGCGACCACGCCGAACGCGCCGAGGTTCATGAACGCGTACGCCAGGCTGTAGAACAGCAGCCCGAAGAGCCCTGCGCGCTCTGCCTCCGAGCCTCGTGGCGAAGCAGCGAACGCCGCCAGTCCTACCAGGATGTAGCCGGTGTGTGCGATCGAGCTGTACGCGAGCATCCGCTTGATGTTGTCCTGCGTGAGCGCGACGAGGTTGCCGAGCGTCATCGTGAGCGCGGCAAGGACGACGACGATCGCCACCCAGTCGCCCTTGAGCGGTGACAGCGCCTCGACGAACAGCCGGAGGATCAGCGCGAATGCCGCGACCTTCGGCCCGACGGAGAGATACCCGGTCACGGGCGTCGGCGAACCCTGGTACGCGTCCGGCGTCCAGTAGTGGAACGGGACCGCCGCGATCTTGAATGCCGCACCGGTCGTCAGGAGTGCGAGGCCCATCACGAGTGCGGGCGAGAGGGCCTGGTTCCCCGCCACTACCCCTTCCAGGTAGCTCGCGACGTCTGTGACGCGCGTGGAGCCCGTGTAGCCCCACGTCAGCGCGAGGCCGAACAGGAGGATCGCGCTGGAGAACGAGCCAAGCAGGAAGTACTTGATGGCGCCCTCGGTCGAGAACCCATCGCGCTTCGCGAACCCGGCAAGCATGTACCCCGGGAGCACGAGCAGTTCGAGCCCGAGGAACAGCACGAGCAGGTCGCGCGAGGCACCGAGCAGCATCGCGCCACTGATCGCGAACAGCAGCGTCGAGGCGAACTCAGCCATCGGCAGTGCTCGCGGACGCAGGTAGTCGGGCGAGAAGAGGATCGTCAGGAGCGCGATCGAGAGGAACAGCAGGTCGAGGAAGTTCGTCAGGTCATCACGCACGTACGCGCCGTCGAACAGCTCCCGGGTCCCGGTCGTCCAGACGAGCGCGGTCACGACGATCGCGGCCACGAGCCCGATGACCGCGACCGCCGTCACGAGGCTGTCTCGGCCGGGCCGGATCATGTCCACCACGATCACGAGCATGGCCAGACCGGCCACGAGGGCGAGCGGCGCGAGCGCGAGGAGCTCGGCCGGCGACGTCACGGAAGCAACCCGATCGGCGGCGCCTCTCCCACGCGCGCGATGATCCCCTGGACCGGCTCATGGAGCAGTTCCAGGATCCAGCCCGGGAAGACCCCGAACGCGAGCGTCAGCGCGAGGAGGGGCGTGAGGGTCAGCAGCTCAGCAGGGGAGATGTCGGTCAGGTGGTGCCCGAGTCCCTTCAAGAAATCCGACACCTGACCGAAGACGATCCGCTGGTACATCCACATCAGGTACGCGGCGGCGAGGACGACGACGACGGTGGCGACAGCGGCAACGACGGGAGAGTAGGCGAACGCTCCCAGGAGCACGAGGAACTCGCTGATGAACTGGGCGAGCCCCGGCAGCCCGAGACTCGCCAGCATGAAGAAGCCGAACACTGCGGCATAGACAGGGGTCACTGCCGCGAGTCCGCCCATCTTCGCGATCGTCCGATCGTGCGTCCGCTCGTAGATCACCCCGACGCACAGGAACAGAGCGGCCGTGATGATCCCGTGGGTCACCATCTGAAGCACCGCTCCCTGGAGCCCCTGCTCCTGGAAGATGAAGATCCCGAGCGTCACGAACCCCATATGGCTCACCGAGCTGTACGCGATCAGCTTCTTCAGGTCCGGCTGGACGAGCGCGACGACCGCGCCGTAGATGATCCCGATGAGCGACAGCACGATGATCGCCGGCGCGAACATCTCTGCTGCCTGGGGGTAGAGCGGTACCGCGAACCGGATGAACCCGTATCCGCCGAGTTTGAGCAGGACGCCGGCAAGGATGACGGAGCCGGCGGTCGGCGCTTCCACGTGGGCGTCCGGTAGCCAGGTGTGGAAGGGGAACATCGGGACCTTGATCGCGAACGCGAACGACATCGTCGCGAACGCGAACATCTGTAGACCAGGGTCGAACCCTGCGGTCAACAGCTGCTCGTAGTCGAACGCGCCCGTCCAGCTGCCCCGCGCCGACTGGAAGGCGAACGCCGTGGCGAGGATCCCGACGAGCATGAGGAGCGAGCCGACGAGCGTGTAGAGGACGAACTTGATGGTCGCGTAGATCCGGTTCGTCCCGCCCCAGATGCCGATGATGAGGTACATCGGGACGAGGACGATCTCGAAGAAGATGTAGAACAGGAACAGGTCGAGCGCCAGGAACACCCCGACCATGCCGACCTCGAGGATGAGGAAGGAGATCATGTACTCCTTCACCCGGTCCCGGATGGGCCGGAAGCTCGCGAGGATGCTGATCCAGGTGAGCGTCGTCGTCAGCACGACGAGTGCGAGCGAGATCCCGTCGAGGCCGAGCTTGTAGCGGATCCCGAAGGCCGGGATCCATTCGGCCTGCTCGAGGAACTGGAACGCGCGTCCGCCCGACGCCGCACCGCCGGCGGGGTCGAAGGCCGCCAGCGCGACGAGCGACAGCCCGAACGCGACGAGCGACGTGAGCAGGGCACCGAGCCGGATGAGCCGGACATTGTTGCGCGGCACGAACGCGAGGACGAGCGCCCCGATCAGCGGCGTGAACGTGATGAGCGACAGCAGCGGGACGCTCGATGGGGTGATCACGTGGGCACGACGAAGATGTAGGTGACGGCCATCACGAGTAGCCCGAGCGCGATCCCGAGCGCGTAGTTCTGGACGCGCCCCGTCTGGATGTGTCGGATCTCGCGCCCCGCTCCCTGCGTCAACGCCGCGATGCCGTTGACGGTCCCGTCGACGACGTGGACGTCGAACCACCAGAGCGCCTGCGCGATGACGCCACCGATGCGCACGAACAGCAGGTCGTTGAGGTCGTCCATGTACCACTTCCTCAGCGACGCCCGGTAGAGCCGCGGGAACCGCGCCGTCATCCGCTCGACGAGCCGCGGCCTGGGCTGGACCTCCACGCCGATCCGCGGCGCCCGGAAGCCGAACAGCCGCATCGCGGCGAGCATCCCGATGAAGGCGACGGCGACGCTGGCCCCGAGGAGGAACCCGTCGATGCCGAGCAGCTGGTACTCGCCGGGCGCGTGGTGGAGGACCTGCTCGGCGTCGTGGAATACCGGCTCGAGCCAGTGGTGGATGGTGCCGCTCTCGGGCGGGAACCCGAGCGCGAACCCGAGCGCGATCGTCGGGATCGAGAGCAGGACGAGCGGCACGATCATCGTCGGAGGCGACTCGTGGATGCGCGGCTCGACGTGCGGGTCCACCCGGCTGGGCCCGTAGAACGTCTTTCCCATCAGCCGGAACATGTAGAACGCCGTCATCACGGCGACGACGACCCCGATCGCCCACACCCACCAGTAGCCGAGCTTGAACGACTCGCCCAGGATCTCGTCCTTGGAGAAGAAGCCGGCGAGCGGCGGGATCCCGCTGATCGCGATCGACCCGACGAGCATCGTCCCGTGCGTCCACGGGATGCGCCTCCATAGCCCGCCCATCCTGTTCATGTCCTGCTCTTCGTGGACGGCATGGATGACCGATCCGCTGCCGAGGAACAGCAGACCCTTGAAGAACCCGTGCGTCATCAGGTGGAAGATCGCCGGGATGAACGCGCCGACGCCAAGGGACGCGAACATGTAGCCGAGCTGGCTGAGCGTGGAGTAGGCGAGGACGCGCTTGATGTCGGTCTGCGTGAACGCGATCGACGCGGCGAAGATGGCCGTGAAGATGCCGATCGCAGCGACCACGAACATCGCGCCCGGGGCGTTGGCGAAGATCGCGTTCGAGCGCGCGACCATGTAGACGCCCGCGTTGACCATCGTGGCGGCATGGATGAGGGCACTGACCGGCGTCGGCCCCTCCATCGCATCGGGCAGCCAGACGTGGAGCGGGAATTGCGCGCTCTTGCCCATCGCACCTGCGAACAGCAGCAGCGCGATCGCGTTCATCTCGAACGACCCTGACCCCAACCGCTCCGGGAGCAGCTGGAAGACTCCGGGACCCGCCTCGGTCTCGGCGAAGTTGAGGGTCCCGACGGCCGTCCAGATCGCCATGATCGCGAGCGCGAAGCCGACGTCGCCGACGCGGTTGACGATGAACGCCTTCTTCGCCGCCAGTGCGGCGCTCCGCCGGGTGTACCAGAAGCCGATGAGCAGGTAGCTGCACAGACCGACCAGCTCCCACGCCGCGAACAGGAGCAGGAAGTTGTCCGCCAGGACGAGCAGCAGCATGCTGAACATGAACAGGTTCAGATAGGCGAAGAACCGCCACCGCCCCGGCTCGTGCGCCATGTACCCGATGGAATAGACGTGGACGAGCATGCCCACGGTGGTGACGACGATGAGCAGCACCGCGGTCAGGTTGTCGACGGCGAAGTTCACCGGGACGGTGAAGCGTCCCGCGGGGATCCACTCGTAGAGCGTGAAGTGGAGTCCGTGCTCGCCGTACGCACCCGCGAAGATCGAGCGGTAGATGAGGTACAGGGCGATGAGCCACGCCGCCACGATGGCGGGGACCGCGATCAGCCAGGCGCGGGTGTAGAGCCGCCGTCCGACGAGTGCGGTCAGGGCGAATCCGGCGAGCGGCAGCGCGAGGAGCAGCGTGACCAGCAGCTGGTCGGTCGCGACTGCCGCAAGCTCGCCGCCGTGGGCCACGGGCTCGGTCTCGGCCGCGAACAGGAACCCGTTCATGAGCCGCCGATCACGCGCGCTCGTATCCGATGGCGGCGCGCACGGCGCGCTGAGGCAGGGTCACCACCATCACTCCCGCATGCTTGCGTATTCATCGACGAGCGGCGTCCTGCGGTTCCTGTAGATCGCGATGACGATGGCGAGACCGACGGTAGCCTCGGCCGCGGCGACGGCCATCACGGTGAGCGCGATGATCGAGGCACGGTTCTGGAGCGCTGGGACGAACGCCCCGAACGCGACGATCGCGAGGTTGACCGCGTTCAACATCAACTCGATGGACATCAGCATGGCGATGGCGTTGCGCCGCGCAAGGAACCCGAAACTGCCGACGCAGAACAGGAGCGCTGAGAGCATCAGATAGGCGTCGAGAGACTGGCTCAGGGCGCGTCGCCCCTTCCGCTCATCCCGACGCTCGGGCCCAGGGCGCCGGGCGTCGTGGCCGCACCCGTGGACCCGATGCCTCCCGACGGACGCGCCGCGTCGGCTTCCGACGGTCCGATCCCGCCCGACGTGTACCCGGTCGGCCCCCCTGGCGAGGAGCCGAGCCGTACCTGTTCGATCGCCGCTTCGCCCGGGTCCGGGAGGTCCTCACGCTTGGCAAGGAAGACACCGCCGATGACCGCCGCGAGCAGCAGGACGCTGACGACCTCGAACGCGAGGAGATACTCGCCGAACAGGAGGCGGGCGATGTCCGCGCTCGGGCTCGGCCGGAGCTGACCGTCCGCCTGGGGCCATTCCGTGCCGAGCACCGTAAGCGCGAGGAGAAGCGCCAGGGCGACGGCGGCGAGGGCCCCTGCCCACGCCTGGTGATGGAAGACGAGCCGTGACGGGCCCTCCTTGGACTGGGTGAGCATGATCGCGAACAGGATGAGCACGCTGATCGCGCCGATGTAAACGAGCACCTGTGCCGCCGCGACGAGTGGGGTGCCGAGGAGCACGTACAGGCCGGCGAGCGCACCGAACGAGAGGATCATCCACAGGCCGGAGCGGATGATGTTCCGGCCGATCACGACGAGGAGCGCCGCGCCGAGCATGACACCCGCGAAGGTGAGGAAGAGCAGGTCTTCCCACACCCATCCGAGGATGGGGATCCGGTCGGGAAGGCTCACGGCGCGTTCCCGCGCCTGCTAGCGCGCGTGGGCGCGTCCGCCGCCCGCGCCGCCCCCGTGGTCATGACGATCGTGGCCGTGCCCGTCCTGGCCATGCCCTCCCCGGCCGTGTCCGTTGCCGTTGCCGTGCCCGTTCGCGATGCTCGCCGGGAGCACGGGCAACATGACGCCGGCGTTGAGGGAGCGTCCCGACTCGTGGGCCCTGACCAGCCAGTCGCGCTCGCGCCGGATGAAGGTCACTTCGCTGTCACGATCGATCGCGCTCGTCGCCATGAGGTCGACCATCGGCTCGGCCCGGCTGTCGTGCGTCAGCTCGAAGTCCGGTCCGCAGCGGAGCGCGTCGTAGGGGCATGCGTCGACGCAGATGCCGCACAGGATGCAGCGCGTCTCGTCCACGTCGTACTTCTCGAGGACGCGCGGCTTCGGCATCAGGGCCCCGGTGGGGCACGTCTCGGCACAGCGGCCGCACGAAACGCAAGGCGTCGTGTTGAGGCTCATGTCGAGCGGCGTCGTCACGAGGGTGTCGAATCCGGTCCGCATGAAGTCGTAGCACGCGGCGCCGACTATCTCCTTGCACACATTCGCGCACCGACCGCAGTCGATGCAGCGTGACGGCTCGCGCAGGATGAACGCGTGGCTGTCGTCGCGGATGTAGTCGTGGTTGGCGCCGGTGAAGCGGTTCTCGGTGACGCTCCGGAAGCTGTAGGCCCCGCGGTTCTGCGGCTCGAGCGTCTTGAGCGTCGTGCCGTACTCGATCCCCTGCCGTCGCAGGTCGCAGTAGCCGATCGCCTCGCAGGTGCACTGGAGACACCGCTTGGCCTCGGCCATCGCGTCCCGCTGGGTGTACGGGATCTCGTACTCCACATAGCTCTTGTTGCGGACGTCCGCTGGCATCGACGTCAGCCGGTAGCGTGGCTCCTTCACTTCGTCGGCGTACGGGACGATCGAGAGGAACTCTGGCTGTGGCTCGGCCAGCGTCTGGCGTGTCTTGATGGCGTCGAGATCGAGCCCCTTGAGGTAGGCGTCGATCCCGTACGCCGCGCGGCGCCCCTCGGCGACGGCCTGGACCACGGTCGACGCACCGATGCGGACGTCGCCGGTGCCGAAGACACCGCGGCGTCCGGTCGCGAACGTGACGGCATCCGCCGCCAGTCGCTTGTTCTTCGTGGCGGTCACGCCTTCAGCGCCCCGACCCACCCAGTCGAGCTCCGGTCCCTGCCCGATCGCGAGCAGAACGCGATCGCACTCGATCACGAACTCGGTGCCCGGCATGGGCTCGGGCCGCCGGCGCCCCGAGGCATCGGGCGCGCCCAGCCGCATCCGCTGGAACTCGACGCCCGTGACGCGGTCGTGGTCGTCCGCGAGGACGCGGGTCGGCGCCGCCTGGAAGATCGCGCGTGCGCCCTCCTCGAGCATCTCGTGGACCTCGTTCGCCGCCGGCATGTCCTTCATATCGCGGCGGTAGACGAGCGTCACCTCCGCGGCACCCTGTCTGACGGACGTGCGAGAGCAGTCCATCGAGGTGAAGCCACCGCCGATCACGACCACGCGCTTCCCGGCGTGGCCGGGGTAGGGAAGGCCCAGCGTGGCGACCTTGAGGTACTCGAGCCCGTCGAGGACACCGTCCGCGTCCTCGCCTGGCACCCCGAGCTTGTTCGTGTCGTAGCAGCCGATCGCCACGCAGACCGCGTCGAAGCCCTGGTTCTGGAGGTCGTCGAGTGTGAAGTCGCGGCCGAGGGCCGCGTTCGTGACGAGCTTGCCGCCCAACTGCCACACGGCCTCGTACTCGCCCTCGAGGATCTCGACCTTCGGGAGCCGGTACTGCGGGATCCCGTAGCGGAGCATCCCGCCCGCGGCCGGGTCTCGCTCGAACACGGTCACGTCGTGACCGGCGATGAGCAGGTAATAGGCCGCCGACATGCCCGCGGGGCCGGAACCGACGACCGCGACCCGCTTACCGCTCTTGCGTTGCAGCTCGAACGGGACAGGGGCCGGGGCGCCGTTCGCCTGCGCCTTGAGCACCTGGTCGCCCGCGTATCGGTGGCTGTCCCGGATCGCGATGGCCTCCTCGACCTCGTCGCGCCGGCAGTGCTCCTCGCACGGAGCAGGGCAGACCCGGCCAAGGACGCTGGGGAAGGGGATCGTGCGCTTGAAGATCCGGGCGGACTCGTGCCAGTTCCCCTCGGTATTCGCCTTCAGGAACCCGGGGATATCGATGTGGCTCGGGCACTTGTTCTGGCAGGGTGGCAGGCAGTAGGCGTTGTGGTCGCTGAAGATCAGCTCGAGGTTGGTCTTTCGGATCTGCCGGAGGCGGGGCGTCTGCGTCTGCACGACCATCCCGGCTTCGGCCGAACGGCTGCAACTGATCGGCGGGTGCTCCTCACCCTCGACGTCGACGACGCACATCCGGCAGGCCCCGAAGCCGGGCAGCTTCGGCTCGAAGCACAGCGTGGGGACCTCGATCCCGTTGTCCCGGCAGACCTCGAGGATCGTCTGGCCGGCATGCCCGGTCACCTGGCGCCCATCGACCTCGATCGTGAACGCCGGGGTGACCTGGGGTCGCTGCGGCGACTGCGTGTCCAGCAGCCGCTCGGCGACGGCATCGGGGGCAGTCGTCGGAGCGGCGGGCGCGGCGGGCCGTCTGGTTCGGATCGCGAGGTCGGTCAT
The DNA here is from genome assembly GCA_016781485.1 of Chloroflexota bacterium. Taxonomy (GTDB): domain Bacteria; phylum Chloroflexota; class Limnocylindria; order Limnocylindrales; family CSP1-4; genus YB3-1. Next base: position 31,676 of record JADDQH010000012.1, on the reverse strand, counting down.
GGTCGGTGTCGTGCCGTTCGGGTGAGATCGCGGGGGGGGACGGGCAGCTGGGTCACAGCGGGTTCGTGATCAGGCCAACGCAGCGGCGACGCTGAGCCGGCGGCAGACACCGGCGGGGCAGGTGCCACGCGCGATGTGATCCTCGAACTCCTGAGGAAAGTATCGCATCCCGCTCAGCAGCGGGTTCGTAGCGGCGTACTCGTGGCCGCATAGCGCGCTGTCGCGCACGTCGGCACACAGGTCCCGCAGCACGGTGAGGTCGGTGGGTCGCGTCAGCCCGCTCGTGAACCGCTCCCCGATCTCCGTCAGGCGCTTGAGCCCGATCCGGCAGGGGATCGTCTTTCCGCACGCCTCGTCATTCATGAAGCGTGTCATCAGCGTGGCGACGTCGACGATGCACGCACTGTCATCGACGACCAGGATCGTGCCCGAGCCCATCCCCGCCCCGGCCGCCTCGAGCGCGTCGAACGTTAGTGGGATGTCGAGCCCATCGGCGGGCAGGAAGCCGCCGGGCGCGCCGCCGACGAGCAGCGCCTTGAGGTTGCCCCGCGCTACACCCCCTCCGACCCCTTCGACGATCTCTCGGAGCGGCGTGCCGAGCGGCACCTCGACGACGCCGGGGTGGGCGACCGCCCCGGAAAGCTGCACAAGGGTGGTACCCGGGCTCTCGGCGGCGCCGATCTTCGCGAATGCCGCCGACCCGTTGGCGATGATCCAGGGCACCGCAGCGAGCGTCTCGACGTTGTTGACGACGGTCGGTCGCTCCCACAATCCCTGGACGGCGGGGTACGGCGGGCGCTGCTCGGGCAGCGGCTTCTTCCCCATGAGCGCGTAGAGGAGCGTGGTCTCCTCTCCGAGGACCGCGGCACCCTGGAGTTCGACCAGCTCGATCTGAAGATCGAAGCCCTCGCCGAGCGCGTCGATCCCGATGTAGCCCGCCTGCTCGGCGCCGCGGATCGCATTCTCGAGACGCCGGACCGCGGTGCGGTACGTGGACTTCACGACGACGTATGCCTTCGTCGCGCCGACTGCGTACGCCGCCAGCGCGACGCCCTCGACGACCGCGTGTGGGTCGAGCTCCATCAGCGTGCGATCGAGGAGGGCGCCCGGGTCGGCCTCATACCCGTTCGCGACGACGTACTTCTGGTCCGCCGTCTGGTTGTGGCAGGTCCGCCACTTGTCTCCCGTCGGGAAGCCAGCTCCCCCCCGACCGCGCAGCCGCGACTCCGAGACGATGCGGATGATCGCGCGCGGGCTCGTCGACATCACCTCGCGCCAGACGCTCCACGCGCCCGCGGCCTCGGCGTCGGCGAACGCCCCATCGGCGTCGTAGCGACCCGCCCTGTCCAGCAGGACGCGGGGCCACGCGGACGGACGCTGAGCCTGAAGGAGTTCCAACGCGGTGTCGCTACGCCTGCGCCCGTCCGCGAGAGTGCCCGCGGAGCCGGCGTGCAAGGGAGGTCGCGCCAGCGGGCGTGGTGTCGTCCTGGTCGGCGCCGTCGACGGTGAGATGCGGTCGCAGCCGCGACTCGCCGTGGCACGACTCCGCCACGAGACGGACCCTGCCGTCGGGGCTCGTGCCCCCGATGACCGTCTCCAGCTCCGCCTCCAGCGCCTCGCGCAGCCGGCCGCCACCCATCAGCGTGCAGTTCGGGCAGCGGCAGATGCCGACGACGTGCCCGCCGGGCGGCTCGACCCTCAGGTGCTCGAGCGCAGCCGCGATCCCGTGGACCTCGGCGTACCACGCCCCCGTCGTGCTGCTGATGTGGCGGAACGCAGCGATGGGCAGGTACCCGTACGCCTCCTGGGTCCGCTCGAGGATGGTGAGCATCTGCCGGGGGTCGTAGTCGACGTCGGCGAGGATCCTGTCCAGAGGCGCCGTATCGATCGCCTCGTACGCCACGAACGACTGGTCGGGGACCGGCCGGCCGGAACGCCGCAGGGCGGAGTCCTCTCGTCGCTCGGCGTACTGCTCCGGCGGCCCCCAGTGGACGTGGTACCGCCCCTTCGTATCGACGCCGCCCATGTCGATGATCTCGATCGGACATGCCTGCGCGCACTGGAAGCACGTTTCGCACTTCAGCGCGCCGTACTCGTCGTAGAGGAGGATCAGGCGGCCTCGGCCCTTGGGACCTCCGTCGTGTTGCTCCTCTGGGTACTGGACGGTGACCTTGGGCTCGAAGAATTTCTGAAGCGTCAGGGCCATCCCCCTGAAGATGCCCTTGCCCGGCAGATCCATCGCCTACCTCACCTCCGACACGACGATGATCGCGAGCGCGGTCACGAACAGGTTCACGAGCGAGGCAGGAAGCATCCACTTCCACGCGAAGCCCATCAGCTGGTCGATCCGGACGCGCGGCAGGGTCGCCCGCATCCAGACGAACAGGAACACGAAGAAATAGGTCTTGACCAGGAACCAACCGAGTCCGACGACGGCCTCGAAGCTGAGGGCGAGCCACACCCCGACCGCCGCTGCGAGCAGAACGTTGAGCAGGATGAAACCGATCACGAGCGACTTCAGGAACGACCAGTCACTACGGAGCATCCAGATCGGCAGCGCGATGAGCAGCGTCCCGACGACGGGCCCGAGCGCGAGCAGGAACAGCAAGCCCACGTCCAGCCGGGCAAGGTCGAGCGCGAGGTCGAACCGGATCCCCAGCGCGTTCAGGACCGGGTCGATGTCGAACGGGGCGTTCCAACCACCGAGGAACAGCACGGTGGTGAGTGCGGAGAGGATGAATACGCCGACGTACTCGGCGAAGAAGAAGAACCCGAAGCGCATCCCGCTGTATTCCGTGGCGAACCCGGCGACGAGCTCGCTGTCGGCTTCGGTGAGGTCGAACGGCGTCCGGTTCCCCTCCGCGGTGGCGGCGATGAAGAAGATGACGAAGCCGAGCGGCTGCTTGAACATGTACCAGTCGAGGATGCTCCCCGACTGGTTCATCACGATCTGGTTGAGGCTCATCGTCCCGGCGAGCATGATCACGCCGACGACCGCAAGGGTGAGCGGGATCTCGTAGGAGATGATCTGGGCCGCGGCCCGGAGCCCGCCCAGCAGCGAGTACTTGTTGAAGCTCGACCAGCCCGCCATCATCAGCCCGAGGACGCTGAGCCCACTGACCGCGAAGAAGTAGAGCAGCGCCAGGTTCATGTCGATGCCCAGCAGGCCGGGCGCGAACGGGAGCACGAGCAGGCCGAGGACCGGCGCGAGGAAGGTGACCGCGGGCGCCAGGGTGAAGACCGGTACGTCGACCCCGGTCGGAGTGAAATCCTCCTTCCCGAGCACCTTGAGCCCGTGGACGATCGAGTGGAGGCTCCCCCACGGCCCGACCCGGTTGGGCCCCAGCCGAAGGTTCATGAGTGCGATGACCTTCAGCTCCATGTAGATGATCACGAACGCGGTGGGGACGCTCATGAGCAGGATGGCGCTCGCCGCGACGACGAACCGGACGATCCCGATGTTCGCGCCCAGGAGGTCGCCCACGAAGCGGATGAGCCCGGGGATGAGCCCTGTCGCGAAACCGACGAGCAGCGCCAGCGTGAGGAAGACGAGCAGCCCCAGTAGGGGCAGCACGACCTTCCCGGCGGGTGTGAGGCGGCTCCAGGGCCGCGCGAGGACGCTCAAGAGATGCCTACGGGTCTCGTCACCCGTCGCGCGCGCGCCGGCGGCCTCACTTGTCGATGCCCCCCATCACCGGATCGAGGCTGGCCATGATCGCCATCGTGTCGGCGATCAGATTGCCGGGCATCAGGTGCCCGACCAGGCTGAGGTTGAAGAATGATGGATCCCGGATGCGCATCCGGAACGGATGATCGCTGCCGTCGCTCATGACGTACGCGCCGTACTGGCCGCGCGGACTCTCTATCGACACCCAGGCGCGCCCGGGGCGAGGCCGGATCCACCGCGGGATCTTCGCCATGACGGTACCGTCCGGCATCTGGTGGAGCACCTGGTCGATGATGTGGATGCTCTGCTTGATCTCGTCGACGTGGACCAGGTACCGCGCGTAGGAGTCGCCTTCCTCGCGCGTCGGGACGTCGAACTCGAGCTCGTTGTACACGCTGTACGGGTGCGCCCGCCGGATGTCGTAGGGGATCCCGGTCGCGCGCAACACGGGACCGGTGGCACACATCCGGAGCGCGGTCGCACGGTCGACGACCCCGAGCCCCCTCGTCCGCCCGACGAAGATCTCGTTCTCGTTGATCAGCTTCGTCTGGTTCTCGACCTGCTCTGCTGCGTGACTCATCCAGTCACCCAGCCGGCTCATGAAGTCGTGGTTCAGGTCGCCGTTGACACCGCCGATGCGCAGGTAGTTGAACAGCACGCGCTGCCCCGTCAGCGCGTTGAGCATCTCCACGATCTCGTCGCGCTCGATGAAGCCGTACAGGATCGGGGTCAGGCCGCCCAGGTCGAGCGAGAGCCAGCCCATGAACAGTGCGTGGCTCGCGATCCGGTTCAGCTCCCACGCGAGGACGCGGATGTATTCGGCGCGGCGGGGCACCTGGAGGTCGAGGAGCTTCTCGCAGGCGAGCACGGGCATCGCCTCGCTGAACATCGACGCGACGTATTCCAGCGGATCGCAGTTGCTGATCGCGTGGTGCCAGGTGCCGTTCTCGCAGATCTTCTCCACGCCGCGATGCAGGTAGCCGATGACCGGGTCGAGGTCCACGACGCGCTCGCCGTCGATCTTGAGCACGACGCGGAGGACGCCGTGCGTCGAGGGGTGCTGCGGCCCCAGGTTGATGAGCATCTCGCCGTCGCGCAGGTGATAGAACTCCGCCTCGCGCTCGGTCCGCGGCGGATACGGCGGGACGGCGTCGTAGATCGTCGCGGGGCTCTCGACGAAGACGTCGGGATCGTCGAGGGAGCGGACTCTCGTCTGCTGTGCCATCGCTAGAGCTTGCTCCGCCTCAAGAGGTTTTCGGGGAGCGCCTCGGGGGGCTGGTGCGTGAGCTCCATGTGGCGGAACCCCTGGCCGGGCGAACGCGCAGCGTCGTCGGCGAGGTAGAAGTCCTTGCGCAGGGGAAAGCTCGCGTAATCGGGCGGCATGTAGATACGGCGGAGGTCGCGGTTGCCCTCGAAGATGATCCCGAACATGTCGTAGGCCTCCCGCTCCGCCCACTCCCCGCCCTTCCACAGGAACGTGACCGACGGCACGCGCGGGTCTTCCCGCGGCAGCCCGTCGACGATGACCCGGAGCCAGTCGGGAGTCGTCTCCGACCACAGGTGATAGACGACCTGCATGGCGTCGCCGGTGTCCACCCCGCACAGGTCCGCGAGGATCTCGAAGCGGAGCTGCGGCTCGTCGTGCAGCGTGCTCATCACCGAGGTGACGTTCGCGGCGCCGATGCGGATCTCGGTCGTGTCGTGGCGCGCCCTGACAGGGCCGAGTAGCTGCCCGGCCAGGCGCGTTTCGAGGCGGCGTTTCAGCGCGTTGTCCGTCACGGAGTCCTTTCCGGAGGGCTAGATGCCCTGCGGGACCGTCGGCCCGACGGCGCGCTCGGCCCACTGGCCGCGCCGCTCTCGGATGAGCTGCTGGAGCTTCATCATCCCGTAGATCAGCCCCTCCGGGCGTGGCGGACACCCCGGGACGTAGACATCGACCGGCATGATCCGGTCGATCCCCTCGACGGTGCTGTAGGAGCGCTTGTAACGTCCGCCCGACGTCGTGCAATCGCCCATCGCGACCGACCACTTCGGCTCGGGCATCTGCTCCCAGAGACGCAGGAACGGGCCCGCCATCTTCGTCGTCAGGGTGCCTGCGGCGATGAGTACGTCAGCCTGCCGCGGGCTGGCGCGGAAGGGGAACATGCCGAACCGGTCCATGTCGTTCTTGCTGGTCGCCGCCGACATCATCTCGATCGCGCAGCAGGCCAACCCGGAAAGGAGCGGCCAAAGGCTGTTGAGCCGGATCAGGTCGAGGACATAATCGGACTTGGTGGGGATGATGTCGAACCTACCCCAGCGGCCGTTGTCGCTCTTGTCCTCTTCCTCGAGCTCGCGCAGGTGCGTGATCGCGGGCGGCGTGCTCCCACCGCCGTAGGCGATGGGATTCGCCGACGTCCACACCATGTTGGGGACGACGATCGGCTCCACGACCGCTCTGTCGGCCGCCAGCTTCAGCGCGCCCGGCTGCGCGCTCGGCTGGTCCGACGCCATCTGGACAGGATCCTCGGTGCGGGCGCTCGCCGACGGCGTCAGCTCGTCCGCCTCGCGCGCCCGCGCGACCCGCTCCCGCGCCTCGTTCGGCTGGTCGTCGTCCGACCGTCTCCTCATTTCCACGTCAAGACTCCCTTGCGCCACGCGTACCCGAGTCCGACGAGCAGGATGGCGACGAACAGCGCCATGCTCACGAGCCCGCCCAGGAGGACGTCACGGAACACCAGCGCCCACAGATAGATGAAGATGACCTCGATGTCGAACGCGACGAACAACAACGCGTAGATGTAGAACGAAAGGCCGAAGCGACCCCAGGTGTCACCGTAGGTGTCGATGCCGGACTCGTACGGAAGGCCCTTGTGCCGGTCGCCCTTGTGCCGGTGGGTCAGCAGCCAGGAGGCCGCGATCGTGATGAATACGAACGTCAAGCCGGCGAAGGCGATACCGATCACATACCAGAGGGGGGTCACTCCGTCTCACTCATGCTGGGCGTGCCGGGACGGTTCGCTTTCCAGATCCGGATGTCCACCGCCCGCGCACTCGTATTCTACCGTAGGCCGGTCCCGACTCTTGGACGTCCGCCTCTCCTCGTATCACCTGCGTGCCTGATCACCGCACGGTGGACGGCGCGATCGACGCACCTGTTGCCGCCGGTGCGCGCAGGGCGACCGAGGACCGCGCCCGTGCATACGTCGGGCTCGGCGCCAACGTCGGGGACGCACGAGGGACGATGAGGGCGGGCGTCCACTCGCTTGCGGCACTGCCCGGCGTCGTCCTGGCCGGCGTATCACGGCTCTACCTGACGCGGCCGGTCGGAGTCACCGATCAGCCCGATTTCCACAACGCCGCAGTCGCACTCGATGTCCCCGCGCGCCCCGATCCTTCGACCGCCGCCCTCGCGCTCCTTCTGGCGCTGAAGGGGATCGAGAAGGCGTTCGGGAGGCAGCGCCGGGAGCGCTGGGGGCCCCGCGAGCTCGACCTCGACCTGCTCCTCTTCGGCTCTCATCGCATCCATGTCGAGCGACCGGCGCAGGCGCGCGGCGGCGACCCGGAGAAGAACGATCACCGGTGGCTCGACGTCCCCCACCCGTCGGCCCGCGAGCGGCTCTTCGTGCTCGCGCCGCTCGCTGACCTCGCCCCAGCGCTCGAGCCGCCGGGGTGGGGAGAGTCGGTCGAGTCGGCGCGCCGCCGGAGAGTGTCGGAGGAGGGCGCCGATGCCGTGTGCGTCGTGGCCGAGTGGGACGACCGCGCGGACGAGTGGGCGGTGGACCGCCCCTAGCGGCCGAGACGGACCGAGGGCGGGCGCTCCCTGTCGAACATGTGGACGGTGTCGACGAAGCGGACCTGCTTCGACTGATACCCCATCACCAGCGAGTGCGTGCGCGCGCCACCGCCGAAGAACCGGACGCCGTCGAGCAGATCACCCTCGGTGACGCCGGTCGCGGAGAACACGAGGTTCTCACCGGGCGCGAGGTCCTCGGTGTGGTACACCCGGTCCTCGTCCGTATGGCCCATACGCTCCGCGCGCTCGCGCTCCTCGTCGTTCCGGAACCGGAACCGGGCCTGGATCTCACCGCCCAGGCAACGCATCGCGACCGCCATCAGGACGCCCTCGGGCGCCCCACCGGTGCCCATCACGGCGTGAACGCCCGTGCCGCTCACCGCGCAGCTGATCGCAGCGGAGAGGTCGCCGTCGGAGATCAATTTGATGCGGGCGTTCGTGGAACGGACCTCCTCGATCAGCTCCGCGTGGCGCGGTCGATCAAGGATCACGACCGTGATGTCGCTGGGTTTCCGCCCGAGTGCGGCGGCCACCCGTACCACGTTCTCCGACGCACTCCGTCTGATGTCCACGTGCCCCGCCGCGACCGGACCCACGCACAGCTTCTCGAGGTACGTATCCGGCGCGTGCAGCAGCCCTCCGCGCTCCGAGGCCGCGAGGACCGTGATCGCGTTCCCCTGTCCACTGGCGACGAGGTTCGTGCCTTCGAGCGGGTCCACGGCGATGTCGACCGCGAAGTCTGTCTCCCCCCCGCTACCCACGCGCTCGCCGATGTAGAGCATCGGCGCCTCGTCGCGCTCGCCCTCGCCGATGACGATCGTCCCCTGCATCTCGACGCTGTCCATCGTGCGCCGCATCGCCTCGACCGCGGCCCGGTCCGCGCCCATCCGGTCGCCTCGTCCCATGAACCGTGCCGACGCGAGCGCGGCCGCCTCCGTCACGCGGACCATCTCGAGGCCCAGGATCTCCTCCATCGTTCCGCCGGGGCGGACAGCGACCGCGGATGCGGAGAGGCTCATGCCACGGACCTCCGAGTCGTCGTGCGGATGCCGCAGCGCAACGGCGACTCCCGCCTGCTCAGTGGCGGAAGTGGCGGCGGCCGGTGAACAGCATCGCCATGTGATGTCGGTCGGCCACCTCGATCGCCATCTCGTCCCGTTTCGATCCGCCGGGCTGGATGATCGCCGTGACCCCCCGCTCGGAGGCGAGCTGGATCGCATCCGCGAAGGGGAAGTACGCGTCGGCGGCGAGGCAGCTCATGGTTGCGCGGTCAGCGGCTCGGTGGAGGGCGATCTCGACAGCCACGAGACGGCTCGCCTGGCCGGCGCCGACACCCACGAGGGCGGCGTTCCGCGCGAGCACGACGGCGTTGCTCTTCACGTGTCGCACCGCACGCCAGGCGAACAGGAGGTCGGTCAGCTCCTCGAGCGTCGGACGACGCCTGGTGACGACCTGGAGCCCGGCGTGGTCGAGCTGGTCGCGGTCGAGCGTCTCCACGAGCAGCCCGCCGCCGATGCGGTGGAAGTCGAGGTTGGCGATCCCGTAGTCCGGGATGCCTTCGTGCACCCTGGTCGGGACGCTGAGCACGGCGAGCTCGGGCTTCAGGCGCAGCACCTCGCGTGCGGGCTCCGAGTATCCGGGCGCCACCACCGCCTCGTATGCGTTCTCGACGATCGCTTCCGCGGTCGCCTCGTCGAGCTGTCGGTTCGATCCCACGACGGCACCGAAGGCGTTCACGGGATCGCCTTCGAGTGCCTTTCGGTACGCCTCGGCGAGGACATCGTTCGTGGCGAGTCCGATCGGGTTCGTGCGCTTCGCGATGCATACCGTCGGCCCCGCGAAGTCGGAGGCAACACGATAGGCCGCGTTGAGGTCAAGGAGATCGTTGAACGTGGGGGGCCTCCCCTGGAGCTGGACCGCGTCGCCGAGGGACCCCGCTCGATGCGTCGTCTCCCGATAGAACGCCGCCTGCTGGTGGGGGTTCTCGCCGTAGGGGAGGTCGCTCTTCTTTTCCAGCACGAGCGTCAGGTGCGAGGGGAAGCGCGCGCCTCCGATGTTGTCGAGGTAGCTCGCCACCTCCGCGTTGTACGCGGCGAGAAGGGCGAACGCCTCTGCGGCAAGCCGTTGGCGGAACTCGGGCGACGTCGTGCCGAGCTCCCGCAGCTCCGAGACGAGCCGATCGTAGTGCTCGGGCGATGACACGGCGGCAACGCCGGCGAAGTTCCGGGCCGCGGCGGAGAGCAGAGCGACGCCGCCGACGTCGACCATGTCGACCGCTTCATCGATGGGCACGACGCGCGCGCCGACCTGTGGCGCGAACGGCTTCACGTTGACGACGACGATATCGATCGTCCCGAGCCCGCGCTGGGCGAGCTCCTCGAGTTGATCGGGCTTGTCGCGCCTCGCGAGGATCCCCGCGTACACGGCGGGGTGGAACGTCTTCACCTGGCCGCCGGCGAGGGGTGGCGCATCGGTGAGCGATGTGACGGACTCGACCGGGACACCCTCGGCGGCGAGCGCGTGCCGCGTGCCGTCGGTCGCATACAGCTCCACGCCGAGCGCGGCCAATTCGCGCGCCAGGGGCACGACGCCATCGCGGTTCGCGACCGAGAGCAGGGCTCGCACCCAGATTCCTCCATCCCTCGGAGACTTGCAGCGCGCTCCCGGGCTGCGGAGCGCCGCGATGCCGGGGGAGTATAGCAAGCCGACGGGCGCGTCCCGCAGCAGCCTCTTCCGGCCCGGGCCGTTCCCGGCCGCGATACCGGCTTTGATATCCTCGGCAGCCCGGTCCATGGCACACCGCGGCCGCCCGGTCGGGAGTCGTCTCGCCTGAGCGACGCCGCGGCGGGACGGGACCCACTGACCGCTGGAGGGGCCGTGAAGCTCCCGCCCTGGCAATACCTCTTCGAGCCGTTCAACACGCCCGGCTTCCCGGACCTGTTCGACCCCATGTGGGTGACCGCACTCGTGCTGCTGATCGTCCAGGTCGTCCTCTACAACGTCCGCATCCGACAGCTCCACCGGTACGAGCCGCTCGTCACGATGCAGGAGTGGCTGCTGTGGACGGGGATCGTCACGTTCGGTCTGCTGGTGGTCGGCGCGATCTTCAAGTGGTACTTCATCTTCCTGCTCATCACGCTCGTGGCCGGGCTGGCCGCATACGTCTGGATCCGCTTCGTCCGCTTCCCGCCGATCATCCGCGCGTACAACCAGCAGTTGCGGAGAGCGCGGTTCTTCAGCCAGTCGAGATACAAGCACCCCGAGTCGACGGTCCGCTCCCGCCGGAGCGGCGGCCGGCGTCGGCGGTAGACGGACGACCGGATGGACGTCCGTCGTTTCGGACCCGGACACCGGAAGCCGGAGGGCCCGCCGGGCAGCAGGGGTGTGACCGGCCAGGTCATCCACGCCGACGGTCGAGGGATCGTCGCCGAGCTCGCGTTCCAGCCCTACGCGATGATCGCGCCCCACAGCAACCCGAACACGACCTACTTCATCGTCATCAGCGGGGGCGGGTTCGTCCAGGTCGGGAACGAGCGGTCGCGCGTGAACCATGGAGAGGCCGTGCTGTGGCCTTCGGGCGAACCTCACGGCGCTTACACGGACGGCACGGAGATGCGCGCCCTCGTGGTCGAATTCCGCGGCGCCGACGACTCGGTGACGCCCGGGGTGATCGAGGGAGCCGGCGTCGAGCTGCCCGCCGACGCGACCGTGGACCGGGACGAGAGGCCGGGTAGCGGGGGGGGTCGACCGGAGCGGGCCGAGGGCGGGCTAGCGGAGCGGCGTCTGCTCAGGAGCGACTACGACGCCTCGACCGGAGAGCCCTGGTAGCCGTGTGTCGAGTCGGCGTTCAAGCGCCGCCTGCCAGGATCGCACCGAGCTGGCCGAGGATCCGCGCGGTCGCACCCCACACGAGATACCCGCTCACCTCGTAGGCGCCGTACCGCAGGTGCCGCCCGTCGCGTTCCGCCTCGACGATCCGGACCGGCGCCGGAGGCACGAAGTGATCCAGCGGCGCCGCAACGATCGCGGCGACCTCGCGCGGGTCCGGAGTCAGCGTCGGCGGCCGTTGGCCGAGAGCGAGCACGGGCGACACCCGGAAGCCGGACACCGGGACCACGACGCTTCCGAGGGCCCCGACGACACGCAGCCCGACCTCGTCCGGGTCGAGCCCGACCTCCTCGCGCGCCTCGCGGAGAGCGGCAGCCGCGAGGGAGGCGTCACCCGGCTCGACTCGTCCCCCCGGAAGACTCACCTCGCCGGCGTGGCGGAAGCCGCCCTTCGGTCGCGCGGTCAGGAGGACGCGCGCCTCGCCGTCGCGGCCCGCGTACACGAGGACGAGGACCGCCCCCTCCAGCGGCGGATCCCGTCGGCCACGCGGCGGTCCCGTCCCGTCGACGACGATCGGGACGAGCTCGGCGGGTGACGGTGGGAGGGCGTCCGGAAGGGATCGCAGACGGCGCGCTGCTTCCTCGAAACGCACCCGCCGATCGTAGCGCGCGGCTAGCTCGTCCCCGTCGCCGGCCCTTCGGGGACGAGGAAGAAACGGACCTCCGCGCACGCCGTCCGTAGTCGTGGCGTCCACGCCAGTCCTGGGCGTGCTTCTGGGAACCGCTGAGAGCCCGGAGGCGGCAGTAGCGATCGCGCAGGCTACCGAGGAGGGAGTCGGAAGGAGAGACCCGCGAGCGACGGGATGGCGGGAAGACCTCGCGAGAGGACGAGCACCTTGAAGCCGCCGAGGTGGCGAGGGTCGAGCAGGCGCAGGACCGATGCTCTCGCCTCGGCGTATCGCTCCACCGTCGTCGCCTCCTCGCGCTGATGACGGACGAACAGCTCACCCAGTCCGAGCCCCGTGAGGAACTCCGCCTGGGTCGTCCGGCCCAGCATCTCGAGCCCGTGCTCCCGCGCGGCCTCCTCGATCGCGGTGAAGTCCACGTGGGTGGTCAGGTCCTGGTTCCCGACTGCGGCGTATGGGTCGTCGTCGACCTTGTGCGCCCGGTAGCCGAGGAGCGTTCCCTTCGAGCGCTTCGGACCGTAGAGCTCTTCGGCGGCGTGCCCGTAGTCCACGATCAGAGCGAACCCACGCTCGAGGTCGCGCCCGAGTCGAGCCATCGACTCGAGGGCGCGGAGGTTCACCTCCGCCAGCTGGCCGTCCGCCAGCCGCACGCCGGCCCTCTTGAAGTAGTCGACCAGCGCGTCCGTCGACGGCTCACCGGGCTCGTCGGAGAACCAGTCATCCCGCCAGGTCACGAACACCTCGCGCAGCCCGCCTTCGCCGCCGCCGACGACCCGGTGGACAGGCAACGCGTCGATCAACTCGTTCGCGACGGCACAGCCGGTGAAAGGCAGGCCCGCGGACGTCCCCCCGAGCTGCGCCTCGGACCCTGCCGTTTCGAACCGCTCGCGGATCGAGGCGACGCGCGCGGATGACGTCTCCACGGGTTCGTATCGCATCGCCTCAGCCAGCTCCGAGCCGTCGCGCCGCAGCCCCTCGAGCACGGCCACACCGAGAGCGCCGCTGCCTGCGCCGTAGTCACGGAGCGTGAACACCGGCGGCCGGTCGAGGAGCCGCCACATCTCGTCGAGCTGCCGTCCGAGGGCGTAGCCGAACAGGGGGTGCAGCTCCGGCGCGGTCAGGAAATCGCCGGAGCGCGAGCCGCGGTCCGCTCGCCGGCTGTAATAACCGAACTCGGCGTGATACAGCGCGAGCTCCATGAAGCGGACGAATGGGATCGCGCCCTCGCGTCGGATCTCGTCCCGGATGACCTCCACGAGTCGGGGGTCGCTCTCCCCGGCGCGTGGTCCAGGAAGAGGCCCCGGACCCGCGGTCGCGCGCGGTTCCGGGGCCATCAGGATGTGCGCAGAGTCCGAGAGTCCGTCGGACTAATGGACGGGGCCGCCGCCGTTCCCGCCATGTCCGCGGTCACCGACACCGACCGGCACCTGCGGCGCGTCGGGATCCTCGCGGACCGCCTCCTCGCGAGCAGCTCGCGCATCCCGCCGGTCACCTGCCCGGGCGACGACGGTGGTGCCGCCGTCACGGAACAGGAGCGCGCCGGACATCGGATCGGCGTCGAGGATGATCCGCGACCCCGGCGCGAAGCGGCCCTCAAGGAGCGCCTTCGCCAGCGGGTTCTCGACGAGCCGCTGGATCGCTCGCTTCAGTGGCCGTGCGCCGAACTGCGGGTCGTGGCCCTCCGCGGCGACGAGCCGTCGCGCCGCCGGCGCGAGATCGATCTCGAGGTCGTGGTCGCGGAGGCGTCGCTGGAGATCGGCGACGAGCAGGTCGACGATCCGCATCAGCTCCTCCTCGCTCAGCGCGTGGAACACGATCACCTCGTCGATCCGGTTCAGGAACTCGGGGCGGAACTGGAGGCGCAGCGTCTCCGTCACCTGCCGCTTCATCTGGTCGTAGGCCGCCTCGTCGGGGCGTCCCGCGTACCCGGTGATGAACTGGCTGCCGACGTTGCTGGTCATGATGATCACGGTGTCCTTGAAATTCACCGTGCGCCCCTGACCGTCGGTCAGCCGCCCGTCATCGAGGACCTGCAGCAGCACGTTGAACACGTCCGGGTGTGCCTTCTCTATCTCGTCCAACAGGACGACCTGATACGGCCGACGCCGGACCGCCTCGGTGAGCTGTCCGCCCTCCTCGTAGCCGACGTATCCCGGCGGCGCGCCGATGAGCCGGCTCACGGAGTACTTCTCCATGTACTCGCTCATGTCGAGCCGGGTCATGGCCGACTCGTCGTCGAACAGGAACTCGGCGAGCGCTCGCGCAAGCTCGGTCTTGCCGACGCCCGTAGGCCCCAGGAAGATGAACGAGCCGATCGGCCTGCGCGGGTCCTTCAGGCCGGCACGGGCACGCCGGATCGCGTCGCTGACGGCCTGGATCGCCTCGTCCTGGCCGACCACGCGCTCGTGGAGGCGCTCCTCCATCTTGATCAGCTTCGCCTGCTCACCCTCCATCAGCTTCGTGACGGGGATGCCGGTCCACGACCCGACGATGCGCGCGATGTCGTCTGCGTCGACCTCTTCCTTCAGCAGGCGGCGCGAGCCCTCCTGCTCGCCGAGCGCTTCCTCCTGCTCCCGGAGGCGTCGCTGCAGCTCGGGGAGGCGGCCGTACTTGAGCTCGGCGGCGCGCTGGAGGTCGAACGATCGCTCAGCGGCTTCGACGTCGTGCTGGATCTTCTCCAGCTCCTCCTTGGTCTGCCGGAGCCCGGTGATCGCGTGTTTCTCGGTCTCCCACTGCTGCTTCAGCGCACCCGCGCGCTCGCCGATCTCGGCAAGCTCACGCTCGAGCGCCTCCAGCCGAGAGCGCGATGCTTCGTCGCGCTCCTTGCGCAGCGCCTCGCGCTCGATCTCGAGCTGGATCCTGCGCCGCTCGAGCTCGTCCAGCTCGGTGGGCATCGAGTCCATCTCCATGCGGAGCCGGCTGGCCGCCTCGTCGACGAGGTCGATCGCCTTGTCCGGCAGGAACCGCTCGGTGATGTACCGGTTCGAGAGGACGGCTGCGGCCACGAGCGCAGAATCGGTGATCCGCACGCCGTGGTGCACCTCGTAGCGCTCGCGGAGGCCACGCAGGATCGAGATCGTCTCCTCGACCGTCGGCTGGTCCACGAAGACCGGCTGGAACCGCCGCTCCAGCGCCGCGTCCTTCTCGATGTGCTTGCGGTATTCGTCGAGCGTCGTGGCCCCGATCGTGTGCAGCTCGCCGCGCGCGAGCATCGGCTTGAGCAGGTTGGACGCGTCCATCGCGCCCTCGGCAGCGCCGGCGCCGACGACGGTGTGAAGCTCGTCGATGAACAGGATGATCTCGCCTTCGGAGTCCTTGATCTCCTTGAGCACGGCCTTCAGGCGCTCCTCGAACTCGCCGCGGTACTTCGCGCCGGCGACGAGGGCGCCGAGGTCGAGCGCGACGACCCGCTTGTCCTTCAACGTCTCGGGGACATCGCCGCGCACGATCCGCTGGGCGAGCCCCTCCGCGATCGCGGTCTTGCCGACGCCCGGCTCGCCGATCAGCACCGGGTTGTTCTTCGTCCGGCGCGACAGGACCTGCATCACGCGCCGGATCTCCTCATCGCGGCCGATGACGGGGTCCAGCTTCCCGTCGCGTGCGTCGCGCGTCAGGTCACGCCCGTAGCGCTCGAGCGCCTGATAGGTCGACTCGGGCGTCTGCGAGGTCACGCGCTGTCCGCCGCGGACGTCGGCGAGTGCGCGCAGGATCTGCTCCCGGCCTGCACCCTTCGATTCGAGGATCCGCTGCGCGTCCCCACCCGCCTCGGCTGCGGCGACGAGGAGATGCTCGGTCGAGACGTACTCATCCTGGAGACGGCGCGCCTCTTCCTCGGCTCGCTCGAGGAGCCGTCGCGCGCGCGGCTCGAGCGACAGCTGGCCGCCACGGATCCGCGCTCTGCTCGAGAGTGCGGCGGCGAGCTCGACGCTGATCGCGGCAGGGTCCGCGCCGAGGCGTCGGAGCGTGAGGACCGGAACCCCCTCAGGGTCCTGTAGCAGGGCGGCGAGCAGGTGCTCGGCGTCGAGCACGGGGCTCTCCGCCTGGGTCGCGATCTGTTGTGCGGCCAGGACTGCTTCCTGCGCCTTTTCGGTGTACCGATCGAGTTTCATCTGGCCTGGGTCTCTCAGCTGAGCGAGTCGTTGGAGTCGGATCCATCGGGACGCGACTGCGCACGCCTCGCGGTCTTGGTGACACCGGCGATTGTATAGGACCTACCAATATGATTGTCAAGTTTCATCTGCTCGGCCGGGGAGGCGACGACATCACGAAGCCTCTCGCTGCCGGCGTCCACCGTCCGTCATCACGATCGCGTCCGCGGCGAGCGCGATCAGGGTGCCTCCCGACATGGCGTAGTGCGGGACGAGCACGCGGACGGGCGCGGGATGGTCGCGGAGCGCCCGCGCTATCCGCTCCGCCGCAAGCACGAGCCCGCCTGGCGTGTGGAGGATGAGGTCGATCGGGACACTGTCATCCGTCAGCTTGATCGCCCGAAGGAGCGCCTCGGAATCGCTGATGTCGATGTACGGACGAGCGGGAACCCGAGGAAGCTGAGCGTCTCCTGACGGTGGATGAGTGCGATGGCCCGACTGCCGCGCGCGCGCTGGAGCTGGCCGAGGAGGCGGAGGCGCTGGGCGTCGAGGACGCGCTTGCGCATGAGCGGCTGGAGCGACGAGAGGATGAAGAACAGCCACACGAGGAGGAAGGGATCCACCGAAGGGCTCTCCTCGTGGGACTCAAGGATTCGAAGACCTCGCGCGTGCCGTGCGGCTCGCTCGCGGGTCGGGTTGCGCGACGTACTCAGCGAACGCGCGGAAGCGACGACGCGCTTCCTCGTTGAGCCCCGTCGGCAGGACGAGCCGCGTCTTCACGTACAGATCGCCCCGGCCGTGACCTCTGAAGCGCGGCATCCCCTGGCCCGCGAGCCTGAACGTGCGGCCCGTCTGCGTCTCGGGGGGGATCCGCAGGAGCACACGGCCCGTGAGCGTTTCCACCTCCACCTCTCGCCCGAGCAACGCCTCCTCGAGGGTGATGGGGAGTTCCCGGTGCAGATCCGCTCCCGTCCGCTGGAAGACGGGGTGCTCCCGCACCTTGATGTTCAGGTAGATGTCGCCGCCGTCGGCAGCGCCGGTTCGCCCCGAAAGGCGGATCCGGTGGCCCGTGTCGACCCCTGCCGGGATCTTCACGTCCAGCCGCTTGTCACCCACCTGGATGAGCCGCGCTGTCCCCGTGAAGGCTTCCTCCAGGCCGATCTCGGCGTCGCCTTCATGATCCGGCCCCCGTGACGGTCCTCTCGTTCCCGGGCGACGGCGAGCCGAGCTCGTCGCGCCGGGCCCCTCGTCGAAGTCGAGCCCGCCCAGTCCGCCGAACAGGTCGTCGAACCGGCTGCTAGCGGCGGCGTCCTCTGCGCGGCGCCGCGTCCGCTCACGCTCCCTGACCCCGGAACGACCGCCGGCGAAGAACGTGCGGAAGAAGTCGCTGTAGCCGGCTAGGTCCTCGGGGTCACCGTGGAACTCGAACCGCACGTTCCCCGACCCGGGGCCACCGAAGCCCGAGAACCCCTCGGAGCCACCGAAGCCGGCGAACGGCGAACCGGCTCCGCGCGCGCCACCCCCGGCACCTCCGCCCGACGCGGCACGCTGGTACGCCTCCCAGTTCGCGCCGAGCTCGTCGTAGGCCTTCCGCTTATCAGGGTCGCTCAGGACGTCGTGCGCCTCGTTGACTTCCTTGAACCGGCGCTCGGAACTCGCATCACCCTTGTTGACGTCAGGGTGGTGCTGTCGCGCCAGCTTGCGGAAGGCCTTCTTGATGTCCGCCTGGCTCGCGCTGCGCGGTACGCCAAGGGTCGCGTAGTAGTCCTTGTACTCCATCGCTGATCGGTCCCGCTCGTCGAACGATCGTTTGCGTTAGTTCAGCCACCGGCGAGGACGAGCGGGGCTCAGCGGTCCTCGCTGAGCCCGCGCGCCTCGTTCCTCGTGGTCGGTAGCCTCCGGCTCGCCCTCCTCAGCGCCCGTCGGGCGGCGCGACGACGGCCGGTGGCACCTCGGCCGGCGGGAACCCTCGCGTCACCTTGTCGGGCGCCGACGGCCGCTCGTCGAGCTTCGTGTCGCGGTCGATGACCTCGGCGCGCGGGGCCTTGATCGCGAGGGGCTTGCGCCGGAGCGCGTGCTCCAGCACCTGCTCCATCGAGTCGACCAGGATGAGCTTGATCTGCTTCCGGATCTCGTCCGGGATGTCGCGCAGGTCCTTCTCGTTCTTCTGAGGCAGGATGACCGCCCTTGCGCCCGAGAGGTGCGCAGCAAGGATCTTGCTCTTCAGTCCGCCGATGGGGAGCACCCGCCCGCGGAGCGTGATCTCACCTGTCATCGCCACGTCCTTTCGGACGGGGATCCCGGTGAGGGCGCTGACCATCGCGGTCGCCATCGTGACGCCCGCCGACGGCCCGTCCTTGGGGATCGCTCCCGCGGGGACGTGGATGTGGAGCGTGTTCTTCTCGAACACCACCGGATCGATGCCGAGCTCCCTCGCATGGGCTCGGATCCACGAGAGGCCTGCGCGCGCAGATTCCCGCATCACCTCGCCCAGCTGGCCGGTAAGGATGAAGTCCTCCTTCCCTTCCATCCTCGTCACCTCGACGGCGACGACGTCGCCGCCGACCTCGGTGACGACGAGCCCGGTCGCCGCGCCCGTCTGGTCCTCCGCCTCCAGCTCGCCGTACTCGAAGCGCGGCGGGCCGAGGAACTCGAGGACCTTCTTCCTGTCGACGATCGTCTTGCGCTTGCGGCCCTCGGCGACCGTTCGGGCGACCTTGCGCATGATGTTCGCGATCTCGCGCTCGAGGTTCCGGACTCCGGCCTCCTTGGTATAGGCCTGGACGACCTCGACCATCGCCTCGTCCGTGATCTGGATGTGCTTCTCGGTCAGCCCGTGGTTCTCCATCTGCTTGGGGATGAGGAACCGCTTGCCGATCTCGATCTTCTCCTGCTGCGTGTAGCCGGGCAGCTGGATGATCTCCATCCGGTCACGCAGGGGCGCGGGGATCGGGTCGAGCAGGTTCCCGGTCGCGATGAACAGCACCCTGGACAGGTCGAACGGGACCTCCAGGTAGTTGTCCTGGAACGTGTTGTTCTGCTCGGGATCGAGTACCTCGAGGAGCGCAGAGCTCGGGTCGCCGCGGAAGTCCATGCCGATCTTGTCGACCTCGTCGAGCATGAACACCGGGTTGTTCGACCCGGCCGTCTTGATGTTCTGGATGACGCGGCCCGGCAGCGCGCCGATATAGGTCCGTCGGTGTCCCCGGATCTCGGCCTCGTCATGGATGCCGCCGAGGCTCATCCGAACGAACTTGCGTCCCATCGCCCGCGCGATGCTCTTTCCGAGCGACGTCTTGCCCACTCCGGGCGGTCCGACGAAGGCCAGGATCGGGCTCCTGATCGTGTCCGCGAGCGTCCGCACGGCGAGGTATTCGAGGATCCGCTCCTTGATCTTCTCGAGGCCGAAGTGGTCCTCGTCGAGGATCCGAGCGGCCTCCCTGATATCGAGGTTGTCGTCGGTCGCGACGTTCCACGGGAGCCCGATGAGCCAGTCGACGTACGTGCGGATGACGCCCACCTCTGGAGACGCCGAGGGGATCCGGCTCATCCGGTCGATCTCCTTGATCGCCCGTGCCTTGATCTCCTCCGGCATCCCGGCCGCCTCGACCTTCTCGCGCAGCTCGTTGATCTCGGCCTGCTGCGGGTCGTCCTCGCCGAGCTCGCGCTGGATCGCCTTGAGCTGCTCGCGCAGGATGTACTCGCGCTGGGTCTTGTCCATCTCGGACTTGACCTCGGACTGGATCTTGCCCTTCAGCTCCAGGATCTCGATCTGATGCGCGAGGAAGTTGGAAACGAGCTTCAGCCGCTCCGCGACGTCGATCGTCTCGAGGAGCTCCTGGCGCTGCTCCGTGCTCATGTCAGGGCTGTAGGCGACCATGTCCGCGAGCAGGCCGGGCTCCGTGATGTTGCGCGCCGCGACCGCTGCCTCGGGGGGCACGGGAGCGCCCGACTGGACGTACTGCTCTATCTGTGACTGGACCGTCCGTACGAGGGCCTGGACCTCGAGGTCGGCCGGGCCCCCGTCTTCGACGAGCTCGACGGCCGCCATGATGTACGGCTCCGACTGCACGAACGACAGCAGCCGGAGTCGTTGCTGCCCCTGGACGATCGCGCGGACGGTCCCGTCCTGGAGCTGGACGACCTGGGCGATCTTCGCCAGCGTCCCCACGCCATACAGCTCCGACGGGTCGGAGATGTCCTCCCGGTCCGCCTGGCGCTGGGTCACCAGCGCGATCGGCGAACCGTCGGCGACGGCGCGATTGAGCGCCTGCACGGACTTGTCGCGGCCGACCTGGAGCGGCACGATCATCTCCGGGAAGATGACCGTTTCGCGGAGCGCGACGAGCGGCAGCTCGCGGACGCCGGTCCTATGACGCGTCGCCTCGCCGGGCGGCGATCCCTGCGTCGGGTCGTCTCTGGTGGTTCGAGTAGGCATCGAGGTCTCCTTCGGAGAGTGCTTCAGGCGCGCCGAACGCGCGCCGTGGGTTCAAGCCGGTCGCTCTTCCGCGCCGGCCTCCGAATCGACCTCGTCGTCGTCGCCAGGTCGTTCGAAGAGTGTTTCCAGGATGCGGGCGCCGAGTCGCTCCTCCAGCTCGAAGAGGACGCGGACCCCCGCTAGATTGACTCCCAGGTCCTGGGTCAGGTGGCGGATCCACAGGACCCGCCGGATGTCGTTCTCTGAATACAGCCTGATGTTGGTCGGGGTGCGGGCGGGGCAGACGAGGCCCTCGTCCTCATAGATCCGAAGCGTCCGGGGGTGGACCCGGACGATGCTCGCCGCGACGCTGATGACGTAGACGGGGCGGCTCGGGTCGCGCCTCACGCGCTCGCCGAGGCCTGACATCCGAGTCGACATCCGAGTCGATCCTCCAGCTGGACGCGGCGGCCGGCTACGCTCGCTGCTCCGGCTGCCCCGACTCGGTCGAACCGCCGACGGCCCGTGCATTCGATGCATGACTCGTGGTGGGCGTGATCCGGATCTGCCGCGGCTTCGTCTCCTCCGCCTTCGGGATCGTCAGCGTCAGCAGTCCGTCTTCGAAGTTCGCGGTCGCCGCGTCACGGTCGAGGTCGGCGGGAAGCGAGACGCTCCTCGTGAAGCGCCCGCGGCGAAGCTCCTGGAACAGGTACTGCTCGCCCTTCTGCTCCCGCTCCTCGTTGAACGTGCCGCTGATCGTCAGCATGTCGCCCGAGACCGTGATCTCCACGTCCTGCGGCTTCACGCCGGGGAGCGCGGCCTTGACGACGAGCGCGTCCTCCGTCGCGTAGATGTCGAGCGGCAGCGTCTGGTCTTCAGCGGCCCTGAGCCCGCTCGGGCGCACGTACGAATCCTCGAACAGGCGATCCATCGCCTGACGGAGCGACAGAAGCTCGCCGAAGGGCGAAGTCCGGCGGGTAAGGCTCATCGTGTCGGACCTCCTCGTGGTCGTGCACTGCACCTGCGCCCACGACGCGGTGCTCATCGTTCTGTGGCTCGTGGCAGCGTAGAGATGCTGCCAACGGCGAGACGGTAAACCATGACAACGCCATTGTCAAGGTTGCTTCCCCCGACTGCGACGTACCGTCGCGACGGAGCCGCTACGGGCCGCCCACCTCGACCGACTCGAGCCGCCAGACCCTGTTCTCCCGTCCCAACCCCGTCCGCGGCTCGAGCGGGACGGCGCGGAGCACCGCGCGCCCGACCCGCTCGACCGGCACCATCTCCTGACGTGCCGCGGGGAAGATGCCGAGGAACGTCGTCTCACGGCGCACGGGGCGGACGATCTCGAGGTACGCCGTCACGCGATCCGCCTCGGTGCCGGGTATGTCCGGTTCGAGCCGTGGCTGGTCGGGCAGCGTCACGACGAGGCTTCGGAACGGCCGTTCGGGATCGATCCCGGCTTCGGGTCCGCCCCCGCCTGACGCCGACAGCTCCCCGAGGCGATCCCGAAGATACGCCTCCTGCTGAGCCCAGCGCACGGCGAGCGCATCCGCCGCCGGCGGGGAGACGAACAGCTGGGCGGCGAGATCGGCGCGACGGTCCTGCCACGCCGAAACGTAGCGCTGGAGCGTCGCCTCCGGAGACCCCGACGATCCGGCGACGAGCCAGAAGCCGGTCATCACGATGCCCACGACCGGAGCGAGGGCGAGCAGCTGGATGGCTCCTCCCGGGCTTCCGCCTGCCGCCACCGCCTTCCGCTGCGCGTCCACGGCCTGCCCGCCCCACGCGGCGAAGAAGACCGCGAGCGCGAGGAACACGAGGAAGGCGCGGCTCCCTTCGAGGAACGCTGAGGCCAGCACGACGAGGAAGACGACGCTCAGGACCTGGAGCGCGAGGAGCACCCAGCCACGTCGGTCGCCGAGCGCGAGATGCCCCGATCCCCACACCACGAGTGCCCGCCGCATGACGACGGGCGCCGGTGGCGTGGCCGACGATGATGTCCTGCCTCCGCTTGCGCCGATGTCGGGCCCGGCGGAGGTCATGGCGGCTCAGTAGCGCGTCGCGGCGTTGAGATCCTGCTCGTCGTCGCGCGGCCCGTCGACGTGCCGCTCGCTCGCCGCCGTCTTGCGCACCGCCGTCTGGCGCCCGTGCCGCTCGTTGCCGTCAGGAGACGGCTTCGCCCGCGCCGACGCGCGACTGACCCCCGTCGGTGCCGTCCGTGCCGATCAGCTCGCGGTGGAGCTGTGCCTCGCACTCCGTACGCGAGATCGCGATCACCTTGTCACCTGGCTCGAACACGGTCTCCGGACGGATCGGCTGGAACTGCTCGTCGCGCAGAAGGACGAACAGCGTGCAGCCCTCGGGAAGGTTGATGTCGCGCGGGCGACGCCCGGCGGCGGGGGAGTCATCTGCGATCTGCGCCTCGATCAGCTCGAGGTCGCCACCGCCCAGCTGGGCGAGGTGGAGCAGCTCATGGACGGGGATGTCCTGCTCCACCGACGCGAGGATCATCCGCGTCGGGCTGATGATCTCGTCGACGCCCAGGTGACGGAAGAGGACCTCGTTCTGCGGGTTGTTCACGCGCGCGATCGTCCGTGGGACGTCGAAGTGGTGCTTGGCCATCTGACAGACGACGAGGTTGTCCTCGTCGTCACCGGTCACTGCGGCGACGATCGAGGCTCGGTTGGCGCCCGCGTCCGCCAGATGCTTCCCCTCGCATCCGTCGCGATTCAACACGATGCTCCCGACCTCGTCCGCGATCTGCCGCGCCCTCCTCGGGTCCTTCTCAAGGAGCACGACCTCGTGCCCCGCGGCCAGCAGCTCCTTCGTCAGGTAGTACCCCACCTTGCCGCCGCCGACCACGATGATGTACATCGCTACCCCCTCGCGATCCGCGTGGCGGGATCCGCTGCCACGCCATCCACCCCGCGGCCACGCGCGTCGCTACCGCGCTCCACGCGGGGCTCGTGGCCGCCGTGATGACCCCGCGCCGGGTCGACGCCTCGGGCTCGCGTCCCGGGGCGGAGGCCGCTGTACGCCTCGAGCGCCTCGACCATCATCGTCGTCCTGCAGATGGTGGCGAGCCCGAGGGCCGTATACGCCTCGGCCCGGACGGGGTCGTTCACCTTGGCGACCACGTTCCGCACCCCGAACGTCTCGCTCGCGAGCTGTGCCGCGAGCACGTTCCGGTTGTCCCCCTCGGTGAGTGCGAAGAACCTGTCGGCACCCTCTGCGCCGGCGCGACGGAGGACGTCCTCGTCCGTCCCGTCCCCGCGCATCGCCCGGCCGCGGAAATCCGAGGGGAGCCGATTGAAGGCATCGCTGTTGACGTCGATGATCGCGACGTCGTGTCCTGCCTGCTCGAGGCTCTCGGCGAGTCCCGCCCCGACGCGCCCGCAGCCGACGATGATCGACCGTGTCACGAAAGCTCCTTCGTTGGTTCGTCG
Organism: Chloroflexota bacterium; assembly: GCA_016781485.1. Classification (GTDB taxonomy): domain Bacteria; phylum Chloroflexota; class Limnocylindria; order Limnocylindrales; family CSP1-4; genus YB3-1. The sequence continues at coordinate 7,767 of JADDQH010000012.1, read as the reverse complement.
CCGCGGCCTACAGGCGGTCCGCCTCGCCCATCCCGGCGCCCACCGCGGTCTCGGGTTCGCCGCCGCGAGCCTCGCTCCTCGCGATCGGCTCTCTCACGATGAACACGCCGCCGGGGGCGTTCTGAAGGACGTACGGGACGGTCCGTCCCATCGCGAAGTCACCCCCGAACTTCTTCCGGTAGGGGAGACCGAGGACGATGGCGTCGGCCTGGAGGGCCGTCGATTCGTCGACGAGGGCTGCCCCGACGTCGCGCGCCTGAAGGAGCTCAGCCTGCATCGACACTCGGTAGCGCTCTGCCACTCCCTCTGCCCGGTCGAGGATCGCCGAGGCCTCGACGTTCCCGCTCGACACGTCCTCCGCGAGATCGTGGCGCCAGTCGACCTCGACCACGTGCATCGCGATCAGCTCGGCCCGGTGTGGCCGGGCCAGCTCGCACGCGAAACGGACGACGAGCTCGTCGGTCGGCCCGCCACTGAGCCCGAGGACCGCGCGCTTGAAGGGCGGAGTCGTCTGGTCCGGCATCGGCCGGAAGGGTACACCACGCGTCGCCGACCCAGTGGTGGTGCTCCCGGCGGCACGTCAGCGCCGATCGCGGAGTCACCGGGTCGGCTGTGCGGCGAGAGCCTCGTTTTCCCGCTGGTACGGAACCGTCGCGACGACCGTGTCGGGTCGGCCGAGCAGGGCCTGCCGGAGTCGGTTCGACGTCTGGTTGTAGAGCAGTCGGTCCCACCAGTGTCTGGGCACGTACTCCGGCAGCACCACGATGGTGATGAGATCGGGCTCGGCGGGTGCCATCACATCGAGGTACGCGACGAACGGTTGGACGACGGCGCGGAAGGGCGACTCCACGATCACGAGTGGCACGCCCGGGATCTGCCGCTCCCAGTCGCGCCGGAACGCAGCGGCCGCGTCGGCGTCCTCGGTCACGTGGACCGCCCGGACGTCATCCGCGAGCGAGCGCCCGAAGTTCACGGCCTGGACCACCGCGCGCGAGAGCCCGGGCACCGGGATGATGACGCGCTCACGGCGCCGAGGGGGCCCGATGACCTGCTCGGGTCGCAGCGCGAGCTCCGCCGTCTGCTTGTCGTACTCGCGGCGGATGAACAGCATCATCACGACGAGGAACGGGATCAGCAGGAGCACAGCAAGCGACGCGGGGGCCTTCGCGGTCGTGACGACCACCGCGACGATCGCGGTCAACAGGCCGCCGAAGGCATTGATGGCGATGCGATACCGCCACCCGCTCGACCGCTCGTGCAGCCAGTGCCGGACCATCCCCGCCTGGCTGATGGTGAAGTCGATGAACACGCCGACCGCGTAGAGCGGGATGAGCGCATGCGTGTCGCCGCCGGCGACGACGACGAGCGAGGCCGCGACGAGCCCCAGGATGACGATGCCGAGCGTGAAGGCGAGCCGGTCGCCGCGGAACGCGAACTGCCGCGGCATGAACCCGTCCTGGGCGAGGATCGCCCCGAGCCTCGGGAACGCCGCAAAGCTCGTGTTCGCGGCGAGGAACAGGAGCAGTGCGGTGAACGTCTGGAACAGGTAGAACCCGATCGACCCTTCGCCGTAGACGTGGCTGGCCACCTGCGCGACGACGGTCTCGTGTTCGTCCGGGACGACCCCGAAGTTCACGGCCAGGAACGTGATGCCGATGAACAGTGTCGCGAGCAGTGCCGCCATGACCATCAAGGTCGTCGCGGCGTTGCGTGACTCGGGGGGCTTGAACGCCGGGACGCCTGTCGCGATCGCCTCCGTTCCCGTCAGTGCGACCGCGCCGGATGCGAACGCCCGCACGAGGAGGATCGCCATCGCGGCCTGTGAGGTCACATCTGCGGTCGCCTGGAGTGCGGGGGCCGCCGCGGCGTCACCGAGCACGACGATGCGATAGGCCCCCAGCGCGATCATCAGGAGCGCGGTGCCCACGAACAGGTAGGTCGGCAGCGCGAAGATGTTCCCGGCCTCCCGGATCCCGCGCAGGTTGCCGAGGGTCAGGAGCAGGATCGCGAGCACCCCGATGCCGACCTTGACCGGGGCGAGCGACGGCACGGCGGAGGCGATCTGTTCCACGGCCGAGGAGGTCGACACGGCCACGGTCAGCGTGTAGTCGATGAGCAACGCCGATGCCGCAACGAGCGAGGCGTTCCGGCCGAAGTTCCGTTTGGAGACGGAATAGGAGCCGCCACCGGTGGGATACGCGAGGCAGACCTGCCGGTAGCTGAACGCCACGATCGCCAGCAGGGCCGCGATCGCGATGCTGATCTCGAGACTGAAGAGGAGCGCGGCGGTGCCCCCGATGATCAGCGCGCCGAGGATCTCCTCGGTGGCGTACGCGCTCGAGCTGATCGCATCGGAGCTGAAGATCGCGAGTGCCTTCTTCTTCGACAGGCGCTCCTCGAGCTCCGCCTCGGTCGCGATCGGCCGTCCGATGAGCAGTGCCTTGATCCGCGCCCACGCGCGTGCCAGCGGTCGCCGCTCGAGGTGCGCCTTCTGCTTGGCGACGAGGACTCCGGGTGCTTCCCACCGGAAGTAGTCGGCGTGGGGTCGCTCGATCCGGACGCGGCGATCGCCGGGCTTGCGTCCGCGTAGCGGCTGCTGTGTCGTCGGCATACGGGCGCCGTCTCCGCCTACGTGCGTCCGGGGAGTGACCTAGAGACCGTGTCCGAGCCGCTCCACGAGCCGGGCAGGAAGCCCGATCTCGCGCATCCGCTGCTGCGTCGTGCCTACCTCGTAGTCGACGCGCCGCCACTCCACGGTGCGCTCGTCCGTGTCCAGCACCATGCCGCAGGCGCGCCGATCGCCGTCGCGCGGCTGGCCGACGCTGCCGGGGTTGAGGATCGTCCGACGCGCGTCGAGCGCAAGCCGTGACCCGTCCGAGGGCGCCAGCATCTCGACGCGGCCGTCATCCTCCCGGAAGACGAGCGGCACGTGGGTGTGGCCCACGAGGCAATGGGGCGTCTCGAACGCCATGAAGCACGCGCGGGCGATCGGGGTCGAATACACGTACTCCCACGTCGGGTCGCGAGGGCTGCCGTGGACCAGCGTGAAGTCCCCTTCCACGAGGCGCTCCGGGAGCTCTCCGAGCCATCGCTGCCCGTCAGGCCCGAGCCGCTCGGCTGTCCACTCCACCGCGGCGCGAGCATCGTCGTTGAACCAGTCGACGTCGATCCGTCCGATCGCCGCGGAGTCGTGGTTCCCCCGGACTCCCTGGGCGCCGACGGCGCGCAGGCGCTCGATGACCTCGTCCGGCTGGGGTCCGTATCCCACGATGTCGCCGAGCTGCCACACCGCGTCGAAAGGGGCGAGGGCCGAGAGGACTGCTTCGAGCGCGGCCAGGTTCCCGTGGATGTCCGACAGGACGGCGAGGCGCACGTGGTCAGGTTAGCAGGAGGCGCCGGCGTTCGGCCGGAGGGCGCGGGTAGCGTGCGGGGGTGGCGCGGATCTTGGGCACGACCACGAGCCGGTGGTCGCGAAGGCCTTCGATCGGGACGGCTTCGACGCGCACGCCCTCCATCGAGCCGCCCACCCGTTCCAACGCCCGGCGCGCGGCGCCGAGCTCCCGCTCGAGGGACCCCGCCTCATCGTCGCGCTTCCAGGCGACGAGATGGCCACCGGTCCGCACGAGCGGCAGGGCCAGCTCGACCAGTTCGGGGAGGGCGGCCACGGCACGCGCGACGAGGACGTCCCAGCGTTGGCGTTGCGCCGGTTCCCGGGCGAGTGCCTCGGCGCGCTCGGAACGGACCTCCAGGATCGGCGCCGTTTCCCCGGCTGCTGCCACCGCGCCGGTCGCGAGGCGGGCCGCGACGGCCAGGAACGCGGCTTTCTTCCCGATGGAGTCGACGAGTGCGGCGCGCGCCACCGGGAGTGCGACCGCGAGCGGAAGTCCTGGATACCCGGCGCCACTCCCGAGGTCGAGCAGCGAAAGAGGGCGGTCACGGGCGCCTGGAGCGGGTGGACGCCGAAGCTCGCGCAGCAACGGGAGGGCCGCCAGGCTGTCCGCGACATGCTCCAGCGCGACCTCCTCGGGCGCGCGGCGTCCCGTCAGGTTGATCGACGCGCTCCACGCGACGAGCAGCCGAGCGTGCGTTTCGACGGCCGCCAGCGCGCCCGGCGATAGGACCTCGCCGAGCTGCGAGAGCGCCGACTCGAGCGTCTGGTGAAAGGCCGGCGGCAGGGCTGGAAGCTCGGTCGTCTCGGTCGGGAGGAGTGGACGCCGATCCAGCCTCTCGTTCACCGTGCTCGCCATGCACTGCCGCGACCGGGCCGATGCGCGCGCGCTTCGTTGCCGACGACGACGCACCGCGGCGGAGCAGCCGAGGGGACCGCCGGGGACCGGAGCCGCTGGGAGGCCGCGTCGGGAGCGGGGCCGCGGCAGCAGGAGTCGCTTGCGCTCGTCTCCGCGTCGCCGCTCCCAACGGACGTTCGTGGCACCACTGACCTTTCGGTTTTCCGAAGCCCCGTCGGTTCGCCGAACGGCTCTCGCCGATCGCTTCGGGGACCCCGTTACCGTACTCGGTCGCGAGCCCCGTCTCCGGCGCCCGCGGTGCAGAGGGGCAGTGTTCGCACGTTCCGCCGGCTCGGTCAACCCGTTTTTCCACAAGCCGGGAACGGGGAGGCCGCGCGTGGAAGATGTGGATGGAGGAGACGACCAGCGCCCGGTTGGGTGGAAAACCCGCTCCGGGGAGGCGCGTCGATGCCGCGGCGGCGCAGTCGCGCCCACGGGCGGGAGCTCAGTCGGGGGTGGGCCGTGTCGCTCTGACGGGTCTCCCCAGGCTCCTTCGGACGACTTCCATGACCTCTTCGGTGTAGGCCTCGGCGTCCCCGGTGTCGACCGCGGTCCTGAGGCAGCCCGCCACGTGATCCTCCAGGATCAGCAGCGCGACGGAGTCGACCGCAGCTCGAAGCGCGGCGGTCTGCTGCAGGATGTCGATGCAGTACTCGTCCCGCTCGATCATCCGGGCGACGCCCCGGACCTGTCCCTCGAGACGCGACAGCCGGCGAAGCAGCTGGACGCGATCCTTGGTGTAGCTGTGGCGGAACGACTCGTCGCCCGCGCGCCCGGGCTTCCGGCCGCTGGACGGCTCGTTCGCTTCCATGAGCCCGGGCTCCGCTGCGCGGTCGGCGCGGCCAGCGCCGCGCGTGTCCGGCGCGCGAGCAGCAGATGTCTTCGCCCGTTCGGCCGTCACGTGCGTCCCCTGGTCGGATAGGAAGAGCGATACAGGGTGGGAGTATACCACCCTGCCGCGGGACGGACCGACGGCGGCCGAAAGACTCTCCGGGCGCGCTCGGTCGACTGGCCTCGCCGAAGAGTGACGGGACGACCCGCTAGACTCTTGCGAGATGGAAGGCACCGAATGGCTCCGCACCCAACTCGCAGATTTCGCCTGCGGCGCGTGCGGCCGCAGCTATCGGACGAGTCGCATCAGCGTCCTCGCCCAGCGTGAGGACCTGTTCTTCGTGGACCTCGCGTGCCGGAGCTGCGGCGCCGAGGCGGTCGCGATCGTGACGGTCCACGTTGACGAGGACGAATCGGCGCACCTGGACGCCGGCGACCTGCCGCGCGCGGAGGCGGACCTGGTGGACGAGGCCGCGCCTGTCGATTCCGATGACATCCTGGAGATGCACGAGTTCCTGCGGGATTTCGACGGCGACTTCCGCGCGCTGTTCGGCGCGTCCGACGCCGGCGACGCGTCGGGTACGTGACGGCCAGCCCGATCTTCGCCCACGCCAGCGAGGCGGAGCTGGCTCGGATCCTCGACTACTACCAAGTGCGCTGGGAATACGAGCCCCGGAGATTCCCGATCCTGTGGAACCTTGACGGGAAGGTCGTGGAGTCGTTCTCGCCCGACTTCTATCTCCCCGAGCTCGACCTCTATGTCGAGCTGACGACGCTCCGGCAGAGCCTCGTACGCCGCAAGAACCGGAAGCTGCGGCGCCTTCGCGAGCTGTATCCCGAGCTCCGGGTGAAACTGCTGTACGCGAAGGACTTCAGAGCGTTGATGCTGAAATACGGGCGGGTCGACGTCGTCGCGTCTCTCATGGGACTCGAGGGACAGACGCCGCCACGTCCCAAGCCGGGGCGTGGTATCACGCTGCCGACCGCGACCGCGCAGCAGGTTCCGCCTGACGCGCCGTCCTTCCCCGCCGGCATTCGCTGACGCTTCCGGCCGATGGCCGCGCTCCCCGAGCGTCACCCGAACCTGTTCGAGGATGTCGCCGAGGTCCTTGTCACCGAGGAGCAGGTCCGGGCGAAGGTCGCCGAACTCGGCCAGCGGATCAGCGCGGACTACGCGGGGCGGCCCCTGACGCTCGTGAGCGTGCTGAAGGGATCGCTCCCGTTCATGGCGGACCTGATGCGCGCGGTCACGATCCCGCTCCAGATCGACCTCATGGAAGTCAGCTCGTACGGTGGGACGGCGACCGACAGCTCCGGACTGGTGCGGATCCTGAAGGACCTCAGCGCGTCGATCGAGGGGAAGGACGTGCTGATCGTAGAGGACATCATCGACACCGGTCTCACCCTCAACTACCTGTTGCGATATCTGCGCGGCAAGAACCCGCGTTCGATCCGGATCTGTGCGCTGCTGGACAAGCCCGCGCGGCGGCTCGTCGACCTGCAGATCGACTACGTCGGCTTCACGATCCCCGATCGCTTCGTCGTGGGCTACGGCTTGGACTATGGCGAGGTCTACCGGAACCTGCCGTTCATCGGGGTCCTCAAGCCCGAGGTCTACAGCCACGCGTGACGGCGTCTCTCGCCCCGAAGCCAGGACCGGCTGAGGGCCTGCATCCGTCGCTCCGCCTGCTCGCGGTCACGACGGCGTGATGGACCGGCGAACGTCCGCGCGCGGACGGGTCCTGGTCGCGGTCGGCGGCATCCTCGCTCTCGTCGGTTGCTTCCTGCCCTGGTACACGCTCGGCGGTGACGCCGTCACACCGCTTTCGCGGAACGCGTTCGAGGGCGCCGGGATCCTCGTGTTCATCGCCGCGATCCTCGTGCTCGCGCTCATCCTCCTGCCCTACGCGGCGGGAGATCGAAACGCGCTCCCCGTCGACCGGGGTGCGTCCTTCGTGCTCGTCGCGGCGATCGGCGTCGTCGGGCTGCTGCTCCGGATCGTGCAGGTACAGGCTCAGCGGCAGGAGCGCACGTTCGGCCTGTTCATGCCCGATCGCGCGCTCGGGCTGTGGGTCGCCGGCCTCGGCCTCGCGCTCATCGTGTGGGGGACGATCGAGATCGTCGTGCGCCGCCCGGCGCGGTGAGTGACCCGGCGATCGCCAGCCGTCGGCGCGCGCAACGAGCTGCCATGTCCGCCCGAAGATCCTTCCTTCTCGAGGTTTAGGATCGCGGGGTCCCAGGTAGAGCCGCGAGCAGCATAGCGGCCCGCGCCTGTTCGGGATCATGCCGGACCTCCGGAATGCCCCCCGACGGGGGGCGCCGAGGGACGAGAGTGCCTCCGGAGATCCCTCATCGACTACAGTGTAGGGACGCCAGGAGGAGACGAAGGCGATCCCCCTTCGACTGGCGTCCTGCAACGGTGCGTCGGCAGGCGCCGCCGCCCGCCGCCGCAGGTGAGCAACGAAGCAGCGGAGGGCTTCCGATGTTCTACCGAGGGCGCCACGCGCTCCTATTGGCCACGCTCCTCGTCCTCTCGGCGTGCGCGCAGGGGGGCGGGGGCGGCGCGGGAAGATCACCCGCTTCGACAGCCGACATCCCGGAGGCGACGCCGCCGGGCGCCGCTGCGACGACCCCCGGGGCCGCGAGCCTG
>JADDQH010000011.1 GCA_016781485.1 Chloroflexota bacterium | reverse complement strand
TAGTCGGCGACGGCCAGCGGCAGCACGCGCAGGAGCCCGCGCGCGTGTTCGCGGCCGAGTCCGCGGAACTCGGCGCCGAGCTGGACCCCGGAAACAGCGTCCGCAAAGGACGGGGTCTTGAGGTCGGGGGGCACCGCGCGCGCCATCCGATCGAGGAATCCCGCCAGCGCCCGGAGCTCGGCGTCGAACCGCGGGTAGGCGTCAGCGTCACGAACGGAGATGGCCCGAAGCTCGCTCGTTGTTCGCGCGGTGTCCGCCCATAACGTGATGCTTCCTCCGTCCCCGCCGGGCGCGAACGCGCGCGCTTCGGGCTGGACGAGGCGCAGGCCATACTGTCGGAGCTTCAGGTCCCGCACGACCGACGGACGCAGGCGCCCCAGCGTGTCGGCGATCGCGGGGACACGGACGCCCGGGGCGAGCTCGTCGGTCTCGACCGTGCCGCCCACGCGCGACCGCCGCTCGAGGACGAGCGTTCGGCACCCGGCGCGCGCCAGGTACGCCGCGCACACGAGACCGTTATGCCCGGCTCCGACGACGATCGCGTCGTAGCCGGGAGCCCGGGAGCCGTCGATCAAGCCCGCGACTCGCCGCTCACGCCGCCCGGCGCGCCTTGGCCGCCGAGAGCACCTCGAGCGCGGCCAAACGCCCGGGCGCGCCCATGATCCCGCCTCCGGGATGGGCAGCGGATCCGCACATCCAGAGATCGCGTATCGGCGTGCGGTAGCGTGCCCATCCAGGGACGGGCCGGTTGAAGAAGAGCTGCTCGAGGCCGAGCTCACCCTGGAAGATGTTGCCCTCCGTGAGGCTCCACTCCCGCTCGAGGTCCAGAGGCGTCACGACCTGGCGGTGGAGGATGAGGTCGCGGATGTTCGGCGCCCGCTCCGCGATCGTGTCGATGACCGCGTCGCCGAACGCCTCGCGCTGGTCGTCCCACGTCCCCTCCCCCTCCGCGAGCTCGTACGGTGCGTACTGGACGAAGCAACTCATCGTGTGCTTGCCCGGCGGCGCCATCGAGGGATCGACGAGCGTCGGCATGACGATGTCGATGTAGGGCCGGCGGCTGAAGCGGCCGTACTTCGCGTCGTCGTACGCGCGCTCCATGTACTCCAGGCTGGGCGAGAAGCTGACCGCGCCACGGAGGTGTTCCCCACCCTCCGGACCGTCGGTGAACGAGGGCAACCCGTCGAGAGCGAGGTTCACCTTCCCCGATGATCCCCGGAACCGGTATCTCCGCACGTCCGCCTCGAACCGGGGATCGAGCGTCCCCGGTTCGAGGAGCTTGAGGAACGTCACGTTCGCGTCTGCGGACGACAGGACCACCGAGGCGTCGACCTCCTCGCCGGACTCGAGCACGACTCCGGTAGCCCGGTCTCCGCGCACGCGGATCCGCGCGACCGGTGCCTCGATCCGAATCTCAGCGCCCGCCTGCCGCGCCGCCGACGCGATCGATTCACTGACCGCACCCGTCCCTCCACGGGGGATCCCCCACGCCCTGAAAGCACCGTCGATCTCGCCCATGTAGTGGTGAAGGAGCACGTAGGCGGTCCCCGGGGACCTCACGCCGAGGAACGTGCCGATGATCCCCGACGCGGACATCGTCGCCTTGAGTGGATCTGTCTCGAACCACTGGTCGAGGAAGTCCGCGGCGCTCATCGTCATCAGCTGGATGAACACGGCCTGCTGTTCCTCCGGCAACTGGGCGAAGCGCCGGGCGAGGCCCGCGAGCGGCAGCAGCGGCCGGGGGTCGAGTGCCATCGGGTCGGGAGGGACGATCGAGAGGATCGGCTTGATGAACCGCGCCATCTCGACCATCAGGCGCCCGTAATCCTCGTACGCCTCGGCGTCACTCGCCGACCAGCGCCTGATCTCGCGCATCGTCTGTGCGTGATCGTTGGTGCGCCACAACCAGCCGCCGTCGAGCGGCGTGAACGTCCCGTCCAGGGGCAGGATCTCGAGGCCGTGCCGGGGCAGTTCGAGCTCGCGGATGATCTCGGGCCGGAGGAGGCTGACGACGTATGAGCAGACGCTGAACCGGAACCCGGGGAACACCTCCTCCGTGACCGCCGCGCCGCCGAGGACGTGGCGCCGCTCCAGGACGAGGACGCGTCGACCGGCGCGCGCGAGATAGGCAGCGCTCGTCAGACCGTTGTGGCCGCCACCGATGATGACGGCGTCATAGGGGCGGGTCACGCGCGCACGGCCGGCTGCGCGGCGAGGGAGAGCGCCCGTCCTTCAAGTACCTCTCGGACCTTTGCTGCGAGCGCGGCCGGCGTGAACGGCTTCTCGAGGAACGCGACGCCAGGCTCGAGGACGCCGTGGTGCACGATCGCGTCGTCGGTGTAGCCGGAGATGAACAGGACCTTGACGCCCGGTCGCTCGAGGCGAAGCCGCTGGGCGAGCACCGCGCCGCTCGAGCCGGGCATGACGACATCGGTCACGAGCAGGTCGATCGAGCCCGAGTGCTGTCCGGCGACCAGCAGCCCCTGCGTCGAATCCGGGGCATCGAGGACGCTGTATCCATGGCGCGCAAGTACTCCGGTGATCAGGGCGCGCACGCCGGGGTCGTCCTCGACGACGAGGACCGTCTCCGTCCCGCGCTCGATCGCGCGCTGCCGCTGCGGGATTGCGGCGCGTTCGCCCGCCTCGACCCTGGGGAGGTAGATCTTGAACGTGGTGCCCTTGCCCGGCTCGGAATAGACCCAGATGGCGCCGCCGCTTTGCGTCACCACGCCGTAGACGGTCGCGAGGCCGAGGCCGGTACCCCTGCCCTGTGGCTTGGTCGTGAAGAACGGCTCGAAGAGGCGGAGCCGGGTCTCCTCATCCATCCCGATGCCGGTGTCGCTCACCGCGAGGAGGACGTACGGGCCGGGCCGTACGCCGAGGTGTTCGGCGACGAACTCCTGGTCAAGCTCGACGCTGTCCGTCTCCACCGTCAGCTTGCCGCCATCCGGCATCGCGTCACGGGCGTTCACGACGAGGTTCAGGATCACCTGCTCCAGCTGCCCCGGATCGATCACGACCTGCACCGGCTCGGCGGCAGGGCTGATGGCGAGGTCGATGTCTTCTCCGATCAGACGACGCAGCATCGGGGCCATGTCAGTGACGAGCGCGCCGAGGTCGAGCACCTTCGGGGAGAGCACCTGTCGACGCCCGAACGCGAGGAGCTGACGCGTCAGGTTCGTTGCGCGGTCGGCGGCCTTGCGGATCTCGTCGAGCTCCTCTCGCCTCGGATCCTCCGGGGCAAGATCGCTCAACAACAGGTCGGCGTAGCCCATGATCGCGGTCAGCAGGTTGTTGAAATCGTGCGCGATCCCGCCTGCGAGTCGCCCCACCGCCTCCATCTTCTGGGACTGTCGCAGCTGTTCCTCGAGCGACCGCCGCTCGGTCATGTCCCGCGTCACCTTGGCGAACCCAAGCAGCTCCCCTCGACGATCCCGGACCGCCGTGACGACGACGTTCGCCCAGAAGCGCGACCCGCCCTTCCGGACCCGCCAGCCCTCCTTCTCGTAGCGCCCCTCCCCCGCGGCGATCGTGAGCTCCCGTTCAGGCTCGCCCGCCGTGATGTCTTCCTCCATGTAGAAGCGCGAGAGGTGGTGCCCGATCACCTCTGCGGCGCTGTACCCCGTGATCCGCTCGGCACCCGCGTTCCAGCTCGCGATGCGTCCTTCGGTGTCCAGCATGAAGATGGCGTAGTCGCGGACGCTCTCGACGAGCAGCCGAAATCGCTCCTCGCTCTCGCGCGTGGACTCGCGCTGCTGCGCCATCTCCCGGTACAGCTCCGCGTTCTCGATCGCGACGGCAGCACGGCGCGCCAGCTCCTGCGCGAGCGCCAGGTCGGACGGCCCGTACCGTCGCCCCGACTCCGCGGACGCGAACGAGATCACGCCCTTGTGCCGCCCGGAAACCGTGACGGGGACCGCCATGTAGGACGACATCCCCAATCGCCGGACCATCTCGAGCTGCTCCCGATCCTTCACGATCGCTTCCAGCATCGAGTCCGTCAGCTCGGGGACGAGGTCGGGCTCTCCCGTCGCGACCACCTTGCCGTGTCCGTACTCGCCACCGGAGTCGACGGGGAACCGCCGCGCAAGCTCTCGAAGGAGCGCGAGCTTGGCGGGGTCGCGGTGGACGTAGGCGATCTCGCGAGGGACGCCATCGTCTGCCGCGAGTCGGATCGCGCACCAGTCCGCGATGGCAGGCACGGCGAGCCGGGCGACGTTCTCGAGGGTCGTCTCGTGATCGAGGGACGTGGCCAGCACGCGGCTGGCCTCGACGAGGAAGCGCAGGCCGTCCTCCATCCGCTTCTGCTCGGTCTCGTCGTGCATCACCTTCGAGAAGCCGCGGACGGCGCCGTCCTCATCCCTGATCGGCGTCACGACGCCGTTCGCCCAGAAGCGCGACCCATCACGGCGAACGTGCCACCGCTGGTCCGCGGCGCGACCCTCTCTGAGCGCCGTCCCGAGCTCCTCCTCGGGCGCCCGTGCCTCGATGTCCTCAGGAGTGAAGATCGACCTCCCGTCCCGGCCGAGGAACTCACTCTCCGGGTACCCCAGCAGGCGTTCCACGCCGACGTTCCAGCTGGTCACGTGACCCGTCGGATCGAGCGTGAAGATCCCGTAGTCCGTCACTCCCTCGACCGCGAGCCGGTAGCGTTCCTCGCTCTCGCGCAGTGCCTGTTCCGCGCGCTGTCGCGCCGTCGCATCGGTGAACGTGAACACGGCGCCGACGATCCGGTCGCCTTCGCGGATGGGGGCGGAAACGAACTGGACCGGGACGCCTCGACCGTCCCTGCGCCAGAAGACCTCATCGCCCTCCCGGAGCACGCCATCGGCGAGGGTCCCGTAGATCGGGCACTCCTCGATGGGGTACAGGGAGCCATCGGGCCGCGAGTGGTGGACCACGTCGTGGCTGCGCTTCCCGATCAGGTCTTCCGCGTTCCAGCCGAACATCCGTGCAGCTGCGGGATTGACGAAGGTCGTCCTGCCGTCCGAGTCGACGGCGTAGATGCCGGACCCGACCGAGTCGAGGATGGCCGGGTGCGGATGCCCAGGCGGTCCGACCGGCTCGTCTCGACGACCCGCCGCGGATCGAGCGGCGCGAGCCACGTTGTCCGGACGAGCTGGGCTGCTCATGGCGCGGCGAGGGTAGCACGCGCTGCTACCGTAGCCTCCTTCGTCGGCGGCGGAACACAGCCTCGGGAGCTGATCGGATGCCTGCAACGTGACTCTTGGCACCGCATTCCATGCGCGCACCGCGGTCGCCAACCGGAAGATGCAGTGGCGTGAGTGGGCGGGCTACTTCGCGGCGAGCGTCTATGCGGACCACCACGACATCGAGTACAACGCGATCCGCGAGGCGGCAGCACTCATCGATGTGACACCGCTCTACAAGTACCGGGTGAGCGGACCCGACGCCACGCGGTTCGTCGACCGCGTCATCACACGCGACGCAACGCGGATCCGCGTCGGGCAGGTGATCTACACGCCGTGGTGCGACGAGCGCGGCAAGGTGATCGACGACGGGACCGTCGCGCGGTTGGACGAGGACAGCTACCGCTGGACGGCGGCCCACCCTCAGCTCCGCTGGTTCCGCCACAACGCGGTCGGTCTCGACGTCGCCATCGAGGAGATCACGGAGCAGATCGCCGCCCTCGCGCTTCAGGGGCCGACGTCCCGTGGCGTCCTCGAGGCTGCGACGGGCGAGTCGTTCGGCGACCTCGGGTACTACCGTCGGCGGCCGGCACGCATCGGCGACATCGAACTGGACGTGAGCCGGACGGGCTACACCGGCGACCTGGGGTACGAGCTGTGGGTGGACTGGACACGCGCCGTCGACCTGTGGGACCGGCTGTCGGAGGTCGGTCGTTCGTACGGGCTGCGTCCGGCGGGGATGCTCGCGCTCGACATCGCCCGGCTCGAGGCCGGGCTCATCCTCATCGAAGTCGACTACACGAGCGCGCGTCACGCGCTGATCTCCGAACAGGCCTACTCGCCGCTCGAGATCGGGCTCGACCGCCTGGTCAACGTCGGCAAGCCCGGAGACTTCGTGGGCAAGCGGGCCCTCCTTGCCGAGCGGAAACGACCCGGGGCGGGTCGCCGGCTGGTCGGGCTCGAGCTGGACTGGGACGACCTGGAGAAGCTGTACGGCGCGCACGGATTACCGCCCACGGTCCCCGCCGCGGCCTGGCGAGTCCCGGTCCCGCTCTACGCCGCGAGGCGCCGACAGATCGGGCGCGCAACGAGCGGGACGTGGAGCCCGACGCTCAAGAAGAACATCGCGCTCGGTTCCGTCGAGGCCTCGCACGACCGCCCGGGGACACGGCTGCAGATCGAGTGGACGGTCGAGGCCAGACGACGTGCGGTGCGCGCCACGGTCGTCCCGCTTCCCTTCTTCGACCCGCCGAGGAAGCGCGGCTGAGCGTCAGCGCACGGGCAGCCGGACGAGCGAGGGGTCCACCCCGGATAGCGGCCTACCTTGTCTGGGGAGAGGACTTCCGATCGCGGGCCGTCGGCGGCGATCCGCCCCTCGTGCAGCATCGCGAGGCGCGGGAAGGAGTAGCCAGCGAGCGTGAGGTCGTGGAGGACGGCCTGTCTTCGGTGGTCAGGGAGCCTACATCTCCGAGTGCACGGATGGACGAGGGCGCGATAAGGCCGCGTGAAGAGGAAGGGGCGAGACTCATCTCCTCGCCTCCCCGCCGGTGTCGACGCCGCCGGGGAGGTAATCGATGGTCCAGGCTCCTCGCTGGAAACACGTTGTGGCACCCCTCCTCGCTGGCAGCTCCCTCCTGACGCTCGGTGCCGCCCAGTCGATCGGTGGTCCGCTCGTCGCGCCGCGTTTCCCCTTCGCCTCACCCTCGTGTGACTCGTCGGCGGCGTTACGAGACGAGGCAAGCCGGGGCGGGGTCTGGTACGAGCTGGCGGAACGGATCGACGGACGCGGCTTCCTGGCGGGATACGCGCTCCATGTCGGGCGGCTGGGTGGACAGGAGGTCGTCATCGACGAACTCGCCGGCGAAGCGTTCGCCGCGGGCCCGTTCGACGGCACCGTGCTGTACGGAAGTGACGATGGGACGGTCTCGGAGGTTCGCACCGTCAACGGCACGGACGGGTGCCGCGAGCGACTGTTCGTGACCCACGAGCTCGTCCGCAGCGCTACGCTCGATCCGGCCCGCCGCTATCTCTACTACCACGCCGTCGACCGCTCGGACCGGGCGGACAGAGGGATCTGGCGCCGGTCGTTGGAGCCTGACGGATCGAGCGAGCAGGTGCTGCCCGGCTTGACGGAGGACGAGCGGCTAGGAGGCTTCGGCCCGACCTTCTCCACCGCGCTCCGGTGGAGCACGGACGGCTCCGAGCTGGTCGTCCAGTCGTGCGGCGCGGTCGATTGCCGAACGCGGGTGCTGGACCACGGCACCGGAGCCGTCGAGACGTATGACGAGCGAGGCGTCGGCGCCTTGCTGGGCGTGACGGACCGTGAGATCGTCGCCTACGCCGCATGCCCGGGACTGCCGTGTGCCGTGGTCTCACTGCAGCGCGGAGCGGGCGACGCCAGCACGCTCGTCGACGCGGCGGTCACCGCCGTGGTCGCCGACTCGGGCGGCTCACCGTCTCTCGTCTACGAGCCGCCGGGAAGACACGGCGCTGTCTCCGTGATCGATCTCTCCGATCGGAAGCCGCGCGTCCTGATCGCCGCGCCCCCGGGGAACCATCGACTCCACCCCGGAAGCGGTCGCGGGACGGCGGTCGCGGAGGTGCCGGACGGCTGGTGGCCGCTGACGACCGAGGGCGGCTTTCGTGCGACCGGAGATGAGCAGCCTCGCTTGCTCCGACTCTCGGACGGGTCGATCGTGGGGACGGAAGGGGTGACGAGGTGATCGGAAGCAGTCCTCGCCGCCTGGTCGTCTCGTTGACGCTCGCCGCCCTCCTCGCGTCCACGGCCGGCGGCGCGACCGTAGCGCATTCACCTGACCCTGCCCTCGTCGGCGGTCCCTGGACGCAGGACCAGCGGCTTCCATACCACTGGAAGGCGGGGCAGGTCCCGCCCGTCTGGATGCAGCACGAGATCCGAGCGGCCGCGCAGGACTCGAACGAGTCACGAGCGTCGAAAGCCGCCATATTCGCGCTCGACGCGGGGCCGAGCCACATCAGCTACGGCGAACCGAGCGGCTGCGGTCCGAACGGCATCGCCTGCTTCCGGCGCGACGTCGCGAACGACTGGTTCACGATGTCCTTCCGGAGGCAGGGATACGTCTTCGACTGGGGCACGCTGAAGTGGTGCCAGGCGTACGAGACCTGGCCGGACGGGTGCTACGACGTCGAGAACATCGCTCTTGACGAGTTCGGGCATGTCGAGGTCCTCGGACACCACGTGAACTACGCGGACGCGTCCGACTACCTTGACGCGGTCGTTCAGGCGGTCTCGCGGACGAAGCCGCGGAGCGGCTGGAACACGCATCGCTACGGTCGCTGCGACAGGGCGACGCTGCAGCGGAAGTACGACGTGCCGAGTTCGTGGACACTCGTCTCGACCTGCCTTGATCTCCAGACCGTCCTCGGCCTTCGCGCAAGCGACGACCGCGTCCCGTACGGCACCAGCGTCACGTTGACTGCAACGCTGAGGGTCGCTACGGACGATGGATACGAGCGGCTCTCCGCCAACCTTCTTTCCGGTCGGGACGTCGTCCTCCAGCGCAGACGCGCGGGGACCACGAGCTGGATCTCGCTGGGCGCGATGTCCTCGGGCTCGAGTCCGGGGACGTACACGTACACGGCGAACCTCACCTCGACGGCGGATTGGCGGGCAGTGTTCTCGTCACCCGACAACGAGGGTCTGCGGGGCGATCTCTCGGGCGTGACGACCGTGTACGTCGGGCCGTGCAGCGGCGTCTGCCCGACGGGCGGAGATGGTGCCTCCGAGTGAGCGCGCAGTACTGAGGAGGACCGAGATGCTTCGCGTCCTGACCACGTCGATGGCGGTCCTGCTCGTCGCGATCGGCTGCGGCGACAGGGCATCGTCGCGCGGTCCATCCACAGCTCCATCTCCCCCGACTGCGGGCGCGACTCCCGTGGCCGCGATCACCTCATCGGCAGCTCCTTCGCGTTGGGTGCGACGGACCCGACCCTCGCCATCGCCTGCTACCTCGCCCGCCGACCCGCCGGCCGACCCGCCCGGTGCTGTCCTGTCAGCCGGCGGGATCCAGCCCATCGAGGGCGAGATCGGGAGCTATACGTTCGATGAGTCGGGCTCGGACGGGCCGTGGTTACCGGCCACGGCTCTCCGTCCCGTCTCGATCCGCGCCGGAGCGGCCATCTCGATCAGGCTTCGCCCTGGCGGCCGCATCACCTCCTGGGTGGCTCGGATCTCTCCCGCTTCAGACGAGCAGGGCGAGATACAGGAGGGACTCGCACGCGGAGGATCGGGCGGAGAAGGTGCCCGTGTCATCCGGTTCGCCGGCCCCGAACGTGGTTCGTGGGTGTTGATGGTCGAAGTGACCTATGCCCGCGGGCGCGGAAGCGGTGCCTACTACTGGCGGCTCGAGGTGGAGTGACCGGCGGGCGAGACGAACGCGATCGATAGCAAGGGGCCGGTCCTGAGACCGACCCCTTGCTCGTTCGTTGCTCTCGTGCCGGCCGCGACCTTCCGGGGTCGTTGCGCCGCGCCCGTCACCCTGACGCCGCCGGCGTCAGCCTACGGCGCTGGCGTCAGGCTACGCGGCTGGCCTCACGCCACGCCCCTGGTCTCCGTCGCGCTCACGTCGGCCGACGTCGCAGCCGCGAACAGGGACCTCTGGGCGGACGCGGGGATCATGTCACCGAGGATCTTCTCGATGGCGAGGATGTGCGCGCACGTCTGGAAGCTCTCGAAGTAGTGGCAATTGCACTGCCAGTCGCCTGAGTCGAGCGAGACGTGATGGGTGTCGTTGTCGCCGCGGAAGTTGACCGAAAGAGCCTCGAAGGAGATGCGATCGGTCTCGCGAGCGTAACGGTTCGCCTTCTCGATCTTGCCGATCAGACTGGAGTGCATCGCGTCTCCTCCTTCGGGCGACGAGCACGGAGCCGGCCACCCCTCTCGACGCCGGATCTGCCACGGCTGACCGGCCGCGCTCCGGCGACGCTAGCCTACACCTGCCCTCCAAGAAGGGACCGGCAGGACCGGACCGGATTCAGTCGTCGCCGTCCTCGTCGACGGCCGCGATCCGAGTCTTGATGTGGCTGATCGCGTCGACGGGCGTTGGGTCGAGCCCATACAGAGCCGCGAGATAGACGCTCACGTAGTCGCCCACGCAGATCGCCGACACCGCCTGCGCCAACTTGCCTTCCCCGCGCAGCGGCACCACCTGGTGGCCGATCGAAGCGGCGGCAAGGAGCTCGGCCGACAGGGATGCGCGCAGATTGTTGCGCGGGTGGTCCAGGGGACCGGCCAGGAACACGACGTAGAGGTGATCACGGAGCGCCTCCGGCTGTGCGTATCCGACCACCGTGTTGTGCGTCGCCTCGGGCAGCTCCTCTGCAGCCGCCATCGACTTCGCGTTCTCGTTGAGCTGCGTTTTCCAGCGACGGGCGACGGGAGCCAGAAAGCCACTGGCCTCGATGATCGGCATCCGGTCGACGAGCGTCCAGGCAAGCTGCTTCGCGGTGTTGTGCTCGGTCGGCACATCCGGGCCGCACGCCGCCACCGTCGCCTCGCACGCCGCCGCTGCCGATCCGATCTCTGCCTCCTCGAGCTCGAGTAAGCCGGCGCGTTCGAGAAGACCCGCGAGGAGCGCGAGCGAGTAGCCCACGGCCGCGCGTGGCTGCCCACCACCAGGGAACGCGAGGAGCGGAAGTCCGGCGCGGGACGCGACCTCCTTCAACGGACCGCCGGTCGTGATCACCGCGACGGGGCACCGACGCTCCAGCGCGGCTGCGAGTGCGCTGACGGTCTCTTCGGTCGACCCGGTGTAGGACGCGGCGACCACCAGGGAGTCTCGCCCGACGAACGCAGGCAGGTCGTAATCCCTGACAGAGATGACCGGCACCCGAAGCCGGTCGGCAAAGACCCCACGGACGAGGTCGCCTGCCACTCCCGACCCGCCCATCCCGAGCACCGTGACGGACCTCAGATCCCGATAGCGGTCGGGAAGCTCGATCTCGCGCGTCCTCGTCCAACCATCACGGATCTGCTCCGGGAGGGCAGCAACGGCGTCAAGCATCCCGGCGGGGTCGTACCCGCGGACGGCCGCCGGATCGTCGAGGACGCCGCTCATACCCGCGACCATCAGGTCGCTCCTCTCACGAGTCGTTCGCCTGCCTGGAGGATCTCGTCGCGAAGCTCCGCACTCGTCGCCTCCGCGTAGACGCGGACGAGAGCCTCCGTCCCGCTGAACCGGACCAGCAGCCACGATCCGTCGTCGAGCCAGAACTTGAACCCGTCGCGGGTGGACAGTGCGACCGACCGGACGATCGGGCGACCGGCAAGCTCAGCAGGCGGGTTGCCATCGAGCTCGACCAGCAGGCGCGCCTTGAGCTCCGCGTATGCATCCCGGGCGACATGGACGTCGATGCGGTGGTAGAACGACGGCCCGGCCAGCTGATGCAGGTGCTCGATCACGCGCGACACCGGCCGCAGCCCGCGCTCTCGCTCACGCACCAGCAGGTCGAGCAGCAGTAGATCGGCGTAGATCCCGTCGCGCTCCGGCAGGTGCATCCCGAAGCCGTAGCCGCCCGATTCCTCACCGCCCATCATCGCGCCTGTCTCGATCATCTTCGGCCCCACGTACTTGAAGCCGACCGGCGTCTCGTGGACGGTGACCCCGTATCGCTCGCCGAGGCGGGGGACCATGGACGTTTCGTTGACGGTCGACACGACGGGATCGCGGAAGCCGCGGTGCTCGAGCAGGTAGTACATCAACAGGCCCATGACCTGGAGTTGGTGGATGAACGTGCCGCGCTCGTCGGCCGCACCCGCGCGGTCGGCGTCGCCGTCGAGGAGCAGTCCCATGTCCCAGCTCCCCGCTGCGAGGACACGGAGCGCCTCGTCCACGTTCGGGCGGATCGGCTCGGGGTTGACGCCGCCGAACCAGGGGTTCCGCTCCTGGTGGATCTCCGTGACCTCGATCCGGCCGCCCTCGAGCAGCCGGGGGATCCATCCCGCGCCCGAGCCCCAGAGGGGGTCGACGAGCACGCGGACGTTCGCGTGGCGAAGCCGGTCGAGGTCGAGGGAGCGCCCGACGTACCGGCGGTAGCCGGGAAAAGGGTCCACCTCGTCCACGAGGCCCGCAGCGCGAGCGTCGGCGAACGGCCGCCTCGGCGGCTCATCCGCGCCGCGGTCGCGGATCGTCGCCTCCAGCGTCTCCAGGATCTCGGGGCCGGCGGCAGCGCCTGTGGCCGACTTCACCTTGAAGCCGTTGTCGGTCCACGGGTTGTGGGAGGCGGTGATCACGACCCCACAGGCGGCACCCCGCTCGACCACCTCGTAGGAAACCATCTGGGTGGGGATCGCCTCGCGCGCGAAGAGGACCGGGATCTCGTGCGCAAGGAGGACTTCCGCCGCGGCCTCGGCGAAGAACTCGCTGCAGAACCTGCGGTCGTATCCGACGACGACGCCCTTCGCCTGCGTCCCGTTGTCGACCACGTATCGGGCGACGCCCTCGGCGCAGCGTCGCACGTTCTGGTAGCTGAACTCGTCTGCCACCCTCGCACGCCAGCCATCGGTCCCGAAGACGATGGGCGGGGCGTCGGGACGCGCGGTCGTCGGCGCGGTCGCGATCGGTTCGGCCACGCCGAGCGACGAAGGGGCCATCGAGGCCGGCTGCCGCGTCATCACATCTCCACCGTCCGGGTCACACGCGTCACAGGCGTTGCGTCTCCTTCTCGGCGGACAGCCGGTCCACGATCCGCTTGACGTCCTGGGCTCGGTCTCGCGAGCACACCAGCACGACATCCGGCGTGTCGACGACGATGGTACCGCTCAGTCCCAGGGTGACCACGAGTCGACCGCCAGCCGAGTGGACCAGGAGTCCGTCCGAGTCGAGATCGCGCGACTCGCCATGCTGTACGACGCGCGGCTGGTCCCCGCGCAGCTGCCCGACCGAGATATCGAGGAGCGCGGACCAGCTCCCGAGATCGCTCCAGCCGAGGCCGACGCCCGGGACCGTGGCGACGCGGGCATCGAGTGACGCCGGCTCGAGGAGAGCGTAGTCGATCGAGATCGATGGAAGGCGCGAGTAGGAGCTCGAAGGGTCGCCGCCGGCGCTCAGCGCCTCCCGCATCGGTCCGATGATCGTCGGCGCGTAGCGTTCCAGCGAGCCGAGGACCGCGTCACGTCGCCAGACGAAGATCCCCGCGTTCCAGTACGCACGTCCGCTGGCGATCAACTCCTCGGCGCGTCCACGGTCCGGCTTCTCGACGAAGCGCTCCACCGGGAACGCCTCCCCACCATCGATCGCCTCCGCGGGCGGATGCGTCAGCACGTACCCGTACCCCGTCTCCGCACCGGCGGGCTGGATGCCGAGAGTCACCAGCACATCGTCCGCAACGAGCCCGCGCTCGGCGACCTCGGCAGCCACCCCGAGCTTCTGACGGAACGCCGCCTCATCGGCCACCTGATGGTCCGCCGGCAGCACGATCATCACGTCGCGTTCCGGGCGGTCGATGCCGACTGCCGCAAGCGCCACTGCGGGGCCGGTATTGCGGCCCATCGGCTCGCACACGACGTTCGCTTCGGGCACCGCCGGCAGCTGCTCGCGAACGAGCTCGGCGTACCGCAGGTCGGTGACGACATAGACGTCGTCGGGTGCGATCAACGGCGTCAGCCGCGAGACGGTCCGCTGGAGCAGCGTCTCGGAACCAAGCAGCGGAAGGAACGGCTTGGGTCGATCGGATCGGCTCAGGGGCCACAGGCGGGTGCCACCGCCGCCCGCGAGGATCACCGCGTACATCTACGTTCCGGTTCGCGCGTGACGGGAGATCCCGCCGCCGTCACGTCGGCGCTCGACAGCCGCCGCCAGCTGACGGACGGCTACGCCGGGACGGCGACGGGCTCGGGTGCCGTCAACCCGGCGTCCGACGCGAGCTGCTCGGCCTTCTCGGTCCGCTCCCACGGCAGGTCGAGATCGGGCCGCCCGAAGTGGCCGTACGCCGCCGTCTGTCGGAAGATCGGCCGCCGGAGCCCGAGCGCGCTGATGATGGCAGCCGGTCGCAGGTCGAAATGCTCGTTGATCAGAGCGAGGATCCGCTCGTCGGGGATCCTGCCCGTACCGTACGTCTCGATCGAGATCTGGAGGGGGCGCGCGATCCCGATCGCATACGCGATCTCGATCTCGAAGCGGTCGGCGAGCCCCGCAGCGACGATGTTCTTCGCGACCCACCGGGCGGCATACGCGGCCGAGCGGTCGACCTTGGACGGGTCCTTCCCGCTGAACGCTCCGCCCCCGTGACGTGCCATCCCACCGTACGTGTCGACGATGATCTTGCGGCCCGTCAGGCCGGCGTCACCCATGGGACCGCCGATCACGAAGCGGCCGGTCGGATTGACGTGGACCTTCGGGTCGACGGCACGCAGATGGGGCGGGATCGTCTCGCGCACGACCGACTCGATGACGTCGTCGCGCAGGCGGTCCGTCGAGACCTCCTCGTCGTGCTGGGCAGCAACGACGACGGCGCGGACCGCCTTCGGGAAGCCCCGCTCGTACTCCACCGTGACCTGCGTCTTCCCGTCGGGCCGCAGGTACGGGAGCGTCTCGTTCTTGCGGACCTCGGCGAGCCGGCGCGCGAGCGCGTGGGCGAGCGAGATCGGGAGCGGCATCAGTTCGGGGGTCTCGCGGCACGCGAACCCGAACATCATGCCCTGGTCCCCCGCGCCCTGGTCGTGCTCGTCGTCCCTCTCGCGCGTCTCGAGCGCCTCGTCCACGCCGCGCTTGATGTCCGGAGACTGCTCGTGTACGGACACGATCGTCCCGCACGTGCGGAAGTCGAAGCCGTAGCGCGCATCCGTGTAGCCGATCTCGCGGATGGTGTCCCGGACCACGTTCTGGAATTCGACGTAGGTCGAGGTCGTGATCTCGCCGAGCACGAGGACCGTCCCGGTCGTCGTCGCCGTCTCACAGGCGACCCGGGCCGGCGGGTCGTTGCGCAGGATCGCGTCGAGGATCGCGTCGGAGATCTGATCGCACATCTTGTCCGGGTGGCCTTCGGTCACCGACTCCGACGTGAACAGGTACTGCTGGGCGTCGAGGATACTGGTCATGACACTCCACTCTGGGTCAGGGCTCGGCAGAGGGTAGCACGGGGATCCCGTTGTCCCGTCCCTGGCGGAAGCCCTTTGTAATGGCCGAAATACGTCATTTGCATGATGCGCGCGGGGCCCGGGTCCGCTAGCCTCCGCGTGATACGCGATCCCTCCCCCGCCGGGAAGTGCTTGCGTCAGGCGGTCGTCCGCCTTCGGGATCCACCTCTCGTCACCGAGCCCCTGGCTGCACCAGGGGCTCGTCCTTTTGTTCCGCCTATCCTCTCCTGATGCGAACCACGCTCGAGGTCCGGCACGCCGAGCTGGTGGCCCGCCGTGACGAGTTCCCGCTCCTCGCCGAGGTCACATACCTCAACACCTGTTCTCTCGGCGCGCGTTCGGTACGGTCGCGCCGGAAGCTTGACGAGTTCCTGGAGCAGTGGGACCGACTCGGCGCGCGCGCCTGGTACAAGCACTGGCTCGATGAGCTGAGCGCACTTCGCGAGGACTTCGGGTGGACGATCGGGCGGCCTGGGTCGGAGATCGCGCTCGCCCCGAACGTGTCGGTCGCACTCGCGTCCGTCGCGTCCGCGCTTGACCCGGTCCAGCGGAACGACGGCGACGCGGTGGGGCGCGTGCGAGAGATGGGTCTGCCGGTCGGGATCGGCAGCCGGCCGCGGACCCGGATCATCACGACCGCGCTCGACTTCCCGACCATCGGCCACCAGTGGCTGGCCCGCGCGCCTCTCGGCGTGGAACTCGTCGTGCTGCCATCCGAGGACGGATCGACCGTCCCACTGTCGGCGTTCGAGGCTGCGGTCGACGAGCGGACTTCACTCGTTGCGACAGGCCACGTCTACTTCACGACGGGAGCGGTCCAGGATGTCGAGGGGCTGGCCGGGCTGTGCCACGACAGGGGAGCGATGCTCCTCATCGACGCCTACCAGGCGACCGGGCTGCTGCCGACGGATGCGCTCGCGACCGGCGTCGACTTCTACGTTTCGGGGACGCTGAAATGGCTGTTCGGCGGGCCCGGGAATGCCTTCCTGTGGGTCCGGCCGGAACTTCGCGAGGCCCTCGCACCCACGAGCACGGGCTGGTTCAGCAGCGCGAGACAGTTCGCGTTCGACGTCGCCTCGCTCGAATTCGCCTCGGACGGGCGCAAGTTCGAGCTCGGGACGCCCGCGACGCCTTCGGCGTTCATCGCGCGCGGGGGACTGGAGGTCGTGCGTGAGGTCGGCATCGAGCGCTTGCACGAGCGGACGACCGACCTCGGCTCGCTGACGATCGCGCTGGCCGAATCCGCTGGCCTTCGGGTGCGCGCCGTGCGCGAGGACGCGAAGCGCGGTGGGATCGTGCCGCTCGAGGTCCGGGACCCGAAGAGCGTCGTGGACGAGCTGGCCCGGCGCGGCTTCGTCGTCGACTTCCGACCGGGGATCGTGCGCCTCTCGCCCGCCTTCTACAACACCGAACAGGAGGTCGCCGACGTCGTCGCCGCCCTCGCCGAGCTGACGCCGCCGGCGGATCGGATCGGCTGAGCGGAGGCCGCCGGTGCCTCCATGCACGCGTCCGGTCTACAGAGCCCGTCGCCACGGCGCGCCGGCGGTACTACGTCCCTTCTTCCCAGGAGGTCACGTAGCGCGACTGCTCGGCGGTCATCTCGTCGATCCCGATGCCGATCGCCTCGAGCTTGAGCCGAGCGACCTCGCGGTCGATCTCGTCGGGCACCGGATAGACCTTGTCCTGAAGCTCCTCGTGATGCCTGGCCACGTACTCGGCGCTGAGCGCCTGGTTCGCGAAGCTCATGTCCATGACTGCTGCAGGGTGGCCCTCGGCGGCGCCCAGGTTGACCAGCCGTCCCTCTGCGACGAGGTACAGCCTTCGGTCGCCCAGGTCGAACTCCTCGACGTCCCGCCGGACCTCCCGGACGCGCCCCCGGGCAAGGTCGCGAAGTGCGCGGAGGTCGAGCTCGGCGTCGAAGTGACCGCTGTTGGCGAGGATCGCCCCGTCTCGCATGCTGGAGAAGTGCTCCGCCCGGAAGACGTTCAGGTTGCCCGTCGCGGTGATGAACATGTCGCCCCACGTCGCGGACTCGACGGCGGTCATCACGAGGTACCCGTCCATGAGCGCCTCGAGCGCGTGGATCGGCTCGACCTCGACGATCGCGACCTGCGACCCCATCCCTCGGAACCGAGACGCGATCCCGCGGCCGACCCACCCGTAGCCGGCGACCACGACCTTCCGCCCGGCGAGGAGGACGTTCGTGGCCCGGAGGATCCCGTCGACGGTCGACTGGCCGGTGCCGTACCGGTTGTCGAAGAGGTGCTTCGTGCGCGCCTCGTTGACGGCCACGACGGGGAAGCGGAGCGCCCCGTCCGCGGCCATCGCCCGCAGGCGGATGACCCCGGTGGTCGTCTCCTCCGTGCCTGCGAGGAGCTCTCCGGTCTGATCCGGCCGGTCCTTGTGGAACAGCGACACGAGGTCGGCGCCGTCGTCCATCGTCAGGTGCGGCCGCGTGTCCGCGATCGCGTTCAGGTGCGCGTAGTACGTCTCACGGTCCTCGCCTCGACGGGCGTACACGCTGATCCCGTACTCCTCGACGAGCGCGGCGGCGACGTCGTCCTTCGTCGAAAGCGGGTTGGACGCCGAGAGCGCCACCGAGGCCCCGCCGGACTTGAGCGTCCGCATCAGGTTCGCGGTCTCGGTCGTCACGTGGAGGCACGCCGCGATCCGGAGCCCCTCGAGCGGGCGCTCGCGTTCGAAGCGTTCGCGGATGAGCCGGAGGACCGGCATCTCGCGCTCCGCCCACTCGATCCGCCGCTTGCCCTCGGCTGCGAGGGCAAGGTCGGTGACGTCGTGGCCGGGCCGCCTGCCGTCGGAGACGGTCTGGTCGGTCGAAGCGGTCGCCGCGGAGGCGGCGGTCGAGTCGGTCTGGCCGGAGATGGCGTCACCGTAGATGGGCGGGGTGAGGTCGAGCGCGGGAGCGGTCCGATCGGTCACTCAGGACTCCTTGTCGTGGGGAACAAACGCCGCAACGGCGACACGATGCTATCCCAGCGGCCGAGCCGGCGATGGGCGAGCCTCTCCTCGAACCGCGTGTGCTCGCGGTACCCGAGCGCGCGGTAGGCCGCGAGCGCGGGCGGGTTGTCGGCGCGGACGTTGAGGACGACCTGATCGCAGGTCCGCAGCAACTCGCCTGTGACCGCGCTCGTGACCATCTTCGCGAAGCCGCGCCCCCGGTATTCGTGGTGCGTCAACACGTTGCCGACGACGCCCAGGCGCGCGGTGTGACTGACGACGTGGGTCCCGGCCGCGGCGACGAGTAGCCCATTCGAACGGACCCCGTAGTACACGCCGTTGCTGATCGTCTCCGCAGGCAGCCACGAGGTGAGCCCGAGGTTGTACAGACGGTTCAGATCGCGGATCTCCGATGGGACCAGCCGCGCCGGCGCGCCCAGGTACGGCCTGAAGGTGGCGCGGTCCACGGCCATCCGGACCATCTCCGGACCCGGCTCCACGTGGTAGACCTGTGCGATCTCCGAGAGCTGCGTCGGCAGCGCGGCGAGGTATGCAAGCCGCGGCTTGATGACGTCGCGGAGGATGCTCACGATCCCTTCCGGCTCGCCCATCACGAACAGCGGTTGCGGCGAGAGCCCGGTGTACTGGAGCGCCACCGCGATCGCCCGATGCCCACGCCACGCGACGCCCCAGCGCGTCTTTCCGAATTCCCGATCGTCCAGGTCGCACAGGGCGTACGCCGCGTAGAGCCTGTCCTGCTCCAGGAACTCGCGGAGCAACTCGCGGTCTCGCGTGGCGACGGCGTGCAGCCCTCGCTCGCCGAACTGCCGCGCTCGCGCGACCGACGCCATCAGGACGATCCTCGGCCGGCCGAGGCCGTGTCTCGATCGGCGCTGGCTCCGGTGGTGCGAAGACTCGATCCGAGCGGGGGATGCCGGATCGCATCCTCGGTCACGAACGCTTCGATGAGGTCGGCCGGGATCAGATCGGCGAGCGGGTTCAGGGCGTTCTCCGGCGCCGGCCCGAGGCGCACGCCACGGATCGACGCCACCTCGGTCTCGTCGCCGAGCCACCGGGCGACCGACGGCGCCGCGGGGGTCGCGACGTCGAACGTGACCGTCGATGCGCAGACGTAGAAGGGCACGTTCGC
Organism: Chloroflexota bacterium; assembly: GCA_016781485.1. Classification (GTDB taxonomy): domain Bacteria; phylum Chloroflexota; class Limnocylindria; order Limnocylindrales; family CSP1-4; genus YB3-1. Next base: position 33,161 of record JADDQH010000011.1, on the reverse strand, counting down.
GCGCGAGGCGAGGACAGCGGTGGAGTAGCTCCCCACCGTCCAGATCGTCTCACCGTTCGCCGCGACGAGATCCGCACCGACCAGGACGGCGTCGACCGGCTCGTTCGCGAGGACCCACCCCGCCGCGGTGTCGGCGATGACGGTGTGAGGGATCCCGGCGTGAGACAGCTCGAGCGCGGTGAGTCGGGCGCCCTCGAGGAACGGACGCGTCTCCATCACCCAGACGTGGACGCGCCGCCCCTCCGCCGCGATCGCCTGGACCACGGCGAGCGCGGTCCCGACCATCCCGGCAGAGAGAGCCCCGGTGCTGCCGAGCGTCAGGATCTCGAGCGGACGGTCCGCGGGCTGGGGCACGATGGCGGCCCCCACCCGGCCGAGCCGAGCGTGGTCGAGCATCGCCTCCATGGCGATCGCGTCCGCCTCCCGGCGCAGTTCCTCCGCGATCACGTCGTCTTCGGCGACCTCCCGGACATCCTGTCGCCGCGCCTCCATGCGGTCGACGGCGACCGCGAGCGGTCGGATCCCCGCCCCCACCTCCCTGAGCGCGGCGGCGGCGCCGGCAAGAAGTGCGTGCAGGGCGGCCCCGTCGCGTCCCTTCCCGCGGACGGCGCTCAGCCAGAGCCCGTACGCCGCGACCTGGGCAGACACCGCTGCCCCGTAGACGGCCTTCGACCTGATGGCCGCCATGACGTCCCCCGACGCCCCACATCGGAGCTCGACGATCCTCTCGGGCAGCTCGCGCTGGTCGACGATGTACAGCGTCTCGTCGGCAACGCGGTACGGGCTTCGATGACTCCCTGCGGCCCGCTGTGCGCTGACGCGGCCTTCGAGTCGAGGCCGGGCCGCTGCAGGGCCCCGCAGTGTCCTGGCGGCGGCTCCCGTGGCCATCGCGGCCTCCCTCCGTGCCGCGGCGGCTGCGTTGGCGATCGCTGCCGCGGATCGCAGCGTCTCGCCTCGCAGCGTCCGAAAGAACCGCCTGCGCCCGACGTGGACGCCTTCGAGCTCGCCGTCCTCTGCGCGCTCCTGCTGCCGCTGCTCCTGTGGCTCGGGAGGGCCGGCCCGTCGATCGTCAACCGTCATCGGCTCGGTTCCGGTCAGGCTCACCGGCCTCGCGGGGTCGCGTCTCCGAGGTCAGTACTGGATCACGCTATGGACGCCGTGGTCCTGGAGGCGTTCGCGCCCCTTCAGGAACAACAGCTCGACGAGGAACGCGAGCCCGACGACCTCGCCCTTGAGCTGCTTGATGAGGTCGATCGTGCCGATGACCGTGCCGCCCGTCGCCAGCAGGTCGTCGACGATCAGCACGCGCTGCCCGGGCGCGACCGCGTCCTTGTGGACCTCGAGTGTGTTCGTGCCGTACTCGAGCTCGTACTCCACGCTCACGGTCTCCGCCGGGAGCTTGCCGAGCTTGCGAACCGGGACGAAGCCGGCGCCGAGCTGATACGCCATCGGGGCACTGAAGATGAATCCCCGGGACTCCATGCCGACCACGATGTCGACCTGCCGGCCCTGGAACGGCTCCGTCAGCAGCTCGATCGAGCGGCGGAACGCCGGCGGATCCTTGAGCAGCGTCGTGATGTCGTAGAACAGGATCCCGGGCTTCGGGAAGTCCGGGATCTCGCGGATCCGGCCGCGCAGGTCATCGACCGTGAGCGCCTGACCTGGCTGGGTCGCAGGCTGGACAGTCATCGCCGCGCAAGTCTACCTCACCCCCGTGGCGTTCCCGCACCCGCGCGGGGTCGCCCGCGCGCGCTCGCGAAGCCGGTGCCCTCGGTACCGTCTGGGAGGTCGTCGCCGGGCGCGCTGGAAGCGAGATCAGTCACAGCGTCCTACACCGTGGCCGGCTCCTGGGCTTCCCCCTGTCGTGCGAGTCGCTCCACGATCGACCGGGTCGTTTCCCAGGCCGCCCTTTCGTCGCGAGGCACCCGGACCCGGACCTGGTTCGAGGCGAAGATGATGCCGCCTGGCGGGACGCCGGGGATCGCCGGGCGTCCGGGTGCGACCGGAGAGAGCGCGCGCATCGTCGCGGAGCGCGACCAGTCGGCTGGGAAGCGGATGACCAGCTGCCCGTCCTCCCGCGATAGCGAGCTGATGCCGGCACGTTCGGCAGCGAGCCGCAGGCGCGCGACGTCGAGCAGCCGCTCCACGGGCGGCGGCACGGGTCCGAACCGGTCCAGCAGCTCGACGCGCACCGCGTCGACCTCGGCCTCGGAACCAGCCTTGCCCAGCCGCCGATAGAGCTCGAGTTTCTGGGGCTCCTCCGGGACGTAGTCATCCGGGAGATACGCGTCGACAGGCAGGTCGATGACCGTCGGTTGCCGCGGCAGGAGCGGCGGCCGGTGCTCCAGCTGCGCCTTCTGCTCCTCCACGGCCTCGGAGAGCAGGCGGGTGTACAGGTCGAAGCCGACCGCAGCCATGTGGCCGCTCTGCTCGCCGCCCAGGATGTTCCCGGCGCCGCGGATCTCCAGGTCGGACAGCGCGATCTGGAACCCGGCCCCGAGCTCGGACGCGTTGAAGATCGCCTGCAGCCGCTTCCGCGCGATGTCGCTCAGCCGCTCCCGGCGCCGGTAGAGGAGGTAGGCGTACGCCCGGCGGCTCGAGCGCCCCACCCTCCCCCGCAGCTGGTACAGCTGTGCGAGTCCGAGGGCGTCTGCACGGTCGATGATGATCGTGTTCGCGTTCGGGATGTCGAGGCCCGACTCGATGATCGTGGTGCACACGAGGACGTCGAAGTCGCCGCGCGCGAACGCCATCATCACCCGCTCCAGCCCGCCCTCCGGCATCTGTCCGTGCGCGACCGCGATCCGCGCCTGGGGAAGCAGCCGCCGCAACTGCTCCGCCTGCGCCTCGATCGTCTCGACGCGGTTGTGCACGAAGAACACCTGTCCGCCCCGATCGAGCTCGCGCAGGATCGCGTCGCGGACGAGTCCCGCCGACGCCTCCGCGACACGCGTCTGGATCGGCAGGCGGTCCTCGGGTGGCGTCTCGATGACGCTCATGTCGCGGACACCCGTGAGCGCGAGGTTGAGCGTCCGCGGGATCGGCGTCGCGGACAGCGTCAGGACGTGGACCTCCCTCCGCAGCTGCTTCAACCGTTCCTTGTGGCCCACCCCGAATCGCTGCTCCTCGTCCACCACGAGTAGCCCGAGGTCGCGGAACTTGACGTCCTTGCTCAGCAGCCGGTGGGTGCCGATGACGAGGTCGACCGACCCGTTCGCGAGCCCCTCGATCGTCTGACGCTGCTCCGCCGCGGGCACGAACCTGCTGAGCAACCGCACCGTTACGGGGTATGCGGCGAAGCGCTGTGTGAACGTCGTAAAGTGCTGCTGTGCGAGGACGGTGGTGGGGACGAGGAGCGCGACCTGTGTTCCCTCCTGGATCGCCTTGAAGCACGCGCGCAGTGCGACCTCGGTCTTGCCGTACCCGACGTCGCCGACCACGAGCCGGTCCGTCGGCTGCTCGCGCTCCAGGTCTGCCTTGACCTCCTCGACGGCTCGGAGCTGGTCGCGCGTCTCCTCGTACGGGAACGCAGCCTCCAGCTCCTGTTGCCACGGCGTGTCGGGTCCGAACCCCCGCGCCCGTACCGATGCACGAGCGGCGTACAGTGCGATGAGCTCCTCAGCGAGGTCCTTGACCGCCCTCCGGACGCGCGATTTGGCACGCGCCCACTCCCCTCCGCCCAGCTTCGAGAGCTGCGGCTGTTCGCCGCCGGCATACCTCGTGACGCGGTTGATCTGCTCGACCGGGACCCAGATGCGGTCCGCCCCCGCGAACTGAAGTTCCAGGAAGTCGCGCTCCTCCGACCCCGACCCGCCCGCGGGTCGCCGGACGAGTCCCGCGTATCGCGCCACCCCGTGGTCGATGTGGACGACGAGGTCGCCGGGCTCGAGCCGCTCCAGGATGTCCCGTGGAACGACGCGGCGGAGGGCGCGCGGTCGACGGACGCGAACGTTCCCGAACAGCTCCCGGTCGGTCAGCACGACGAGCCCGTCGGGCCCGCCGGAGAATCCTCCGTTGAGGCTGCGTTCGACGAGCGCGAGGGCGCCCGGAGGCGGCGCGTCGAGGATCCGTCTGACCGGCGCCGCGACGATGTCGGCCTCGCCGAGGAGCTCGCTCAGACGAGCCGACTGGTCCGAGGTGAGGACGACGCGCTGACCCTCGGCGCGCCAGCGGCGCACCGTTTCCGCGAGCGACGCGATGGGCGCCGGAGGCATGATGGGCTCCCGCCACCCGAACGGATTGCCGCCCGGTGGCGCGTCCTCCGTTTCGCTCTCCCACGTCAGCTCGAGCGTCCGTGCGGCATGCAGCGCTCCCTTCCAGTCGCGCCGAGTGGGGTAGGCGCCGGGCCACCCCTTGGGGAGCTCGCCCGCTCCCTCCAACTCGGCGCGGCGCTCGTCCGCCTGCGCCCAAAGGAACTCCGCCGACTGGTCGATATCGGCCGGCTCGTCCATCAGCCAGATCGCATCGCCGATGTGGTCGAGGCCGTTGGAAGGAGCGATCACGCCCGCCCAGATCTCGGCTGCGTCGCCGAGCTGACCGACCTCGAGCCGCGCCAGGTCAGCCTGAAGGACATCGGGAAGGGACCGCGCCAGCCGCGCGAGTCGGCCACGGAGCCACGCGCCCGTGTCGGCACCACCCTCGCCACCGTTCGCGCCGACGGCGTCTGCCCTCGCGTCGCGGAACGCTCCGGCCGGCACCGCCGCCGCGTCCCCGGTCGTCGAGGGTGCTGACGGCAGCAGGAACTCGCTCGCCGGCAGGAGGAGGGCCTCGTCCAGCGGGCCCGTCCCTCGCTGGTCCGCCGGATCGAACGACCGCAGCGACTCGATCTCGTCGCCGAACCACTCGACGCGCACGGGGAGTGGCTGACCCGCGGGGAAGAGATCGACGATCCCGCCGCGCCGCGCGAACTCGCCGCGCCCGCCCACCTCGGCGACGGACTCGTAGCCGAGCGCGACGAGTCGTGCCAGGAGTCGCTCCTGCGGCATGCGTAGCCCGCGGCGAACGCGGATCGGCTGGTCGGGGAGCAGGAGTGGGTCGATCGTGTGCTGGAAGAGCGCCTGGACGCTCGCCACGAGCACCCGACGCGTGCCGGTCCGCCACGCCGCCAATGCCGCGACGCGCGCCGCAGTCTCGTCGTGGACGAGCTCGGACCGCTCGTAGGCGAGAGCCGTCCTCGGCTCGAGCACGACGATGGCAGAGGGGTCGCCGAGCCACGCCGCCAGCTCCTCGGCCACGCGGTCCCCGATCTCCGCGTCCCTCGCGATCCAGACGACGCGCTCTCCTGTCGCCGCTATCAGCGCAGCGGCAAGGTACGTCTTCGCGCCGTGGGGCACCGCTGCGTATGTGACATGGCGTGCCCGGGCGCCGAGGCGCGGGTCGCGCGCTCGTGCGTACCGCTCGGCGAGGGCACGAAGCTCGCCTGCCGCGGCAAGCAGCCCGGTCAGGGCGGAAAGGTCGGCGACTCCGGCGCGGCGGGTACGACCTCGGTCGACGTCGCCGCCGCGCTCCGCCGCCTCGCGCGAGCGCGCCTCCTCGAATGCCTCGGCGATGCGCCGGTCGCGGCCTCGTCGGCCCCGGATGCGCTCTGTCGTATCGGTCATCGCGCAGTCACCGCTCGGCCTCCGCGTCCCGGGGTGGCAGTAGGCGCCTCCAACCCGTTCGCGTCCTTCTGATGGGATCCTCGTCGATCTCGGGCTCCTTCCCTCGGCGCGATCCCGCTCCTGGGACGGACTCAGGCGCGCCAAGGTGTGATCGGCTTGCGTGCCCATCGCCCCCCGGCTCGTCCGACAACGCCGGCTGCCACGCATTCCAACGGTTGGATGCCCGTGCGATGCCGTCGCGCGCCCAGTCCTCGACGGCGTCGGCAGCCGCGTCGAGGATCGTGTCCAGCTGCGCACGCTCCTGCGCCGAAAACCCGTTCAACACGTGTCGGACGGCGCCGGCAACCGCTGGCGCTCCGATCCCGATCCGCATCCGCGCGAACTTCTCCGTACCGAGCTCCCCGATGATCGACCGCAGCCCGTTGTGGCCGCCCTCGCTGCCGGACTCCCGAAGTCGAAGGCGTCCGAACGGCAGGTTGAAATCATCGACCACGACGAGCAGGTCGCCGAGCGGTGCGCGCTCGCGCGCCAGGACCTTCCGGACCGCGAGGCCCGACGAATTCATGTACGTCTGGGGCTTCACGAGCAGAAGATCCAGCCCGTGGTAGCGACCGCCGACCGAAGCCGAGGCGTCGCGGGACTTGACGCGGTCGGTCCAGCCGGCCCGGTCCGCGATCCGGTCGAGCACCATCCAGCCGATGTTGTGCCGCGTCTGCGCATATTCCCTGCCCGGGTTCCCGAGGCCGACCACGATCTTCACGTTCCGATCCGCTCAACGACGACGAATGAAGCGATGGCGTCCGACGCCGGACGACACGCCAAGAAGGCCCACACCGGCGGCGGTGAGGCCTCGGCCGGATGCTAGCAGGGAAGGACGCTCACCGAGGGCGCTCGTCCTCGGGCTCGGAGCTCCCGCCTTACCTCTCCCGGACGGTCATCCGGGATAGATTGCCTATTCCCTGAGCCGGGACTGGACCGGTACAGTTCGACGGCCGCAACGTCGCGGTCCTCTCGAGGAGCCCCGCATGCCCCGTCGCTCACTCTTCGCCACCCTGACCACGGCAGCCGTGCTGGCCGTCGCCGCCGCTGCACCAGCGGCGTTCGCGTCGCCGGCTGCCCGGCAGACCTACATCGTCGTTCTCCGCGACGGTGTCTCGGTCGACCGCGCGGTAGCCGCACACGGCCGAGCCTACGGGCTGGAGGTCCGCCACACGTACCGGTACGCACTCAGCGGCTACGCCGCTGTGATGAGCAGTGCGGATGCGCGCGCCCTCGCTTCCGATCCACGCGTCCTGAGCGTCGCGCCCGACAGGGTCGTTTCGATCGACGCCCAGACGGTGCCGACCGGCATCGACCGGATCGACGGCGAGCTGAGCTCGACTGCGAGTGGCGACGGCAGCGGGACGGTCGACGTCGACGTCGCCGTCATCGACACCGGCATCGACGTCGATCACCCGGACCTGAACGTCATGGGCGGCAAGAACTGCGTCCAGGGCAAGCCGACCATCGACGACGGGAACGGACACGGGACGCACGTCGCGGGGACGATCGCGGCGAAGGACGATGGGCAGGGCGTCGTGGGAGTGGTCCCGGGCGCGCGCCTGTGGGCAGTCCGCGTCCTCAACAACAATGGCTCGGGGACGTGGTCCGGCGTCATCTGCGGCATCGACTGGGTGACGAGCAAGGCCAGCACGATCGAGGTCGCCAACATGAGCCTCGGGGGCAGCGGTACCGAGCCGTCCGCTTCGGGTTGCTCGACGGGCGACGGGCTCCACGACGCGATCTGCAAGTCGGTCCGAGCGGGTGTCACGTACGCCGTCGCCGCGGGGAACGCATCGGACGACGCAGCGAAGCACGTCCCTGCGGCGTACGACGAGGTGATCACGGTCTCGGCACTTGCCGACTTCGATGGTGCTTCGGGCGGCGGTGCCGCGCCGACGTGCCGTACGGATGAAGACGACACGTTCGCGAACTTCTCGAACTACGGCGCGGACGTCGACATCATCGCCCCCGGCGTGTGCATCAACTCGACCTGGAAGGGGAACAGCTACAACACGATCAGCGGCACCTCGATGGCGACGCCGCATGTCGCAGGCGCCGCAGCGCTCTACAAGGCGAGCAACGCGTCCGCGTCACCCGCCCAGGTCCAGACGGCCCTCCAGAGCGCCGGCAACCTCGACTGGAACAACGTCGACGACAGGGACACCACGAAGGAGGTCCTGCTCAACGTCAGCGCGTTCTGAGAAACCGCCGGCGCGCGCCGGCGGATCCCCGCGATCTCCCGAGCCCGCCTCCCACCGGGGCGGGCTCGCTCTTTCCCTCGGACCGTCATCGGACGTCGGGGGAAGCGGCCCCACGCCGAGGGGAAGTCCGGCTCTATCCCGTCTGCCGGTCGGAGCCCCGTCCGCCTCGCAGTAACACCCCTTCCAGCGCCCGCATGGCCGCTTCCTCCTCGGGCACCGCGTGGTCCCACCCACACAGGTGGAGCGTCCCGTGGATGACCAGCAGCCGCAACTCATCCGCGGGTGACCAGCTGATGTCACCCGTCTGACCGCCGCGACCCTGCTCGGCCTGCTCGATCGCCCGCTCCACGGAAACGACCATCTCGCCCAGGTGGACGCGGTGGTTGGGCGGGAGGACGAATGCAGGACCGGGCGAGTCGAGCGGTGGCTCCTGACCCTCGTGCGTGGGGAACGCGGTCGGTGGGAGCAGGGGGAACGACAGGACGTCCGTCGGTCCCTTGTGGCCCATGACGCGCCGGTTGAGCTCGGCAAGTTCGACATCGTCGGACAGGATCAGGCCCACGGTGGCAGGAGATGGCGCTCCTGCAGCGTCGAGCGCGGACCGGATCGCGCGGACCAGCACGCTCGTTGGCACCGGCGCCGCGATCCCGGGCCTCCTCGCGACGTCGATGCGCCACGGGCGGAGGTAGACGCGACGGGCACCGACCTCCTCTCTCATGCGCTCGCCCCGGGGGCTCTCCGCCGGCCGTCGGAGGCAGATGTGCGCCAGAAGGACCGACATCTCCTCTCCTTGCGTCCCCCCCGTGGATCCTGGGGATGGAGGGGCTGCACGGGAGGAGGGACCACCGCGTGCGTCGCCGGCGGGGAACGCAGGATCGAGCGGCGAAGCTAGGCGCCGGGGCCGCTCGCGACCCGCCGAGCCTCGAGCTCCACGATCTTGTTCTGTGGGTACTCGATCCGGCGGTGGTAAACGCCCATCAGCTGCGCCACGAGCGCGCCGCGGATCCGCTCGAGGTCGCGCAGCGTCAGGTCGCACTCGTCGAATTGACCGTCGTCCAGCCGCTCGCGGATGATCCGGTCTACCATCGCGCGGATCGCCGCCTCGTCATGGCTGGTGAGCGAGCGGACGGAGGCCTCGACGCCGTCCGAAAGCATCAGGATGGCGGCCTCCCGAGACTGCGGCTTGGGTCCGGCGTGGCGGAAGCGCGACTGGTCGATTGACGCCGCCGCTGCATCTGCCGTGGCCGTGCCCGGCCGCGCGCCTGTTTCGGCGACCGCACGCTCGATCGCCCGGGCGTAGAAGTAACTCATGAGTGCCGTCCCGTGATGCTGGGGGATGAACGCGATCAGCGGCTTGGGGAGCTTGTACTCGTAGGCGAGGTCGATCCCCTTCCCGACATGTGACTTGAGCACCGCCGCCGACTCCTCCGGCGACAGTTCGTCGTGGATGTTCCGCATGCCGCCCTGGTTCTCGATGAACGCGACGGGGTTCGCGAGCTTGCCGATGTCGTGGTAGTAGGCGGCGACGCGCGCGAGGAGGGGATCGGCCCCGATCGCCTCTGCCGCTCGCTCCGCGAGGTTCCCGACCATCAGCGAGTGGTGGTACGTCCCTGGGGTTTCCATCAGCAGGCGCCGCAGAAGCGGCTGGGTCGGATTGGCGAGCTCGAGCAGCTGGAACGAGGTCGTGATCCCGAACAGGTTCCCGAGCAGCGCGAATGACCCGGCGGCGACGACGGCCGACAGGCCCGCCGCGACGAGTGATGCGGCCCACAGCTCCAGCATGCCCTGCAGGTCACGGGTCCCGAGAAGCGTGAAGATCGTGACGACGCTGAGATTCACAAGGGCGACCGCGACCCCGGCCTGCAGATAGTTGCCGAGCCGCTCGCCGCGGCGAACCGTGATGATCCCTGCGAAGCCGCCCGCGAGGACGTACACCGCCAGCTCGACGGACCCCGAGATCGCGCCCGCGAGCGCACCGAGGACCGCGACCAGCACGGTCGCCGCGGTCGTGTCCAGCAGCACGCTGATGAGCAGTGCGACGGCCGCGACCGGCACGAAGTACGGCAGCACCGAGCGATCCCCTGTGGCCTTGAGGGCGACTGCGGCGAGCACCAGCACGAGGCCCACCAGCACGAGCGTGTTGTTGCGATGCCACAGCTCCGGACGGAAGCGCCAGAACCACGCCAGCAGGAGCGTGACGACGACGGTCGCGAGGAGGAGCCAGCCCACGAGATCGCGCACCTCCGGTCGTGGCTCGAGGAGGCGGAAGAAGTCGAGCTTGGCGCGGTCGAGCTCGGTGATCGGCCGTCCTGCCTCCACGATCAGCTCGCCCTGCTTTATCTGGTAGCTCACGGGCTGCACTGACGCCGCGGCCTCGGCGGCGACCTGCTGTGTCTTCGCGGCGTCGTAGGTCGAATTCGCAACGAGCAGTGGCGAGAGGATCTCGCCCGCCAGCGCGCGCTGCTCGACCGGAAAGGTGGATGCCATCCGCTCGGGTAGCGCGGCGCGAGCCGCCGCAAGTTCGGTGTCCCGCACCTCCTCGCGCTGTGCCACCTCGAGCACTCGCGCCATCTCGGTCCGAAGCAGGGACCACGCGCTCGGGGTCAGCCGCTGGAGCGTCAAATGGCCGTGCTCGGAGACGTTCGGGAGCGCGGCGCGAAGAGCTTCGGCACGCGCGACCGGCGACAGGAACGCCCTGAATGCCGCGTCGACGGGCCCCATCGCCCGCTCCAGCGCCGCTCGCTGCTGCGCGGCCGACATCTGTCCCTTCTCGATGTCGTAGGTGTACTGCGGCGGGACCTCGCGGCGTGTCTGCTCGCGGAGCTGCTCGGTCTCCATCTGGCTGTCGAACCGCGCCGTCCACGGCGCACGAACGTCCTGCCGCGCGATCTCCCCGACCTCGCCGGAGACTCCTGAGGGCAGGATCTCGACCGCGAGGGTCGCGCCGAGCGCGATGATGAGCACGCCCGCGGCGACGGCGAACCGGACCGCGTCACTGCGCGAGAACGCGGCCCGACTGAAGACCGATCCGCTGATCTCCCGTCGCGCGAGCACGGCTAGCGAGACGCTCCTGGCGTCCCGTCGGGAGCGCGAGTCGCGCTCGGTGCCGTCTCTCCGGGCGACGCCTCGTGTGTCGCCTCGTGGTCGGCGAGGTCGAGCCGGGCGAGGTCCTGGGCGACCAGCGCGCTCACCTGCCGGCCGTCGGCACGCCCCTTCGTCCTGGGCGAGAGCACCGACATGACGCGCCCAAGGTCGCGTGCCGACCGCGCGCCGACCTCCTCGATCGCCTCCCTCACGAGGTCGCGCAGCTCGTCCTCCTCCAACGGCCTGGGAAGGAACTCCGTGAGGACGGCTACTTCACGTTCCTCTCTCGCAGCCAGATCGTCGCGGCCGGCCTTCCGGTAGGCGTCGATCGATTCCCGTCGGGTCTTGACCTCGCGCGCCAGCACGCCGACCAGCTCGTCGTCCCTCAGTGGGCGACGGGCGGTCTTCTCGGCGTTGTACGCGGCGGCGACAGCCATGCGTAACGTGTCGCGCCGCAGCTCGTCCTGGCTGCGGATCGCCGACGTGAGCTCGGCTTGGAGTCGTTGTGCGAGGGTCACCGGATCGTCCCCTTACCCGGCCGACCCCTCAGGCTATTCCTGGCGGGTCGCCTTCTTGCGCTTCGCTTCCTTGCGCTTGCGCTTGACGCTGGGCTTCTCGTAATGCTCTCGGCGGCGCGCCTCCGCGAGGATGCCGCTCTGCTGGATCTTCTTGTTGAAGCGCCTCAGAGCACTTTCAAAGGTCTCGTTCTCTCCGACACGGACCTCGGCCAATCCGGTATCACCTCCCGCCGGCTGGACTCCGCCTCTGCTCGCCGACCGCTGCCGGGCGTCGGTCGACGAGAGCGCGGCGGTCGTGACGAGCCGCGCGAGGGCGCCGGGAGTGTAGCAGGCAGGCGTCGAGGGGGATCACGAAGAGCGATGAAGCTACGACGCGCTCCGACCTCGCGATGGCGCCCTGGTTCCCCCCGTTCCCGGGCGCCATCTCCCTTTTCCTGGCCGCCACCCCTGATACTGTCGAGCGATGCCGCGCCCGCAGGCACCCGACCCTCGAGCCCTCTCATCGCTCCTCGAGATCCTCGAGGTTGCCGCGGAACGCTACGGAGACTCCGTCCTGCTGGCGCTCCGCACGGACCAGGGGACCCAACATCGGTGGTCAGCGCGCGAGCTCCTGAGGCGCTCGAAGCTCGTCGCGTGGCGGCTTCGCGAGCTCGGTCTCGAGCCGGGTGACCGGCTCCTGACATGGAGCCCTTCGACCCCTGAGCTTCCGGCCGTGTACTTCGGCGCCATCCGCGCCGGGGTCATCGTCGTCCCCATCGACCTTCGGATGGCCCCCGACGTCGTGCGACGGATCGCGGAGCGGGCCGAGGCGCGAGTCCTCGCGATCGGGACCGGTCAGGATGCGCCCGACGCGACCGCTGCGGGCATCGCGGGGCTGACGACGCGGACGCTCGACTTCCTGGCGTCCGACCCGCCACATCAGAGCGCGAGCGGACGCGACGAGGGCGGACTGGACGACGCGTTCCCCGCCGACTGGGAGACGCGGCTCGACGGCTGGACCCGACCGACCAGGTCGGACCTGTTCGAGATCGTCTACACCTCGGGAACGACGGGATACCCGAAGGGCGTCGAGCTGACGCACGGGAACATCCTGGCCACCATCGAGGGGATCGACCACGTCATCCCACCCCGCCACCATCGGCTCGTCTCGCTCCTCCCGCTGTCCCACCTGTTCGAGCAGGCGCCCGTCCTGTTCTACGCGCTCATGGTCGGCGCGGAGATCGCGTACGTGCGGTCCCGCAACCCGCGCGTCATCTTCGAAGCGCTTCGGGATCAGCGGGTGACGACCCTCGTCGTCGTACCGCTCCTCCTCGAGCTGTTCTGGAACGCGCTGCGTCGCGAGATCGACCGGCAGGGCAAGCTCAGAACGTTCGATCGGGTTCGGTCGGTCGCCCGCCATCTGCCGTGGCGCGTCCGGCGCTTCCTGTTCCGGCGGATCCACCGGCAGCTCGGCGGCGAGCTGGCCCTGCTCGTCTCCGCCGCCGCGTACCTCCCCCCGGAGCTCGCCCGGTCGTGGCATGACCTCGGCATCCCCGTCCTCCAGGGGTACGGGGCGACCGAATGCGGCGTCGCCACGGCGACGGAACCGGGCATGGGGCTGGGAACCGTCGGGAAACCCGTACCGCCCGGTCGCGTCAGGCTCGCCGAGGAAGACCGGGAGATCCTCGTCTCCGGGCCCGCCGTGTTCGCGGGCTACTGGCGCGACCCCGACGCGACGGCCGCCGCGCTCGATCCCGACGGCTGGTACCACACGGGCGACATCGGCGAGTTCGACCGCGAAGGGAACCTCGTCCTCAAGGGCCGCAAGAAGAACATCATCGTGCTGCCCAACGGCCTGAATGTGTTCCCCGAGGACATCGAGAACGAGCTCGCTCTGGCCGGACTCCCGCAGGCCGTCGTCGTCGAGACGAAGCCTGGCCGCATCGAGGCCGTCGTCCTCCCACCGGGGACCAACCCAGCCCCGAATCCGGGCGACGCGTCGAAGCCGGCTCCCGAGCGGACGCCCGAGGAGTGGCGGGAGCTGGAGGCGCGGATCGAATCGTCGGTCAAGGAAGCGAATGGGAGGCTCGGCATCCACCAGCGCGTCGTCGGATGGCGGCTGTGGCCGCAGGCCGACTTCCCGAGGACGCATACGTTGAAGATCAGGCGCGACCCGGTGCGCGCGTGGGCCGCCGCCGATGCTCCCCTCCCCGTCCGGCAGGAAGAGTCACGAGCGGCGGTCGGCTAGGGGGTCCCTCTACTTCCTCACTTCGATCCGCTGGCCGACCTGCGAGATCGCGCGGAACGCTGTTCCTGCACGTTCCGGGTCCGACGACCGCTCGCGCGACCACCAGGTGAAGACGAGGGTTCCGCCGACCTGTGCGAGGGAGAACTGCGCGTCGAGCGGGTAGTTCGTCTGGCCGAACCCGCTCCCGAGGTATTCCGCGAACTGCCTTCCCATCGACGCCGCCGTCGCTGCCTCCGCGAACTCGTAGATCACCACGTATCCGTCGGCAGGCTGGGGCAGCCCCGTGCTGAAGATGGTTCGTCTCGCGTTCCTCAGCGCCGCTGGCTCCGAGGGGTGATAGGGCTGGGTGAGGAGGTCGAGCCGGAGCCCGGCGGGGTGCAGCTGCTCGCGGAGCGCGGCCACGACATTCGCGACCTGCGGCGAGATCGACGACTGCGAGGTGGGCAGCGGGGATCCGGCGTTGCCGGGATCCTCGCGCGGCCGAGACTGGGCGGACCTGCCTCCTCCACCGCACGACGACGATACGGCCGCGCCCAACAGCACGACGAGGACGGGGCGCACCGCGCCGCTCGTCACCCGGGCGGCCAGGAGAGTCGCCTCCCACCGAGCAGGTGGAAATGAAGGTGGTTCACGCTCTGGCCGCCGTTCTGACCGATGTTCGTGACGAGCCGGAACCCGTTCGCCGCGACACCCTCCCGATGCGCGACCTCGGCGGCGACGCCGAACAGGCGCCCGAGGAGACTCCCTTCGCTCTCGCCGAGGTCCAGGGCCGATGCGACATGCCGACGTGGGATCAGCAGGACGTGGACCGGCGCCTGGGGGTTGATGTCGCGGAACGCGACGACCTCGTCGTCCTCGTGCAGGCGGTCGGCGGCGATCTCGCCTGCTGCGAGTCGGCAGAAGAGGCAGTTCGCGTCACTCACGGGGCGTTCCCTCGGTTCGGGGCTGGCGCGGAGCAGCGGCCCGGCCAGCGGCGATGGTAGTCGAGCAGCCTCAGCCGACGCGCTCCGCCTCCAGCGCGACCCAATCACCCTCCTGGCGACGACCGACCAGCCGCAAGCCGCTCTGCTCGAACGCTTCGATGACCTCGCGCTCACGGTCCGTGAAGATCCCGCTCGCGATGAGCTTCCCGGCGCGCCCGCCGCCCTGGGCGGGGCGCACGGCCGCACGCAGTTCCGAGGCCAGCGTGATGAGCAGCGAGGCGATGAGGTTCGCGAGGACGAGGTCGTAGGGCGAGCCGTCTGCGGGGAGGGAACCACGGCATGCACGGACGGCACCCGCTACCCGATTCCGCCGCGCGTTCGCCGTCGTCGCCTCGACCGCGACGGGGTCGGTGTCGATGCCGAGGACGACCGATGCGCCAAGCCGGGCGGCGGCGATGGCAAGGATCCCGGAGCCGCAACCGACGTCGAGCACGCGTGACCCTTCGACGAGCCCCTGATCCGCCCACTCCTCGAGAAGTCGAAGGCACAACCGAGTCGTGGGGTGGAGCCCCGTCCCGAAGGCCATCCCGGGATCGAGCGCGAGCACCACGTCGCTCGGCTCCGGCCGGTGGCGGCGCCAGGTCGGACGGATGACCATCCGCCGCCCGACACGCAGGACCGGGAAATGGCGCTTCCACGCCGCAGCCCAGTCCGATTCGTGGACCACCCGCGTGCGGAGCTCGCCGATCGGCCGTAGCTCGAAGGCCTGGAGATGCCCGAGCGCGATGCGGACGTCGCGCACCGCTTGCCGCGTCGCGGACGCGTCGAGGCCGGGCAGGTAAGCGCGGACGACCGCCGGCTTTGCGCGCTCGGGCATCGCGGCAAGCCCCTCGTCAACGAGCGCGAAGGGGGCCTGGACGGACACACCTCCGGGCGCGACGCGGCCCAGGATCTCGCTCACGGCCTCGACCGCCTCCGGGTCTGCCTCGACCGCCAGCTCGAGCCAGCTTCCACCGGCCGACAGCCCCTCGTCCTTCTCTGCGGATAGAGCGTCCGTCTCTCCCGTCGGCGCGGCTGTCTCTTCCACCACCCCTGCCGAGGCGCTGATGCGCTCGTGGCGTTGCGCGTCGTCGCCGCTGTCCTGGGTACCCTCCCGGCCCCGGCGGGGCTCGTCGCTCAGCTGATCACGTCCTTGACCTTGTCGAACAGGCCGCCGCGGCCCTTCCGCCCCGCGCCGTTCGCGCCCTCGCCGTCCGTGTCGCCCAGGTCGTCTCCGGACTCGATCGCGAACGCTTCGAGCAGTTCTCGCTGGCGGCGCGACAGCCTCGTGGGCACGCGGACGTCGACGAGCACATGCAGGTCACCGCGTACACCGGCTCGGCGGAGATGCGGAACGCCCTTCCCGCGCAGCCGGATCTCTGACCCCGGTTGCGTCCCGGGCTTGATCTCGACCGGCTCTTCCCCATCCGCCGTCGGGACCAGGACACGCGTGCCGAGGGCGGCCTGCGCCACCGAGATCTCGAGCTCGTAGAAGAGCTCGGTCTCCTGCCGCCGAAGCCGCGGGTGCGGCTGGACATGGACGACGACGTACAGGTTCCCCGGCTGCCCCCCTCGCGGCCCCGCTTCGCCCTCACCCGAGAGCCGGATCTGGTGGCCCTCGTCGATGCCGGGAGGGATCGTGACGCGGAGCGTCCGCCGCCGTTCCACTCGCCCTTCGCCGCGGCACGTGCGGCACGGGGTCTCGACGATCCGGCCCATCCCGCGGCACCGAGGGCAGGTACTGATGTTCACCATCTGGCCCAGCATGGTGTTCCGAACCTGGCGGACCTCGCCGCTCCCCGAACACTGCGGGCAGGTCGTGGGCTGGGTGCCGGGCTCCGCGCCGCTGCCATCGCAGGTCGTGCAGCTCTCGAGCGCCGTGAACTCGATCTCCTTTTCCGTGCCTCGGATCGACTCCTCGAACGTGAGGCGGAGGTCGTACCGGAGGTCGGCACCGGCGGGCGGCCGAGTGCGCCGCGACGTGCCGGCTGCGGCGCCGCCGAAGAACGTGTCGAACAGGTCCCCGAAGCCCTGGAACCCCCCGAACGGGCCGTATCCTTCGCCGCCTCCGCCCCCGTTCCCCACGCCGGCTCGCCCGAACATGTCATACGCCTGGCGTCGCCCGGAGTCCGACAGCACCTGGTATGCCTCGTTGATCTCCTTGAAGCGTTCGGGCGCCTGCGGGTCCGTGTTGACGTCGGGATGCCACTGCTGCGCGAGTTTCCGGAACGCTCGCTTGATCTCGGCATCGTCCGCGGTCCGCGTCACGCCAAGGATGTCGTAGTAGTCGCGCTGGGTCGCCATGGTCACGCCGAGTATAGGGAAGGCGCCGGGCGGGACCGCCGGGGTGTACGGGCGGTAGACCCTCCTTGGGACGGCTGGCAGTCGGCGGGACCTCGCCGTCATCGACCCGACCGTCGGGGTCTCCGGGAGCACGCCATACCTGTCAGGCTCTGTCGTTCGCCTCGACTAGCATCGTGTCCCATGCCCCAAGCTCGGCCCATTTCGGCCGCCGCCGCGCGGCGGTTCCTCGTGCTGCGCCATTTCCTCGCGCCACCGCGCTCCCTCGCAGCCGTGCCCGAGAGCGTGCTGACCGTAATCGACCGGCTCGGGTCGTTCCAGTTCGACCCGCTCGTGATCGCCGGCCGCAACCACGACGTGATCCTCCACGCTCGGATCGAGGGCTACCGCCCGGAGTGGACCGACGGGCTGCTCTACGAACGAGGCCTGCTGTTCGAGGCATGGAACAAGGGCCTGAGCATCCTCCCGACCCTCGAGCTGCCGTGGTACCGCGTCACGTGGGAGCGCGATCGTGCGGCGCATGAGCGCGCCGGGACGTTCCGGACGAACGCGGACGTCGTCCGGCAGCTGCTCGACCGGATCCGCGAGCACGGGCCGGTCAGCTCGCTCGACTTCGAGCGGGGTGCGGACATCGACTGGTACTGGAGGCCGACGAACCAGGTCCGCGCGATGCTCGAGGCGCTGTGGGAAGTGGGGACGCTGGGGATCGCGCGGCGGAAGGGAAACATCCGGTACTACGACCTGGCCGAGCGGCTGTTCCCGGCCGAGCTGCTCGAGGAGCGTGTCGACGAGCGCGAGCAGCTGCGCCACAAGCTGCTGTCGCGCTACCGGGCCCACGGGCTCCTGGGCACGGGCGGGCAGTCGGAGCTGTGGATCGGCATCAACGAACGACTGGACGACGGGACGCGGCGGCAGGCGCCGCTCCGTGCGGAGCTGCTGTCCGAGCTGCTCGATCGAGAACGGCTGGTCCCGGTCTCCGTCGAGGGCGTGCGCGGCGTTCGGTTCGTCCTGAACGACGAGCTCCCGCTGCTCGACCAGGCGGAGGCGGAGCTGGACCCCGAGGAGGAGGCTGGAAGCGGCTCGGGCAACGGCGCGATAGCCGCATCACCGCGCCCCGGCGGCTCCGACCCCGGGGTCGCCTTCCTCGCCCCGCTCGACCCGTTCGTATGGGATCGGCGCTTCCTGAAGGAGCTGTACCGCTTCGACTACGTGTGGGAGGTGTACGTCCCGGAGGCGAAACGGCGATGGGGGTACTACGTGCTCCCGATCCTGTTCGCCGACCGCCTCGTCGGGCGTATCGAGCCCCGCTTCGATCGGAAGGCGAACACGCTGTGGATCGTCGGGCTGTTCTGGGAGCAGGACTTTCGACCGCGCGCGGTCGACGGGTTCGTCCCCGCGATGCGGCAGGCGCTGGAGGCGTACCGGCTGTTCGGACGGGTCGGAGGGATCGAGTGGGCACAAGGACTCGAAACGTGGGGAAGGCTTCTGACGCCACGGCCGGCGAGGGGATCGAGCTCAGGAACGACAGCAGCAGTCAGGGTGGGTCGGGCACGCGGCGCCACTGCTGCTCCCGGTCGACGATGAGTCCTGTGCGCGGGCAGGGCAGCAAGACGTGCGCGCAGGAACGAGGGGCAGGGGGGAGCGACGCGAGATCGGCGTTGTCGAACCAGTGTGACTCGAGCTGCCGCCCCAGCTCGTCGCGCAGGTGGATCCCCTCGGAACGCGTCACTGCGTTCGGCACGCGCACGCGGTAGTACAGCCCGACCTCGTGGATGGGCGTTCCATCGAGCACGAAGAAGTTCTCCACGACCCACAACAGCCGACCGACTCGGACGTCGACGCCCAACTCCTCCCGCAGCTCCCGCTTCACCGCCTCACGCGACGCCTCCATCAACTCCACGCGCCCGCCCGGGAGGTACCAGATCCCTTCGCCTTCCGCGCGGTTCAGGAGGACGCGATCACGCTCGACGGCGACGGCGGCGACGCGGAGGTTGAAGGTCCCCGCTGCCCCCGGGAAGTTGATCACCTACTTGATGAGGAGCTTGTTCAGGCGCCGGTTCACGACGATGAGCCCGAGGAGCGCCATGACCGCCAGGTACACGACGTCGACGACCTGCGCGACCCCCACGACGCCGGTCGTCAGCCCGCGGAGGAGGTTGACCCCGTGGTACAGAGGCGTGAGCTGGACGATGAGCTGGAGCGACTCGGGGTAGGCCGACAGCGGGAAGAACGTGGCCGAGAACAGGAACAGCGGCATCGTGACCACGAACACGAGGTCGAAGTCGGTCCACTTGCGCAGGTACGTCGTGACGGACATCCCGACCGCCGAGAATGCGAACCCCATGAGGAGCGACGCGAGCGGAGCGAGGAGCACGAGCGGCGACAGCGCGAGGCCGAGCAGAAGCATCACGACGAGGAAGCCCAGGGAGTAGAGCAGTCCACGGATGAGCGCCCACACCACCTCCCCCAGTGCCACGTCGCCGACGCCGAGTGGGGTGTTCAACATCACGTCGTACGTCTTCTGGTACTTGAGCTTGAAGAAGACGTTGAACGTGGTCTCGTAGATCGCGCCGTTCATCGCACTCGTCGCGAGGAGCGCCGGGGCGACGAACACGCCGTAACTGATCTCGCGTCCGTCCGGCCCGGTCACGCCGCCGATCAGGGACCCCAGCCCGAACCCGATCCCGAGCAGGTAGAACAGCGGCTCGAAGAACCCGGACAGGATCACGATCCACGTCCGCCGGTAGACGAGCGAGTTCCGCTCGATGAGTCGGACGGCGCGGCGGCCACGGAGCGGGAGAGCAGGCGCGATCCGTGTCACGAGCGTCATCGCTACAACACCAAGCGACGACGGAAGGTGATCGACGCGGCACCGACCCCGGCCGCGAAGTACGCGAACAGGACCGCGAGATGGAGCACGGCGGCCAGGAGATCGGCCCGGCCGAGCGAGAGATCGCGCGCAAGCGCGACGCCGTGGTAGAGCGGCGTCAGGTAGGCGATCGGCTCGATCACGTCCGGCAGCTGAGCGATGGGGAAGAACGTCCCGCTGAACAGGAACAGCGGCGTGATCCCGAACCGGAAGATCGCGCTGAACCACTCGTCCGTCCGGAGCGTCGCCGAGAACGCCATGATCGGAGCGGCGAAGGCGAGCCCCGTGAGGATCGCGACGGGTGCCGCAAGCGCCGCGAGCGGCGACTGGACCGCTCCGAACAGCATGATGACCAACAGGAAGGCGACGCTTCCGACGGCGAGCCGGAACGCGATCCAGCCGAGTTGTCCGGCGAGCACCTCGCGCACCCGGAGGGGGGTGGCCAGCATCGCGTGGTAGGTGCGTCGCCAGACGATCGAGCCGAGGATGGGGTACGTCGACTCGAACGAGGCCATCTGCATCGCCTGCGCCGCGAGCAGCCCGGGCGCGAGAAAGGCGACATACCGGACGCCTTCCAGAGCCCCCGTGCCACTCCGGTCGACGAAGCCGCCGAGGCCGAGGCCGAGCCCGGCGAGGAACAGGACCGGCTGGACGAACGTGAAGAAGAGTGTTCCCCGCCACGTCCGCCGGTACGTCATCCAGTTGTACTCGAGCACGCGGACGACGCCCTTCATCGGTATCCCCGTCCGATCGGTCGCGCGATCAGTCGACGAGCGTGCGGCCGGTCAGCCGCAGGAAGACGTCCTCCAGCGTGCTGCGGCGGACGAGGACGCTCTCCGGCTCCACCCCGCGCGCATGGACGGCGTCGATCGCGGCATCGCCGTCGGACGTGTACAGGAGGAGCCGGTCCGGGAGCGGCTCGATGCGTTCGGCGATCCCGTCGAGCTTGCCGTCCAGCTGTCCGTCGAGCGACTCCTGGGCCCCGGGCGCGAAGCGCAGCTCGAGCACCTCTCGGGTCGAGTAGCGTTCGATCAGTTGCCGCGGAGACCCCTCCGCGACGATCTTCGCCTTGTCCATCACGACCAGCCGGTCGCACAGCTGCTCCGCCTCGTCCATGTAGTGCGTCGTCAGGACGAGGGTGACGCCGCGCTGCTTCAACCGGTAGAGCCGATCCCACAGGAGGTGGCGCGCCTGCGGGTCGAGCCCCGTGGTCGGCTCGTCTAGAAGGAGGAGGTTCGGCTCGTTGATGAGACCTCGAGCGATGGTGAGGCGCCGTTTCATCCCGCCCGACAGCGGCTCCACCTCGCTCTTCGCCCGCTCCGCCAGTTGGACGAAATCGAGGAGCTCGGCCGCGCGCCTCCTCCCCTCCCGGTACGGGATGTCGAAGTAGCGCGCGTAGATGACGAGGTTCTCCTCGACGGTCAACTCCTCGTCGAGCGTGTCCTGCTGCGGGACCACCCCGAGCCGCGCGCGGATGCGGGGACCGTCGGCGACCGGATCCATCCCGAGGACTCGCAGTGTCCCTCCGGTGGGCGGCGAAACGCACCCGATCATCCGCATCGTCGAGGTCTTGCCCGCCCCATTGGGTCCGAGGAAGCCGAACGCCTCGCCCGGCGCGACATCGAAGTCGATGCCGTCGACGGCCGTGAACGACCCGAAGCGCTTCGTCAGCCGGCGGGCGTGGATGAGCGGCTGTGAGGAGAGGGGGAGCATGGCGGCGCGAGTGTACGCGGCACTTATTTTGTCGTCACCTCCCGCTGATCTTGCGGCGGCGGGTCGGGGGCCGTCGACGGCAACAGGGGCAAGACACGGAGCGGCGGGTAGCGGGCACCCGAGTGCTGGGAAGATCCGTGGAGTGACGGACGACGAACGACGGTATGTCGGGGCGGCAGCGGGCGCTTGCCACTGGACCGCAGCAGCAACCGGCTCCGCTGATAAATGTGCTACTATTCGGGAGCAACAAAACGAGCCGGGATCGCCCGGCATCAGCGACGCCGTGGAGGTGTTCTCGTGAGCTGGTTACCCGAGCCGGTCGAGCGCTTGCTCGATGCAGCGCTCGTCGGCGAGCTGACCGTCGTCCGAGCCGATGGCCGCCCCATCACCTACCCCCTCATCCCGCTCCGTGACGGAGATCGGGTCTATATGACGTCGAGCATCCTGTTCTCGCGGAAGCTCGAGCACCTGCGGCGAGACCCCCGCGTGTCGGTGTCGCTCACGGACCCGGTCGCGCTGGGCGGACAGCCCGGCCGCGCGACGATCCAGGGTGACGCCCAGCTGATCGAAGACGACCCGCACGTCGACTGGGAGCAGGTGCTGCCGATCTGGCTCGAGAAGGAACCCGCGATCGGCGCGTTCCTGAAGCAACGGGTCGCGTTGCCGCTGTTCTTTGAGCGCTCGCTCATCGAGATCACGCCGCGCCGCGTCCTCTACTGGGCCGACGGGCGAACCGACACACCGCCACAGGTCTTTATCGCGCCCGTGAGCACCGCGGGGGAGGAGGCCGCCTGAAATGGACGCACAGAGAGGGCTCGAGAAGCTCGCCGGCTACCCGTTCCACATCCTGACCTGGGTCGGGGACGACGGGTACCCGCTGAGCGTCGCGATCGAGGCAACGGTCGACCCCGCCGCCGGGACGGCCTCGTTCCGACCGCCTGCGGGCCTGACGGTCCCGCTCGACCGCGAGGTGAGCCTGACCGGCAGCCACATCCACCCAAAGCCGGGCTACGGATATGACGAGCGACGCCACGTCACGGTCTGGGGCCGGACCGCGCCGGCGGGGCCGTCGGACACGATCCGGGTCGAAGCCGTGCAGGCGTGGGGCTGGGATGAGGCGGAGGTCCCGTTCTTCGAGTACTCCGAGCGGACCGTGGGGCAGTCGCGCCGATACCTGCGCGGGCTTTCGGAGCGGACCGGCCGGGTGGTCCGACCGCGTCTGTCGTTCGGCTGGCTCGCGCTCCGCGCCACGCGGCTTCCGTTCCTGTCGGCGACGATCGTGCCGGTCCTGCTCGGCATCTTCATCGCTGCCGCTCAGGGGTTCTTCGATCTCGGTGCCGCGCTGTTGACGATCGTCGGGGGATTCGCCGTCCATCTCGGATTGAACGTCGCGAATGACGTCTTCGACACGCGCAGCGGCGCGGACGACGCCAACGTGAACCCCACGCCGTACAGCGGCGGGTCACGGGTGATCCAGTACGGGCTCGTCACGCTTCGCCAGATGGCGACCATCTCGTTCGCGTTCTACGCACTCGCCGCGGCGATCGGGCTCTACCTGCTGGCGACGCGGGGGTCCGTTGCCCTCCTCGTCATCGGCGTGCTCGGGTTCGTCGTGAGCATCGGATACACGGCCCCGCCGCTGAAGCTCGTCTACCGCGGCGTGGGCGAGTTCGCGGTGGCGCTCGGCTTCGGACCGCTGATGCTGCTCGGCGCGTATGTGGTCCAGACCCGCGGGCTGGTGTCAGCGGAGGCGCTGGTGGCGTCGCTCCCGGTCGCGATCCTGACCGCGCTGATCCTGTACGTCAACGAGATCCCCGACCGGGGAGGTGATGCTGCGGCCGGGAAGCGCACGCTCCCGGTGCGGCTGCCGAAGAACGTCGTGATCAATGCATACGCGATCGCGGCGAGCGCGGCGTTCGCGTTCGTGGTCGCCGGCGTCATCGCGGGACTGTTGCCGATCCCCGCACTCCTCGCACTCGTCGCGCTGCCACTCGTGCGCCAGGTGTACGGCGGCCTCAAGCAGATGTACGACTCACCCTACGGGCTGATGTCGGTCATGGCGGTGAACATCCGCCTCCACCTCATCGTCGGCGGGCTGCTGCTCCTCGCGTACCTGGCCGTGATCGTGATGTCGGCCGTGGCGCCCGGGACGCCACTCTTCCTGCGGCGCTAGCCGCATCCCGGGGGTTCGCGCGCCACGACCTGCGCCCTCGGATGACCGCTGGTCGATCGTGCAGCCATGTCGGCTTCGGCATCCTCCGGGTGTCCGAGGCGCAGCAAGAGAAGAGCCCGACCGGGAGACCCGGCCGGGCTCTTTCCGACTACGTCGGTTTCTCGCCTGTTGGCACAGCGCCAACTCGAGGCGAGGCCTAGGAGCTCACACCTCCTTGTACTCGCCCTCGACGGTTTCGTCGGCGTCCGAGCCACCGGTCGCCGCGCCCGCGCCGGCCGGCTCCCCCTCACCGGCCGGACCGTAGCCGTTGCCGTCCGTCGCGCTGCCGGTCGCCTGGTAGGCCGCCGTGCTCACGCGCTGCAGCACGTCCACGAGCTCCTGCGAGGTCCGGCGCACGGCGTCCAGGTCGTTCCCCTTCAGGGCCTCGCGAACCGCCTCGATCCGGCGCTCCGTCTCCGCTCTGTCATCGGCCGAGACCCGGTCGCCCAGGTCGCGCAGGGTCCGCTCGGCTTGGAAGGCCAGCGCATCCGCCTGGTTGCGGGTCTCGATCTCCTCGCGCCGCTGGCGGTCCTCCTCCGCGTGCTCCTGCGCGTCGCGGACCATCCGATCCACGTCGTTCTTCGAGAGCATCGAGGAGGCGGTGATCCGCACCGTCTGCTCGCGGTTCGTCGCCCGGTCCTTCGCCCGGACGTCGAGGATCCCGTTCGCGTCGATATCGAACGTGACCTCGACCTGCGGCACGCCACGCGGGGCCGGTGGGATCCCATCGAGGATGAACCGGCCGAGCGTCTTGTTGTCGCTCGCCATCTCCCGCTCGCCCTGGAGGACGTGGATCTCGACCTGCGGCTGGTTGTCGCTCGCCGTCGAAAAGACCTGGCTCTTGGACGTCGGGATCGTGGTGTTGCGGTCGATGAGCTTCGTCATCACCCCACCCAGCGTCTCGATGCCGAGCGAGAGCGGCGTGACGTCGAGCAGTAGTACGTCCTTGACGTCGCCGGCGAGGACGCCCGCCTGGATCGCGGCGCCGATCGCCACGACCTCGTCGGGGTTGACGCCCTTGTGGGGCTCCTTGCCGTTGAACATCTGCTTCACGGCCTCGACGACCGCAGGCATCCGGGTCATGCCACCCACGAGGATGACCTCGTTGATGTCACCCGGCTTCAGGCCCGCATCGCGGAGCGCGGCCTGCACCGGACCCTTCGTCTTGTCGATGAGATCCGCGACGAGGTCCTCGAGCTTGGCCCGCGTGAGCGTGACCACGAGGTGCTTCGGCCCGGTCTGGTCGGCGGTGATGTACGGCAGGTTGATTTCGGTCTGCGTCGTTGACGAGAGCTCGATCTTCGCCTTCTCCGCCGCCTCCTTGAGCCGCTGGAGCGCCTGCTGGTCGTTGCGCAGATCCATCCCCTGGTCGCGCTTGAACTCCGCCAGCAGCCAATCGATGATGCGCTGGTCGAAGTCGTCGCCGCCCAGGTGCGTGTCGCCGTTCGTCGCCTTGACCTCGAACACCCCGTCGCCCAGCTCGAGGATCGAGATGTCGAACGTGCCGCCGCCGAGGTCGTAGACGGCGATCTGCTCGTCCTTCTTCTTGTCCAGCCCGTACGCCAGGGCGGACGCCGTCGGCTCGTTGATGATGCGCTTCACGTCGAGCCCGGCGATGCGTCCCGCGTCCTTGGTCGCCTGACGCTGCGTATCGTCGAAGTAGGCGGGGACCGTGATGACGGCCTCGGTCACCTTCTCGCCCAGGTACGCCTCAGCGTCCGCCTTCAGTTTCTGAAGGATCATCGCGCTGATCTCGGGCGGGGTGTAGCTCTTGCCGTCGGCGGTCGTGACACGGACGCCGTCGCTCCGCGAGTCGCGCTCGACCTTGTAGGGGACGAGATCGCGAGAACGCTGGACCTCCGGATCGTCCCAGCGACGGCCCATGAAGCGCTTGATGGAGTAGATGGTGTTGTTGGGGTTGGTGATCGCCTGACGCTTGGCCACCTGGCCCACGAGGCGCTCACCGGTCTTGGTGAATGCAACGACGGAAGGGACGGTCCGACCGCCCTCCGCGCTCGGGATCACGGTCGGCTCGCCGCCTTCCATGACCGCGACGACCGAGTTCGTGGTCCCCAGGTCGATACCGATGATCCTGCCCATAGCTATGCCTGTCCTCCGTTGTCGGCCTGTCGGCCGGTGTCAGCGTGTGTACCGGGGTTGTTGGCGACCGTGACGAGCGCCGGCCGCAGGACCCGGTCGCGGATCCGGTAGCCGCGCTGGAGCTCCCCGATGACGGTGTTGTCGGGGGCGCTCGTCGTCTGCTCGTGGACGACCGCCTCGTGCTCGCGCGGGTCGAACGGCTTGCCCTGCGCCTCGATCGGGGTCACCCCCTCGGACTCGAGTAGCGCTCGGAGCTTGCGCTCGACGAGCCAGAGGCCCTCGATCCAGCCGAGGTTCTCGAGCTCCTTGGGCATCGCCGTCAGGGCGCGATCGAAGTCGTCCACGACCGCGAGCAGCTTGAGGAGCAGCATCTCGTTGGCAAGCCCGAGTGTCTGCTCTCGCTCCTGCTCGCTGCGACGCCTGTAGTTGGCGAAGTCCGCCGCGGAGCGCTGCCAGCCCGCCCGCGCGTCTCCAGCCTCCTGTTCGGCCATTGCCAGCCGCTGCTTCAGCTGCTCGACCTCCTCGAGCAGCGCGACGCGGCTGGGTGTGTCGAGCGCCTCGATGCGCTCCTGTGCTCGTGTCTGTTCCGTCATCTCCATCCGATCACTCTCTTGGTCGTGGTCGTTCATCACTTGTCCGACGCACGGTCGTCCACGCCGGACTCGTCATGCGTACAGGTGGTCAACGAGCTCGTTCATCAGCCCGCTGACGTACCGGACCGTGCTGATCGCGTGGGGGTAGGCGAGCCGGGTCGGCCCGAGGACCCCGACCACGCCCGTCGCGCGTCCTGTCCGGCCGTAGGGCGCGAGGATGAGCGACACGTCGTGCATCTCATACGGCGCGTTCTCCGACCCGATGAACACCTGTACGTCGCCGCGGCGAGCCACCTCGTGAACGAGCCCGCCCAGGTAGTCGCGGTCCTGCAGCACGCCGAACACCCGCCGCAGCTTCTGACTCTGAGCGAACTCCGGTGCGTCCATGACGTTCAGCAGGCCCTCGCTGAAGACCTCCTCGACGGCCTCCGCGTCGAAATCACGCATCAGCCGGGCGACCCGCTCGGCCGCGCGTCGCACCACCCTTGCCGCGACATCGTCGGCCGCGAACTCCTCGAGGCGGCGTTCGACCATCCGCGCCGAGCACCCCACCAGCCGTGAGTTCAGTGCTCTCGCCGCCGCGTTCAGCTGTTCCTGCGTTGCCGGCTGCTCGAGCGTGAGGATCGCCTGCTTGACGGGACCCTCCGCGAGGACGAGCAGCAGTCCTGCCGTTCGAGGCGACTGCGCCACGAGGTCCACTCGACGAACGCGGCACGCCTGCGGTTTCGCCGGCGTCGCCAGTCCCGCCGCTCGCGTCGCCCCCGCCAGCGTGGACGCCGCGAGGCGGAACCACTGCTCGCTCGCGTACTCCACCTGCCCGAACTGGTGCCGGATCATGAGCTGATCGACCGGCGCGAGCGCTACGGCATCCGGAATCGACTCGACGTACAGCCGGTAGCCGGCGTCGGTCGGGACGCGGCCCGCGCTCGTGTGCGGTTGGCGCAGAAGGCCCGCGGCCTCCAGCTCCGCCATGACGCTGCGGACCGTCGCCGAGCTCACGCCCAGCCTGTACCTGTCCACGAGCGTCTGGCTTCCCACCGGCTGCGCGGTGGCGATGTATTCCTCGATGATCGCCCGCAGGATCGCCTCAGAACGAGGCTCGAGCGGGCCGGAAGGACGGTCCTTGCGGCGCGCCACTGAGCTCCTCGCTTCGCGTCGGCGGGCGCGAGACCCGCACTCGTTTCGCTACCTCGGTTAGCACTCTCGATAGACGAGTGCTAACGGTGTCAGAGGATGGTAGCGCCGAGGGGCACGGATGTCAATCGCGGCGGGATCCGAGGGATCGGATCAGATGAGCGAGGTCCTCTACCCTCGCCTCGTGCGACACCTCGCCCAGCACGTGCTCTGGCTCGTCGTCGGCGGCGCGACCGGATCCGGCCTTGTCTCGTCGGGATCGGGGCTCGTGGTGCTGCCCGCCGTGTTCGTGGTGCTGGTTCTCGTCGTCGCGGTCGGACTGCTGTTGCCCAGAAGCAGCGATCTGCTTACCCACGGCAGCAGCGGCGTCCTGGCTGGGTTCTTCCTGGGCCTGGGACCGACGCTCGTCCTGTCGTCGCTGTCGTCGCCGTCGAACTGTCCCGCGGCGGCGGTCGGGTGTCAGCTGTCGTCGGGAGTGCCGGGGCTTCTGTTCGGCATCGTCAGCATCGCGGTCGGACTCGGTCTCTTGGCCGTGCTCGTACTGGACGAGCGAATGCCGGAGGAGTAGGGAGCGCGGCGCCGTAGCTCGGGTGCGGCGGCTCGCGAGCGGATGCCGTCGCCGTCCGGGCTGCCGGTTCGTTCCCGCAGCGGTCGGCTCAGACGAGTCGGGCGAACAGCTCGTTGCTGAGGAGGCGTCCGCGGAGCGATAGCACGAGGCGGCCTCGCGAGCGTGCTTCCAGGAGCCGATTCTCT
The DNA here is from genome assembly GCA_016781485.1 of Chloroflexota bacterium. GTDB lineage: Bacteria > Chloroflexota > Limnocylindria > Limnocylindrales > CSP1-4 > YB3-1. Next base: position 4,852 of record JADDQH010000011.1, on the reverse strand, counting down.
TCGGCCCAGTGAAGAGCGGACGCGACGCCGACGTCGGCGGTGGCCCCGGCAGGGATCCCGTCGCGCGTCCGAAGCGCCAGGATCATCGCCTCCCCCGCCACATCGTCCGGCGCGAGGCTCTCGGATCCTCCGGGGGGCGATCGGGGCGGCGACCCGTCGGACGGCAGCAACGCGGCAAGGTATGCGTCGAGTCGGGCGGCGTTCCAGCGTCGCGTCGCGTCCCCGTCGAAGGCGTGCGCTCCAGGACCCAGTGCCTCGTAGGAGAGGCGTCCCCAGTACGCGAGGTTGTGGCGCGACTCGCGACCAGGGACGGCCCAGTTCGAGATCTCGTACCAGCGAACGGCCGCCGCCGTCAGGCGGTCATCGGCGATCCGATACAGATCGGCGGCCTGATCCTCGTCCTGCTCGAGCCTGGCTCGCTCGCGCCAGCGTCGGGCCCCCGACCGCAGCGGCAGGTGGTCCCCGCTGATGCCGGTGACCCCCTCTGCATCGAGGTCGTCGAGGGTCAGCGCGTACGCGGAAACGTGCTCGACGCCCAGTTCGACGACCACATCGAGCGTCCGTTGCCAGCGCGCGGGCGTCTGGCCGGGAATGTCGTACAGCAGGTCGACGCTGACGTTCGAGAAGCCTGCGCGTCGGGCGAGCCGGACAGCTGCGACGACGTCCTGCGGGCAGTGACGGCGACCGAGGCGGCGGAGCTCTCCCTCGTCCATGCTCTGCGCGCCGAGGCTCAGTCGGTTCACTCCGGCCGCCTTGAACCCCGCCAGGTCGCCGACCTCGTCGCGACCGGGGTTCGCCTCGAGCGTGATCTCGGCATCCGCCGCCAACCCGAACCGAGCCTGGACCCTCTCGAGCAGTCGCCCGACGACACGTGCTGGAAGGAGCGAGGGCGTCCCGCCGCCGAAGTAAACGCTTCGGAGCGGCGGTCGGGTCGATGGCGACCCCGGGGAGCCGAGCGACGCGTCGAGGTCGTCCGCCCGCAGCTCCAGCTCGTTCGCCAGGGCGCGAACGAACCGGTCCACCTGATCGTCGCGCCCCCGTGCCGCCCGTCCTGCGTAGACGACGAAGTCGCAGTAGGGGCAGATGCTGACGCAGAAGGGGACGTGGATGTACAGGGCGACGGGAGGCCGCGCGGCCAGTGACGGCTCGGCCGCTCGCACCGCTATGGCTCGGTCTGGGGCCATCCCTCACCACGGCCGCGGCCGGCGCGCTCTCGATCCGGTCTTGGCCCGACCGCTGTCCGACCCGGGCCTCCACCGCGTCGCTCGGTCCCGCTCCAATCGCCGTTCCCGACGCGCCGCTCGGCACCTCCCGTGCCACCACCCCCGGGCCGACGCTCGGCACCGCTCCGTCCCTCGATCGCAGCGCGAGTCACCGTCCCGGCCCGCGCTGCCCCGGTCGCGGCGCTTTCCGGCGGCAGCCCCGTCGTCTCGCTGGCGTATCCCGCCTCGACCCACCGCCGCCGGCCCAGTTCGTCGACGACGTGCCAGCCCTGCGGCGGCAGATCCTGCCCCGCCAGTTCTTCCGGCTCGTATCCCGAAACCTCGATCTGGCCCGCATGTCCGGTGCAGACGAAGAACGCGAAGCGCGTGATCGCATGGCCCAGGAACGCGGCGGCGATCCCACCCGTTGCCCACGTCAGCCAACCGGCGATCGCCCCGACGGCCAGGAAGATGACGAGCATCGTCCGACTGCGTCCCGGCGCGCCCAGGCGGGTGGCGAGGGCGTAGAGCATCGCCTGGAAGGCGATCGCGTAGTGAAGCGGCCACCCGAACGCGAGGAGCGCACCCATGACGATCCCGCGGAACGCGGCCTCGTCGATGAATGCGGTCCCCATGCTGTTGAGAAGGGCGCGCGGGTAATGACCTGGAGCCGGCAGCCTGAAGCGCCCGTACCGGTAGACCGCGAACGCGACGGCGACGGCCGTGCCAAGGGACCCGAACGCGAGTCCTGCCGCGACCGAGAAGGCCCGCTCGGTCCCGAACGTCAACCGGAACACCCCGACGGGGCGTGGGTGGATGACGTAGATCGCCGCGATGAGCGCGATCCCGAGCGCGTACCAGGTCAGCCGTCGGACGTCGTCGCGCCAGCCACCGGGCGAGTCCTCGTCGTCGTATTCCGCCGTCCCGAAGCGATGCGCGTCGAAACGCAGCAGGATCAGGAGTCCCGCGAAGGCGAGGAAGACGAGGTCGCCGAGTTCACTCACGCGCGTTCATCCCGTCCCGTTGGAACGGAGCACCGCGAGGAACGCCTCCTGGGGGATCTCCACGCTGCCGACCCGCTTCATGCGCTGCTTGCCTTCCCTCTGCTTCTCGAGCAGCTTGCGCTTTCGCGTGATGTCGCCCCCATAGCACTTCGCGAGGACGTTCTTGCGCATCGCCCGTATCGTCTCGCGCGCGATGACGTTGGAGCCGACCGCGGCCTGGACCGGGACCTCGAACATCTGCCGTGGGATCAGCTCCCGCAGCTTCTCCACGAGTGCCCGTCCCTCCGTCTGGGCCTGATCGCGGTGCACGATAAGCGATAGCGCGTCCACCGGCTCGCCCGCGACGAGCACGTCGAGCTTCACGAGGTTCGCGGGGCGATACCCGATCTCCTCGTAATCCATGCTCGCGTAGCCTTGCGTCCGGCTCTTCAGCTGATCGTAGTAATCGACGATCACTTCCGCGAGCGGCATCTCGAACGAGAGCAGCACACGCTCGGGGTCCAGGTACTCCATGTTCAGGAACGACCCTCGCCGGCTCGTCGAGAGCTCCATGAGGGCGCCGATGTAGGCGGACGGCGTGACGATGCTGACCTTCACCCACGGCTCGGCGATCGACTCGATGTCGGCGACCGGGGGAAGCTCCGCAGGGTTGTCTACCCGTACCTCCCCGCGCCCGTGCGTCAGCGTCACGGCGTACTCGACCGACGGGGCCGAGGCGATCAGGTCGAGATCGAACTCGCGCTCCAGGCGCTCCTGGATGATCTCCATGTGTAGGAGCCCCAGGAACCCGCAGCGGAACCCGAAGCCCAGCGCGACCGACGTCTCGGGCTGGTAACTGATCGACGCGTCGTTCAAATGGAGCTTTTCCAGCGCGTCGCGCAGCAGCGGATAGTCCTGTCCATTCAGCGGGTAGAGGCCTGCGAAGACGAGCGGCTTGGCAGGCTTGTACCCCGGTAGCGGTCGTGATGCGGGGCGCACCGCCGTCGTCATCGTGTCGCCCACCTGACAGTCACGGACGCTCTTCAAGCCGGTCGCCACGTAGCCCACCTCGCCCGGACCGAGTCGCGGCACCGGGACGAGCTGCGGCCGGAAGACACCGAGCTCGAGGAGCTCGCTCTGCGCGCCCGATGCCATCAGCCGCACCACGTCGTGCTGGCGCAGCGTTCCCTCCTCCAGGCGGATGTACGCGACCACCCCCTTGTAGGCGTCGTAGTGCGAGTCGAAGATGAGTGCCTGGAGGGGCGACTCACGATCGCCCTTTGGTGCCGGGACGCGCTGGACGATGGCCTCGAGGATGTCCTCGACGCCCCGTCCTTCCTTCGCCGACGCGAGGATCACCTCCTCGCGCGGGATCGCGAGGACGTTCTCCAGCTCCTCGATCACGAGCTCCGGCTGCGCCGAGGGCAGGTCGATCTTGTTGATGACCGGCACGATCACGAGCCCCTGCTGGAGCGCGAGGTGGACGTTCGCGAGTGTCTGGGCCTCGATGCCCTGTGCGGCGTCGACGACCAGGACAGCACCCTCGCACGCCTGGAGCGACCGACTCACCTCGTAGGCGAAGTCGACGTGCCCGGGCGTGTCGATGAGGTTCAGCGCGTAGGGCAGGGCGTCGCGCGCGGTGTACTCGAGTCGTACCGCTCGCGCCTTGATCGTGATGCCCTTCTCGCGCTCGAGGTCCATCGAGTCGAGGACCTGGCTCGTCATCTGCCGGGCGTCGACGGCGTGGGTGATCTCGAGGAACCGGTCGGCGAGCGTGGACTTGCCGTGGTCGACGTGAGCGATGATCGAGAAGTTGCGCAGGCGCGACTGAGGGATCGCAGGTTCGGCGCGGCGCGCGCCGGAGGGGGGACGCAAGTCCATCGGCCGCCGAGTGTACCAACCGACGGATCCGGCGCGGTCTTCAGGGCGGCGGTGCGACCCGGAGAAGCGGCGAACGCCGAGGCACGCGTCCGGTCCGGCCTCGTTGCCATGGGGAGCGCGCCGGCGCGACAGAGCCTTCGAAGGGACTCGGCGCGTGTCCCCGACCCCGCCATCATCGTCGCGGCCGGCGGGAGCGAAGCAGCACGTGCTGGTTCAGACGCCACCGGAGCAAGGGCGCCTCCACTGCTCTGGTACCATCACGCGCCGGGCGTACGTTCCCCCGCGCCCGTGCCCAAAGTCGTCCTACCGCACCTGAGGTCCTACCGCGTGGCCAACACCCCCTCCGCGATCAAGCGTGTCCGTACGAGCGCCCGGCGGCGCGCCATCAACCAGCCCCGCCGGTCAGCGGCGAAGACGCTGGTGACGAAGGCCGTTGCGACGGCGGCGACGGGTGATGGCGAGACGACGCAGCAGGCGCTGATCCAGGCCGTGTCCGCGCTCGACCGCGCGGCGAAGGTCGGGGCGATCCACAAGAACGCCGCTGCGCGCCGAAAGAGCCGGTTGATGATCAGGATCAACGCGCTCCTGGCCGGCGAGGCGCTCGCCGGCACCACGAAGGCGACCCGTGCCACGGGCAAGGCGGCTGCCGCGAAGGCGACCCGACAGCGGATCGCAACCTCGCGCGCCACGAAGGCGGCCGGCGAGCAGACGGCGGCCGGCAAGGCTCGAGCCGCACTGAGCCGCGTGACCCGCGAGACCCCGACGGCAGCGGACGGCGCAGGCGAC
>JADDQH010000066.1 GCA_016781485.1 Chloroflexota bacterium | reverse complement strand
GGAGCTTCCGATGGCGGCGATCGAGACGCAGGGACTGTCGAAGCACTACGGGAGACGAGCGATCCCGCGCCTCGCCGGCCGCCGCGAGGGGACGATCCGGGCGCTGCAGGACCTGGACATCGACGTCCGCGAGGGCGAGATCTTCGGGTTCCTCGGTCCGAACGGCGCGGGCAAGAGCACGACGATCAGACTCCTGCTCGGATACCTCCACGCGACCGCAGGGACCGCGCGCGTCCTCGGGCTCGACGTGGCCCGCGACGGGCTCGAGATCCGCCGACGGGTCGGCTACCTGCCGGGCGGGATCGCGCTCTACGACACGCTGACGGGCGAGGAGTTGCTCGATCATCTCGGTGCGCTGTATGGGCGGCGCCCCGTCCGGCGCCCGGCGCTGTTGGACCGGCTCGAGCTGTCCGCCGCGACGCTCCGCCGACCGGTCCGCGACTACTCGCGAGGGATGCGCCAGAAGCTCGGCATCATCCAGGCACTCCAGCACGACCCCGAGCTCGCGATCCTCGACGAGCCGAGCGAAGGGCTCGACCCCCTCATGCAGCGCGCCTTCTACGAGATCCTGGACGACCTGCGTCGCGACGGCCGCACCGTCTTCTTCTCGTCCCACGTGCTGTCCGAGGTGGAACGGGTCTGCGATCGTCTCGCCATCGTGCGACACGGCCGCCTCGTCGCGCTCCAGGAGATCGGCGCGCTGCTCGCCCACCGACGGCGCCACGTCGAGATGCGGCTGGACGGAGCGGTCCCCGTCCTGGAGGGTGTGCCCGGGGTCTCCGCGGTCAGCCACCGCGACGGACTGCTGACGTGCCAGCTCGAGGGCGATGTCGGCCCGTTCCTGCGTGCGATCGCCACCGCTGCCGTCTCCGACCTGACGATCGAGCCGGCCCATCTCGAGGAAGCGTTCCTGGAGTTCTACGAGGACGAGGAGACGCCCGAAACGGTTCGACTTCGGACGCCGGTCTCGGTGTGATGAACACGACGCTCCTCGCACGGACGTGGCGGGCGCAGCGCATCAAACTGCTCGCGGTCGCCCTCGCGCTCGCGGTGTGGGGGTTCCTGATGCCGGTCATCTACGCGACCTTCGGCCAGGAGGTCAGGCGGGTCGTGGCGGGCAACCCGATGTTCCGGCAGTTCTCGAGGTTCGGGGGAGGGGACCTGTTCAGCCTGCCCGGGTCGATCGCACTCGGGTTCATCCATCCGATCGCGGTCGCGCTCGTGTGTGTGTTCGCGGTCGGCTTCGCGTCTGCTGCCGTGGCGGGTGAGCGCCAGCGAGGAACGCTCGAGGTCCTCCTTGCGCGCCCGCTGTCACGCCGCACGGTCTACGCCACGCTCCTCTTCGCGACGTTCCTGTTCGTCGCACTCGCGGTCGGTGCGATGATCGCAGGGGCGCTCGTCGCCGCCGCCGCGTGGGACGTGATGGGTGAGCTCCGGCTGAGCACCGTGCCGCTCCTGTGGTTGAACGGCTGGCTGCTGTTCGCGTCATTGGCGGCGATCGGGATGGCTGCCTCGGTCTCGTTCGACCGACTGACGCCCGCCATCGGGGTCACTCTCGCGATCACCATCGTCTCGTACTTCCTCGAGGTCCTCGGGTCGTTGTGGCCCGACGCAAAAGGCCTCCAGCCGTACTCGCTGTTCCACTACCTCCAGCCCAACGAGGTCCTCACCGGCCGTCTACCGCTGCTGAACGTCCTCGTCCTCGGAGGCACGACCGCCGCGGCGATCGCCTACGCGCTCGTGGTCTTCCCCCGGCGGGACATCGCCGCACCGGCCTGACATCGGGCGACCGGAGGCAGTGGCGGCGGTCCGTGTCACCGCCTTTCGCCGGCCAGCGAACTGGCTCGGCGTCAGCCAGAGGCATACGTCATTTGCCTGATGTGCGGCCTCTCGTCGTCCCCTAGCTTCCGGTAGTGCTCGGAGACGAGCATCCCGAGTTCGGAGCTGACAGATCACGCGGCGCGGACAACGGGACCGGAGGCAGGTCGGACAGGAGGGATCGGATGGCGGACGATCAGACGAGCCAGGCGGGCGAGGCATTGGCGGAGCGGTTGTTCAACGCGAGCCTCGGAGCCTTCCTGTTGGCCGGGACGTACCTCGGCGACCGGCTGAGCTACTACCGCGCGCTGTCGGCCGCGACCTCGCTCACGGCCGCCGAGCTCGCTGCAGCCACAGGCACCGACGAGCGCTATGCCCGTGAGTGGCTGGAGCAGCAGGCGGTGAACGGTGTCCTGACGGCGGAGCCGACCAGTGGAGGCGACGGGATGACCCGCCGCTACCGCCTCCCGGAAGAGCACCGTCCCGTGCTCCTCGAGCGCGACAGCCTCGACCACGTCGCGCCACTCGCGCGCATGGTCGTCGCGGCCGTCGCACAACTTCCCGCGCTCGTGAACGCGTACCGGACGGGGGCGGGGCATGGGTGGCAGGAGTACGGCCCCGACATGCGCGAGGGACAGGGCGACTTCAACCGACCCGCCTTCGGGAACCTGCTCGGTTCCAGCTGGCTGCCATCCGTCCCGGACGTCCACGAGCGATTGCACGCTGACCCTCCCGCCCGCGTGGCCGACGTCGCCTGCGGTGAGGGCTGGTCGACGCTCGCGATCGCGCGCGCATACCCGAAGGTATCTGTGGTCGGCATCGATCTCGACGCTCCCTCGATCGACGCTGCCGGCCAACGAGCGGAGGCGGCCGGCTTGACCGACCGGGTGATGTTCGAGACGGGGGATGGCGCTGCGCTTCACGGACCGTTCGACCTGGTCACGATCTTCGAAGCCGTGCACGACATGTCGCAGCCCGTCCCGGTCCTGCACGCCATTCGAGAGTCGCTCGCGCCGGGTGGCTCACTGCTCGTGGTCGACGAGCGCGTCGCGGATCGATTCGCGGCGCCCGGTGACGGTGTCGAGCGCTTCATGTACGGGTGGAGCACGCTCGTGTGCCTGCCCGACGGCCGTTCTCGGGAGCCGAGCGTCGCGACGGGAACCGTGATGCGGTCAGAGACGCTCCGCGCGTATGCAGCTGAGGCTGGGTTCGGGTCTGTCGAGATCCTGCCGATCGAGAACGACTTCTTCCGGTTCTACCGCTTGCGCCCTTGAGAGGCGAGGGAGTGAGGTAGGACCGGCGCGTCGTGGGGGAGGTTGCCGGCCACGGGTGTGCGGCGAGAAGGAGGCGCGTTGACGCTGCGGTCGCCGGGTGTAACGATTCGGACTTCGGCGAGGGTGAGCATGGTGCCCGGACGGCTTACGGCGGGATCTGGAACAGTCCCGACGACCCCGATCTAGAGCGCGGTGCGATAGCCTCACCGACGATCGCTCCAAGCGAGCGTGAAGCGCGCGTCCGTAGCTCAGTGGATAGAGCGGATGGCTTCGGACCACGTCGCTCGGTGCGCTGTGGCGCTCCTCATGGAGCGGCGAGCGAAAGAGGGGGAGTTATCCGCTGTGAGTGAGGGCGACCGACCCCAAGGGACGCCGCGTGAGCCGTCCGAGGGCGAGGCGTTCACCGAGGAGGCACGGGAGGTCGCGCGGGACGCGCTCGCGCGGATCGGCCGCGAGGCGCAGGCGTCGATCGACCGCATGGGCAAGCTCGGCGGGTTCTCCGGGATCTCCCGGATGCCGCGGATCCCGTCGTACGTGAACCCAATCACGCCCGAGATGGTCGAGACGTTGGCAAGCGCCCGCGAGAACACGCCGGAGGCCCGCGCGACGCGGGAGGTCCGAGACGAGGTTTCGCGCGTGGCGGCAGTCCTCGAGGAGAGCGGCGTGCAGATCAAACTCCTCGCCGAGCTCGGGCAGGCATCGGACCGGAACCTCGAGAGGCTGATCACGACGATCGAGCGAGGGCAGGCGGCGACGGAACGATCGACACGGGCGATGAACAGGTTGACCGCGGCGGGCGTCGTCCTAACGGCCGTCCTCGCGGCGCAGGCACTGTGGCCGACCGCTGCTGACGTGCTGACCGATCTGTTTGCGACGCTGTCCCGTCGGTGACCGACGACTCGGAATCCGTCGCGGGGGGCAACTCACTTCTATCGCTGCCACAAGGTGCGGTCGCGCTGTGACAGACTAGGCGACGCAGCTAGTCGAGACAGTGAGGGGTATGGCGGCCGTCCTCCAGCCCACCGAGCAGAAGCTCCTCGGCGCGTACTACACCCCACCTCTCCTCGCCGACTTCCTCGCATCGTGGGCCATCGAGACGCCGCGCGACCGCGTGCTCGAACCCGCGTGCGGCGACGCCGTCTTCCTACTCGCCGCTGCCCGTCGGCTCCGTGCACTCGGTACGCCCCCTAGCGCCGCGGCCGCCCAACTGACGGCGTTCGACTTGGACGCGACCGCTGCGCACTCGGCTGCCGCGGCGTTGGCCGAAGAGTTGCGCTCTCCGTCACGTGTCAGCGTCGGCGACTTCTTCCGGCAGTCCGTACCACCCGAGCACGAGCGGTTTGATGCGGCTGTTGGGAATCCACCGTGGATCAGGTACCACCTATTCGAGGGGGACACGCGTGAGCAGTCGCAGGCCTTGGCCAAAGCCGCGGGCGTCGCGATCTCGGGTCTCGCTTCGTCCTGGGCGGCCTTCGTAGTTCACGCGTCGTCGTTCTTGAAGCCCGAAGGCCGGCTCGGGTTCGTGCTACCGGCTGAACTACTGACGACCGACTACGCAGAGCCCATCCGCGATTTCCTGACGGCGCGGTTCGGGACAGTCCACGTCATCACCTTCAAGGAACGGGTCTTCCCCGGCGCGCTCGTCGACGCCGTCCTGCTGCTCGCGTCCGGCCGCGGTCCCGGCGCTGTCGCCGTCACGCAACTACGGAATGCGAGCGGGATCACCGGGCTGAAGCTGGCGGCTCCGTCCGCTCAGACTCGGCCTGGGAAGTGGAGCCGTTTGCTGGTGCCCACAGAGGCAGTGGTCGCGTATGACGCCGCGGCGCCGCTGCCAGGGGTCACACGTCTGGGCGAGGCGATGGCTGTGGACATCGGCGTGGTGACCGGCGCAAACGCGTATTTCGTCGTGGACCGCGACACGCGCGCGAAGTTCGGGCTCGAACAAGTGACGGAGCGTGCAGTCCCCCGGCCGACGCAGCTGACGGGCACGGTGTATCGCGAGGCGGACTGGTTAGCGGCGGTGGAAGGCGGCGAACCGGCGTGGCTGTTCACGGCCGAGGAGCTTACGGACGACGTCCGCCGGTACGTGGAGCACGGGGAGGCGATCGGCGCGAACCGCGCGTACAAGTGCAGGGTCCGCGGAGAGAAGTGGTGGCGCCTCCGCCGTTTCGATCCTCCGGACTTCCTGCTTTCCTACATGGCGCACCGAGCACCGCGCTTCGCGGCAAACGAGGCGCGCGCCAGCAGCACAAATCTCGTTCATCAGGTCCGCGCCACGCGGCCCGTGCCGGCGTCGAACGCGGTCGCCGCCGGCTTCTACAACTCGCTCACCCTCCTTTCCGCGGAAATCGAGGGCCGGACCTACGGCGGTGGCGTGCTCAAGCTGGAGACGAAGGAGGCTGAGCGACTGCTTCTCCCGCTGGGCGTCGCGGAACCCGTGTGGCGCGAACTCGCGGAACGAGCCGGCCTCGTCGACAGTGCGGTTCGACAGAACCAGGTTGAAGCGGCGCTCGACCTCGTTGATCCGATTCTCCTTGGCAAGGGACTCGGGCTCTCGGCGGAGGATCGCCGGGCTCTCAGAGCGGGGTGGGAGGTGATGCGGAGTCGGAGGGCGCTTCGTGGCCGGTCGCGACCGTAGACGTGATGGCACTGTCACGGCGACCGCTATCACAGCCGAGGGCCAGCAGCTGGCGCTCGAGGAGACGTACCAGAGGGACGAACTCCTGCGCGCGTATCTCGGCAGTCTCTGTGGCTCTGTCACCGAGTACGCGCGCAAGCTGCCGCGTGGCGTTTCGACGGACCTATCTGAGGCGCTGGCGCTGTTCGTAGCCGATGACCTCGCGAAGCTTCTCGGCGTCGCGACTTACCGGAAGGAGTCGCAAGCCGAGATCAAATCGCGTGCAAAACAGGTCGGCGGTTCCAAAGCTAAGGCGCAGTCGAGCGTGCGGCACCCCTCCCTCTCCGAGATTTGGGTGGGGGAGATACGGATGGCTGGCGGCATCAAGCCCCAGCAGCTAGACATCGTGCTGTCGTCTCCGCAACAGGGTCTTGCCCTCGGACTTGATGTGAAAGGGCTCAACACGCGTGAGAACGCCGGGAAGAACTTTCCGAACCGGATCGGAGATTTCATCGCTACCAGCGTTAACTTCCACCTGAAGTTCCCGTATGCGGTCATGGGCGGAGTGTTGGCCGTCCCCGGTGATGCCACGGATGTCCAGCTCAATCGGTGGGTGAGGACGGCCGAAGGCCTTGCGGAGCGGCGGTCGCCGGCAGATGCGGCTCAGCTGTTCGAAGGGTTTGCGCTCCTGGTCTTCGACTGTGAGACGCTTGATCTCAGCCCCTCGTGGCCCGCCGCTGACTCGCCGGTGCGGTACGAGAACTTTGTGAAGGAGCTCGCCGCAGCGTACGAGCGGCGGTTTCGGCAGGGCTAGCGGTCGGGGGGAACGGAATAGGGGGCCGCACACGCCTGACCGGTCTCACGGGCGCCGTCGCCCTAGGTCTTCAGCACCCAGTCCCGCGGGCAGTGGGAGCGCGGCCGGTGCAGACAGTACAGATATCGCCTTCGTCACGGCTTAGCCAACCGTTGTCTGGGGTTAGTCCGTCCAGCCCAGCGTGCACAGGGCCCCGTTCCTTTCCAACGGACGACCGGGCAGACTAGCGCCGTAAGTAGGGTGAGAGGAGATTCGAGCGTGCGCGCTGACGCGGTAATCGATGCGAGCCCGCTCGATGAGCTACAGGCCGGCCCGCTGGCGGTGCGCAGGTCGCGCCAAGGAGCGTACGTCGTCTCCTCAACGACGAGGCGGTTCGATCTGATGCTGCTAGTGCCGCTTCCGCCGGGGCGACTGGCGGCTGTCGTCGCCCGGGGACCGACGTCCCGGCCGGGCAAGCGACGGCGGTCGGACCACGAGCACACGCAAGCGGCGCTCGCGGCGTTGCGAATCCGTCTGGTCGCTGCGTCTCGGCTTCCGCCGTCTGAGCAGGTCGACGCAGTCCGGCGTTTGCTTATCGCGGCGAGCCAGCGCGTCTCCGGCCTTGATCCTGTCGCACCCGCTCGGCCGATGCCGACGGCGCGGAAATCCGTCCGCGGGGGTCTCCCCAGTCTCGGTAAGCGGTAGCGGACGCGGACCGTAACGCCGCCCTACTTAGCGACCGCCACTCTCTCCCGCCGTCCACGAACCATCCCCGTCGGCAGCGCGGAGCGCGGCCGCGCCTGTTGTACTCCTTGCCCCTTACGCGCCGCTTACTCGACGGTTCCCGGTCGGGTAACGTGCGTCAAGGAGAGGCTGTCCTCGGGCTATGGGTGTTCGTGTGGATGCCGGAAGGGACGACCAACGAGGAGAGCGACGTGTGTGGCGCGCAGAGGCCGTCTTCGTGCGCTATCGGCTGTTTGTGGCAGTCGCTATCGCAGCCGTCGCGCTAGCCGCCGGTTGGACGCTCCTGGAGAGGTACCGCGAGTACGAGGTGGCCTCAACGTTCGGCGTCTACTGGGGCGACTGCCGGGAAACAGGGCTAACACCACCCGTCACCGCCGACAACGGGCCGCGCCCCTCGAGTGGTGGAAATGAGCGGTCCGTCGTGATCCTCAGCGACGGTCAGGGTGGCGTCGGCTAGGACGCCAGCAGCACGCTCTTGGCTCGCTCCACCTCCTTCGGACCATCATCGCCGTGCGTCAAGAGCTTGGCCATCGAGCCCTCGGCGAGGTAGCGCCGGTCGGCGACCGCCCACTCGTCGTGGACCTCGAGCAGGACGGCGCCGGCGAGCCGCAGCACGGCCGCCTCGTTGGGGAAGATGCCCACCACGTCGGTGCGCCGCTTGATCTCCTTGTTCACCCGCTCCAGCGGGTTCGTGGACCAGATCTTGCGCCAGTGGGCGACCGGGAAGGGGGTGAAGGCCGTCAGCTCCTCGCGGGCGTCCCGGAGCATCACGGCGACGGCCGGGAAGCGCGGCTCGAGGCGCTCCGCGATGACCTCCAGCTGCTCCCGGACGGCGACCCCGTCGGGCTGCGCGAACACGGTCCGGATGGCGGCCGCCACCATCTCGGCGGAGCCCTTGGGCACACGGCCGAGGACGTTGCGCAGGAAGTGGACGCGGCAGCGCTGCCAGGCGGCTCCCAGCAGCACGGCGCCGATGGCGCCCTTGAGTCCCTCGTGGCTCTCGGAGACGACGAGCTGGACGCCGGACAGGCCGCGCGCCCGGAGCGAGCGCAGGAAGGCCGTCCAGAAGGCGCCCTCCTCGGAGTCGCCGACGGCGAGCCCGAGGACCTCCCGGTCACCCCGCTCGGTGACGCCCGTGGACGACGATCGCCTTGGCCACCACGCGCGCGCCGTGGTGCGCCTTGACGTAGGCCGCGTCGAGGAACAGGTAGGGGAAGCGCGTGGTGACCGAGGGGGCGGTCCCGGAACTCCGCGACGACCTGATCGAGCTCGCCGCAGATGCGGCTCACCTCGCTCTTGGAGACCCCCGCCTCGATGCCCAGCGCGGCGACCAGGTCGTCGACCTTGCGCGTCGAGACGCCGTGGACGTAGGCCTCCATGACGACCGCCCACAGCGCCCGGTCGATGCGTCGCCGGGGTTCCAGCAGCGAGGGGAGGAAGGAGCCCGAGCGCAGCTTCGGGATGCGCAGCTCCACGTCGCCCGCCTTGGTCGAGAGCAGCCTGGCGCGGCTCCCGTTGCGCTGGGTGACGCGGCTGTCGGTCCGTTCGTAGCGCGCCGCGCCGATCGCCTGGCTCGCCTCCAGCTCGATGAGTTCCTGAAGGACGAGTGCCATCGCCTCGCGCACGATGTCCTCGCCGCCGCCGGCGCGGATGGCGTCAAGCAGCTCGGACAGGGCAGACTGTGAGAGGGCCCTCGGTATCTCCTCGTGATCCCGGGAAGGAACACGCTGAGAATCACACCGGTGGCCCTGACGCTGCCTGTCGTCAGCGCACGTCAGGCGCCTTGCTCAAATCCCACCACTCGGGGGGACACGTACTCGAACCAGGTGGTCGCGTCATCAGCACTGGAGGCAAACTTGTGATCAAGGCCGGGATCCATTCCCTCGAAGTCGAGCACGTAAGCGAGGAGGCCGCGCGCCTGCTGGCGGCGTACATCGACGGACGTGCGATTGACGGGGGAGAGTGAGCGACGACTGGAAGCGATCACTCCGAAGCAGCACTACCAAGAGGACCGCATCGCTGCGGATCGCCGAGCCGCGCGCGCTGAGCGGGAGAGGACCGAACAGCGCAAGCTGGACGGAGTGCAATGGGAAGCCGCACAGCACCGCCGCTTCGAGCAGTGGCGGTGCGACGCGTGCGGTAAGCGTGCGACAAGGTGCGCAGAGGCGACCCGAACAGACCTGACGGCGCGAGCTAGGTATACCGGTACGCCGATCGGCCTGCGGACTTGTGTCGCAGTCGCATTTGCGCTGGCTGGACGTGCATGGCTTGACCGGCGCCTTCCGCCGCCTGTTGCATAACCGCCGCTTCATCAGAAGTGCTTGCGACTTCCCGGGGAGGGCCGAGCGCCGCAGCGCGAAGGCGATCACCGCCCGGTTCTGTAGCAGCGCCGGTCAGCGGAGCAGGTAGCCCCTTAGGCGCCGCATGCGCGGTGCGAGGATGTAGTTATGGATCCCTGGCAGATGGACTACGAGGCGGCAGTCGAGGTCGAGTTCGCCGAGGACCTGACGTACTCGGACCTGAGCGAGCTGCTCGATCGGCTCGGAGAACGCGCACATCGAGTGCGGGCGGACCGCTCCTCGTGGAGCGGGCCGATGGGCGACGGTATCGAGGTCGCACTGGTGGTCGCAGCTGCGCTAGGGATTGCCGGCGGCGCCTTCGTCAAGACGTTCGCAGAAGAGCTGGCGAAGGACGCGTACGCGGGGTTCCGGAAGGCGCTCATCGCCGTCGCCCGGCGCGTCAAGACGAATGAGTACCGCCGCGCACAGGTCGCGTTCAAGCTGGAGATCGGTGCGTTGTCGTTCTACTTCGACGGCAGCGAAGGCGAGGAGGCGGACGCGGAGGCGTGGACAGACGAGGGGCTCCGCGCGCGATTCGCCGGCGCCCAGAAGGTTGTCGACCAGGCGCCCCAAGTCTTGCTGGAGCAGTCGCTGATGGACTTCATTCGGTCAGGCGGCTTCGACGGCGAGGAGCGTTACATGCTCAAGGATGCGGGGTACGACTGGGACGCCGGGTCGGGGGAGTGGCATCCGAACGAGTCGATGAACGTAATCTTCGCGCGCTCGAAACGGGACTCCGGCTTCGAGTAAGTGAGGGAGACGCGACGCTGCCGAAGGAGAGGCGAAAGACAGTTCGGGCGTCGTGAGCGGCGCCTCGTGCCTCGAATCGACTGGTAAGCGGTCGACTCGCACGGTGGATCGAGTGGAAAGAGCGATGCGAGCGATAAGTGCGACGCGCGCTGCTCGTTGGCAAACGTGCAGTGCGGGTGGGAGCACCTTGTCCGAGCACTTGCGGAGGTACGTCTGCCGGCCGGGTTGGCATCCGCGTCGCCTCGGTCATAGATGCGCCGGACGTCGAGCGCCATCTGCTCGAAGGCGAGTCGAGTTCCCGGCGGGACGATCTTGACGCCGCCGGCGTTTCCATACTTGGCGCGCTCGAGTGGGGACTCCGTCGCGCGCGACCCCGCTGTATCCCGCCTGGCGCCACGGGTCCCGACGGTCGCCAGCGGAGCGGGGCCTATGGGACGCCCTCGGCTCGACCGACCTCCGAATCTTCCAACTCGAGCAGTGGGTCGTGCCCTTGGCACTCGGGCTGAGGCCGGTGACGTTCGCCCGACTCCGCGCGATCGTTGGCCGTGGGTACATCACCGGGACGGGCGAGCTGCAGCAGCTCGAGGAACCCGCTGGCGACGCCGCTGACTACCGCTGGGCGCTCGACCAAGGTCAGCATGCTGATTTTTCGGCTGTCGGAAATGGGCAGCTTCATCGAGGGCGCGCGTGACGTCGCGCTCCTCGAGCGGGTCCGCTACGACGACTCCCGGCGTTGACGGTGACACTCAAGAAGCTTGGCGAGGAACCTGATCGATCCTCGCCGGCGTGCTCACGCACCTCGCGAGCGCGGCCGAGGTCGAGGTTCGGCGTGCGGCCATGACGAGCCGAGTGACTTCGACCTCGGCGAGATGTTCGCGGTTCATGCGCCGTTCTTCGGGTCCGCCTCGTGAACCATGGTGTCCCGTTCACGCAGACCAGCGGCGACCGCGGCAAGCGCGCGACGATCACGGATAAGGAAACGCCGATGCGCCGTATCGATCAACCGGCGCTTCCGGAACTCGCTCAAGGTGTGCGCAAGCGTCTCGCGCGTGCTGCCGATCATCTCCGCGAGCTGCTGCTGGGTGAGGCGCGCCTCGACCAGTGTCCCCTCAGGGGTATCCGTTCCGAAACGCTCCGCGAGCTCGATGAGCTTCGCGGCGAGACGCTGGCGGACGCTCTGGTACGCCATCACCGCCAGCTCCCGCTCGGCGTCGTCGAGGCGCCCCGCAAGGTGCCCGATGATGTTGATTCCGACGCGCGGGTAGCGTGTGACGAACTCGGATAACTCGTCGGGGGTGACGGTGCAGATCGTCACCTCGTCGATCGCCTCCGCGTAGGCCTCTCGCAGTCGCTTCTGGCCGAGGATGTGCATGTCGCCGAGGATCGCGCCCTTCTCGTAGATCCCGATCGTCAACTGCCTTCCGTCGGGAGTCAGTCTGTAGAGCCGGACGCTGCCGCGCTTCACGATATGGACCCGTTGCGGCGGGTCGTTCGGCGTCATGATCTCTTCCCCCGGCGCCCGACGCCCCAACGTCGCGACCTCTGCGATCGATTCGACCTCCTCTTCGCTCAGCCCCTCGAATAGGTCGAGTTCTCGAAGGAGACGGACCTTCTCGAGCCGTGCCGTTCCGCCGGCGGTCGCGCGCCGTTCCTCGCTCATCGAGCCAGCATCGCACAGACGTCGGGCGGCCACGTGTCGTGCGCGACGAAACGCGGCCGCCCCCGTGGCGATTCGTGTCATCCCTCACAGACGACGGCCCGTACCGTCGGTGGTCCACTCAGCCCTTGACGTGGCCCGGAGAAGGATCGCCGTGGCAATGACGCGAGGAGGTGCCGGAGATGAGCGAGAGCCGGATGAAACACGCCGTCGGCTCGACCGCGCACGCGATCGGGATGGAGATCAGCGACGGCGGCGGCGAGCAGGGGACGCGGTCCACCGTCGACCAGACGACGCTCGAGGCGATCCTCGCGGGATGGCCGGACACGCCGAAGAAGGTGGCGCGGACGACGATCGAGAAGTACGGGCCCCCGAACGAGGCGACCGAAAGCCGCCTCGTCTGGCACCACAACAGCCCCTGGAAGCGGACGATCGTCTACAGGGACGAGGTCCCACACGACTTCCCCAAGCCGCACACGGACTTGCTCGAACAGTTCATCGACTACCGGGTCCCCATCGAGAGGTTGAGCGACCTCGGCGCGTATGACGGCAGCGTGATCGCCGAGCGCACGAAAGGGGAGATCTCGGCGCGCTGCGATATGGAGGAGATGAACTTCCTCGCCCTGAACCTCGCACACGACGTCTCGATCGGGAAGCGGAGCGTCGACGACGCGAGGCGCTTCTACGCGGAAACCGCCACCGCTTTCATGATGGGCGACTCGCACCCGTACACGCAGGGACTCCAGTTCGAGGTGCCCGACGGCGGGACCGCCGATCGCGATCAGCCCCTCATGCGGCGGATGGTGGGCGCGATGGCCGAACAGCTCGGACGGTGACCGATCCTGAGCGCACTGGTGGCGTCGGCAGCTAGGACGCTTCCGTCGTGATGCCCCCTGATGACGCAGGGCGGGCGCCTCGCTCCGCGGGAGGCCGATCCCTCCGGATCGCGCTCGTAGCTCCGCCCGTGGAAACGGTCCCGCCGCGGCGTTACGGCGGGAGTGAACGCGTCGTCGCGGCACTGGCCGACGAGCTCCACCGCCGAGGCCATCTCGTGACGCTCTTCGCGTCCGGGGACTCACGCGTCGCGTGCGAACTGGTGCCGACGGTCGAAGCAGCGTTGTGGGCACACGGGCATCAGGGCGACATCGCCCCGTTCGTCGCCTCGTCACTCGGAAAGGTGTGGCGGGAGCATCACCGGTTCGACGTGATCCACTCGCACGTGGACGCCGCGGGCTTTCTGTTCGCGCGGCATTGTCCGACGCCGGTCCTCACGACGCTGCACGGCCGACTCGACCACTCGGGGATGCCCGAGCTCCTCGCCGAGTTCCCCGACATCCCGCTGGTGGCCATCAGCGAGAGCCAGCGTCGTTGGTCGCCGAGGTCGGACTGGAGGGCGGTGATCCACCACGGGCTCGCGCTCCACCGTGCTCCTCATGCTCCGGGACCCGGTGACTCCCTGGCACTCGTCGGGCGGATGTCGCCCGAGAAGGGGATCGCGGAGGGGGTGGAACTCGCCCAGCGGACCGGCCGGAAGGTCCGGATCGCCGCGAAGGTTCGCGAACGTTCCGAGCACGAATACTTCGATCGAGTCCTCCGGCCGGCGCTCGAGCGCGACCAGGTCGAGTTCCTGGGTGAACTCGAGGAACCGGAGCGGGACGTTCTCTACGCAGGGGCGTTGGCGACGCTGGCGCTCGGCGCCTGGCCGGAACCGTTCGGCCTCGTGGCGATCGAGTCGCTCGCCACCGGCACTCCCGTCATCGCACGACGCGCCGGAGCGCTGCCCGAACTCGTCGAGCATGGCGTAGACGGCTTCCTGGTCGACGACCTTACCGAGGCGGAACTGGCGGTCGAGCTCGTGCCGGGACTCGACCGGGCACTCATCCGTCGGCGCGCACTCAGTCGGTTCTCCGCTACGAGGATGGCAGACGAGTACGAAACGGTGTACCGCCAGCTGATCGCAGATCGCGGACCACGACCTCGCCCCCTTGTCCCCGGCACCGCCGTCGGTCCCCGTCGTCCGATCGCAGCGCCGACGGCGTCGGAAATCGATGTGACCCCGAGCACGGACGGGGTGCGCGTTGGCGGCAGCAGATGGACCGACAGCTGACGCCCCAGGTTTGAGCAGCGAGAGGAGGTAGGGATGCCAGTCCTGTTCGGGCCAGCGTTCGCGGCCGGCGTCGCCGGCGGCGTGGTGATGACGGCGATGCTCGTCATGGTGAAGCTCGCCAACGTCGGGCTGCAGATGGACATGCACCGGACTTGGGGGGCGATGTTCCGGATGTACGGGACGTCCGGTTGGCTCCTGGGGCTCGTTATGCACCTCGTCCTGAGCGGCGTCGTCGGTGTCCTCTATGCGGTCGGCTTCTCGATCCTCGGGGTGCGAGACCAGCTCTGGCTGTGGGGGCTCATCGGAGGTCTGATCCACTGGGCGGTCGCCGGGATGTTCATGGGAATGCTCGACGTGATGCACCCCGAGATCCCGGAACGAGAACCGGACCCGGGGGCGTTCGCCCTCAAGTTCGGGATGCCGGACGCCCCCGCGTTCCTGGTCGACCACCTCGCGTACGGCGTCGTGTTCGCGCTCGTCTACGGCGCCCTGTCGGCCGGCACCGCCGGCCTCTACTAGGGGCAGGAGTCGCGGATCCCGGGTCGGGTCGACGCAGTGATCGGCAGCGCTCCCCGCCGCGTCTGGGTGACCGGGTTGGGCCTCATCACGCCGGTGGGGATCGGTCTCGAGCGCTTCTGGTGTGGCCTCCGCGCCGCCCGGTCCCCGGTCCGGCGCATCGACCGTTTCGACCCGTCCCCGTTCCGCTCCCAGGTCGCCGCGCAGATCGGCGACTTCGAGCCGACCGACTTCATGTCCCCCAAGCAGGCGCGCCAGACCGACCGGTTCAGCCACTTCGGGCTGGCGGCGGGGCAGCTCGCGCTCCAGGACGCCGGGCTCGACCTGGACGCCCGGCACGCCCCGCGCCGCGATCGCTTCGCCGTCTACGTCGGGTCCGCGCTGGGCGGCATCGCGCACGCGGAGCAGGAGCACGAGCGGTACATGGAGCGCGGGATCCGCGCGGTCGCACCGAACCTCGCCCTCGCCGTGTTCGGCGGAGCGGCGCCCGCCAACGTCGGGATCGCGCTCGGGCTCCACGGCCCGATCCTCTCCACGGCGAACAGCTGTGCGGCGGGGGCGGTGGCGCTCGGCGAGGCCTTCCACCTCATCCGATCCGGCGGCGCCGACGCGGCGCT
Source organism: Chloroflexota bacterium (assembly GCA_016781485.1). Classification (GTDB taxonomy): domain Bacteria; phylum Chloroflexota; class Limnocylindria; order Limnocylindrales; family CSP1-4; genus YB3-1. The sequence continues at coordinate 222 of JADDQH010000066.1, read as the reverse complement.
CGCGTGAGGGGTCGAGGTGCCGCTCAGCCCGCTGGCGTTCGGTGCCTTCGACATCATCCGGGCGCTCGGCGCCGGGCACAACGACGACCCGGAGCATGCGGCACGTCCCTTCGACGCGGAGCGCGACGGCTTCGTCATGGGCGAGGGCGCCGCGCTCCTCGTGCTCGAGGAGGCGGAGGCGGCGGAACGGCGGGGCGCGCGTCCCTACGCGGAGATCCGCGG
>JADDQH010000065.1 GCA_016781485.1 Chloroflexota bacterium | reverse complement strand
GGCGCCGAGCGCTAGGGCGACCGCGGTGACGATGACGAAGACGGTCGCTACGACGACCGTAGGGGCGAGCCCCACGACCTCGAAGCGAGACAGGGCCGAGAGTTCTACGGAACTTCCGATGAGCGCGCCGAGTGCGCCGGTCGCGGCGAGGAACGCGGCCGGGCCGTTCTGCCGCTCCATGCGCGCGGTCACGAGTCATCCCTCCGCGAGCCTGACTGCACCCACCGAGAAGTTTAATCGCTACCGATTACTCCTCGCGTCCACCCCGTCGGCGCTTGTACGGGTCTTTCTTCCGCAGCGCCTGGTCGGCCAGATACGCGTCGACGGCGGCCTCGGTTGTGAACCAGTCCCGCCCGAGCTTCTGAGCGCGGATGCGACCGAGTCGCGCCAGGAGGCGAAGGTGCGATGCGCTGAGGCCCGAGCGAACCGCCGCCTCGCGCAACGACATCCAGTCGTCCGCCAAGACGGCCCCAGAGCGAGGTGGCTGAACGGCGAGTATGCCGTCCGCGAGAAGGACCGACATGGCAAATGCGGCAAACACACGCGGACGGGCTGCAGTTGAGCGAAGGAAAGGGCACTCCAGACCATCGCGCTTGGTGCAAAGCACCACGGTTAGACGGGAAACTCCCCTCTAATTGGGCACCCGACGCAGGCGTCAATACAGGGGGCCGGCGACGGGGTTGCGGCGCCGCGGCGGGGCGTTTGGGCTAGGGCCGACGCGACGCCCGCGGTACGTCCGCGCTCCCCTCGCGCCGCATGCCTCCGGCGACCGTAGGGAGAAGAGCCGCCACACGTGTCAGTGCGCCCTCACACGTCCCCGGCGAGCGTCGGCCCGTCCGACTGCCCCGCTGCCCGTCTGCTTCCATCGCGGCGCGAAACGGGTCCTGCCCAGCACCACGCGGCGTGGACCGGAAGATGCGCGCTGCCCAAGACGGTCCGCCGTGTCGTTCGGCCCACTCGTCCAGACACGTGAGCTGCTTCGCACTGACGGTCTTGAAGCCCCACTCGAGTAGGGCCTCGGCATCCTCGCGTCCGCCGTGCGAAGAGGCGCGAGACGGGTGCGCGTCTCGAATCTCGGCTGAAAGACCGTCTCCAGACTCGTCTAGACGCCGCGTTTCGTGCTCGATTCGCGTCCTCGACTGCCGCACTGTCCGGCTCGCGGTGCCGTGGGTAGCGTCCTGTACCGCCGCGCCCTTCGGCCTCTGCTGCCGCTCCCGGACGAGCGTCACCCGGAGCTTCAAGCCCCGACCCTCGGCCCGGTCCATCACCTCGGCGAGCCACACGTCCTGCACCTCGTTCCCTCGGTCGACGGCGCGCCGCAGCGAGGCCCGCAGCTTGTCTCGTCTACTCCCGGTGAGGCCGAGCACGCTCGGAGGAAGTGTCGGGCGGGCGCCTGTGACGCTGAACTCGCAGTACTGGCCGACCATCTGGAGACGGGCCGTCGCGGGTCGGAGCAGGAGGTGTATCCACACCATGACCGACGTCCGGTCCAAGTCCCGTATCAGTTCGAGGGGCAGGTACTGAAAGTGCCCGGTGAGAAGGCTCTCGTGAAGGAAAGGGTCCCAAGCTACGACCCCGGTCCCCTCCACTCGGCCTCCAGCGCCCTCCACCCCGCGCTCCCGGAAGCTGAGGATATGAACAGTCTCTCGCCGGTACGTGCGCGATACCGGGTCTTCCACCAGGGTTCGGAACGTCGCAGTTGCGAGTTCGTCGAGGGCGCGAGCGACCTGGTTCAGCTGCGTCCCCCCGGTGTGTCGAAAGACCAGCTCGGCGAGCTGCCGGAGCGAGTACGGAGTGCGGTTGGAGCGATGCGGGCAGTCGGGGGTGTGGACGCCGAGCGCCGGGCGACACCCAAACGCACCTCCTGCAACCCACCGGCCTAGCAGGGCCGCCAGGACGCGCAGCGCGAGTCCGGAAAGCCAGACGTCCGGCGAGTCGTCGTCGCGGTCCTCGGCCGAGCGCGCCCGGACCCCACCGGTCCGGGCGACGTTGTATTCCATCGCGGCGGGAGACGAGCCGTACGCGAACCCGTCGCGACGGCTGAGGCGTGCCATCGGAGGCCGGTGCCGCTTCTAGGCCGACTCCTTGGGTTCGGCGCCGGGCCGGGCGCGAGCCGCGGCACTCCGATACGCAAGCTGAGCCATGTACGCCTTCCGAGCGGCCACGGCGCGCCGGTGCCGCTCGTCGGCGCTGAGGCGCCGCTCAGGGTCGACCTCTGCCTCGAAACGAGCGAAGAACGCTGCACGCGCCTGTTGCGCGGTGTCGTTCCCGTGGAGGGCGTGAAGGCGGTAGGCGCCGATACGGCCACGAAGGGCGGCGAGGCTGCGAGACACGAGACGACCTCCCACGAGGTGCGTTCGTGCCCGCTCGGTTGGACCTTGCCGCGCCGGGAACGAAGACTCCTATGCGGGGCCGGACCCCTCGGCTCTCTACCCTCCTACCAGGGCGGCTGTCGGTCCGCTGGGAGTGCTGGTTTCTGGCACCCACCCGCCTGACCGGTCCTCCCGGTCATCGCGTCGATTATCCCACAAGCGGTGTGGCGCCGACAACGCCCGGGAATCCGCCGCGCTCTCGACCGGTGGGCGAGCCCCTTCCGGCCGCGAGCAGTCTCGTGCAGTCGGTCACGTCACAGACGGTCGCCCGGGCTTAGGCTCCGGTACGCGGCCCGAGCTCGCTCGTCCGCCGCACTGGCCCCATACCTCGACAGCATCTGACGCGATTTCCACCCCGCGAGCCGCATCAAGTCCCCTTCGCTGCCGCCAGCGGAAAGCCACTCGTGGGCGTAGGTGTGCCGGAACAGGTGGGGATGGACGTTTCGCTTCAGTCCCGCGGCTTCCGCACGTCGCCGCAAAAGCTGCGCGATTCCTGTGTCGGTGAGCCGCCCCTTCTTGCCGAGCCAGAGCCACTCCGACGCCGCGTGCGGGTGGCGGGTACGGGCACGCAGATACCGGTCCAGAGCCTGCGCCGTCTTCCTTCCGAAGGGACACGAGCGAGGACGCCGACCTTTCCCGACGACATGCGCGACGTCATGGTCGAAATCGATGTCGAGGGCGCGGAGACCGGCCGCCTCGCCCCTTCGCATCCCGGTGTCGAACAGCAGCCGGACGATGGCGGCGTCGCGACGGTCATCGAACGCGGTCCCCTCGCACGCCTTCAGTAGCGCCCGAACGTCCTCGTCCCTCAACACCGTGGGGGGCTCCTCGGGGACCGCGGGCGGCCTCATATTGGCCAGCGGGCTTTCCCGGACCTCGCCCTCCTCCTTCAACCACTTGAAGAACTGCTGGAGCGACCGGAATCGCTGAGCGACCGTTCCCGGCCTGTGCCCGCTCTCTTGGAGGTGAACCAGGAACGCCTCGACGTGTTCCCGTCGGAGTCCGGCGGCCGTCGTCGGCATCCGGTTCGCTGTCAGGAACGCCACGAGACCGTGCACCGCCTTGGCGTACGTCTCGATGGTCAGCGGGGCCTTGTTCTCGGCTCGCAGATGCCGCCGGAAGGACGCCAGGTCCTGGAGGAGGGGAACATTAGAATCGGGGACGGAAGCGGCGACCACGGCATCCTCTACGACCGGCGCGCCCTTGGAAAAGAAATCGGGTCTAAGAGCGCTGTGGCAAGGTTAGCACGACTGGCCGACGATAGGAATACGCTCTATTCACGCTCGCCGCGGGCGCAAACGACGGGCCGGTAGCTCAGTGGTTAGAGCAGGGGACTTTTAATCCTCGTGTCGTGGGTTCGAATCCCACCCGGCTCGCCATCACTTCGTGCGTAGATGAACCCCGCGAGCTCGCTCGGAAGCGCTGTCCGGCAGCGCCTTGACGGCCCAAGTGACGGCCAGCGGCTGGGAGACGACCCCCCCTTGCCTTCCCTTGCGCAGGAGTAACCCGGGTCCCCGCGAGACGGTCGGTGTCCAGAACGCCGCGTGCGAGAGACCGGGCTCCTAGTGGGGGACACACTCGTGCGTGTGGATCGCGGCGACCAGACTTCGCGATGGTATCTCGTGAAGGGCTCGCCTAGGTCGACGCAGGGTCGCGGGACTTGACCCCGCTTCTGCGTGGACCGGGGGCGGGCGCACGTCACGGACTCTTTGGAGGGTCATCTCAGGGGAGGCCGGTAGTGCCGCACTCCTGCCGCTCTGTTCCCGAGTCTGCTGACCTGAAGGAGCGGTCCGCCGGGACCGTATGCTCCCCGCAACGACTCGTCTTCGTCGCCCCCCGCCGTTATCCTCTGTCCGCGATGCGCATGAACGAGGTCGGGCCAGGTGCTCCTCACGATCACGACGACGCACCGGCCTGCGACCGATCTCGGGTACCTGCTCTACAAGAACCCGGCGCGCGTCCATACGCGTTCGCTCGCCTTCGGTAGGGCCCACGTCTTCTACGCCGAGGCGACAGAGGAGCGCTGCACCGCCGCCCTCCTCCTGGATGTCGACCCGGTCGGGCTCGTCCGGCGGGGGCCGGGCGAGCGAAGCCTCCACGACTACGTCAACGACCGCCCGTACGTCGCCTCGTCGTTCCTGAGCGTCGCGATCGCCGACGCGTTCGGGACGGCCCTGGCTGGCACCAGCCGCGAGCGGCCCGAGCTCGTCGACAAGCCGATCCCGCTGTCCGCCCACCTCCCGGCGCTCCCCTCGCGCGGCGGGGAGGGGCTCATCCGCCGGCTCTTCGAGCCGCTCGGCTACGTCGTATTCGCGACCCGCCACCCGCTCGATCCCGCGTTCCCCGCCTGGGGCGACAGCCGATACCACTCGGTCACGCTCGAGGCGACGCGCCCGCTCCGCGAGCTGCTCGCCAATCTGTACGTCCTGATCCCGGTCCTCGACGACGAGAAGCACTACTGGGTGGGCGAGGCCGAGATCGAGAAGCTGCTCCGGCGCGGCGACGGCTGGCTCGCGGTGCACCCGGAGCGGGAGCTGATCGTCCAGCGCTACCTCGTCCGGCAGCGCCCGCTGACGCGCGAGGCACTCGCCCGACTGGCCGACGACGACCCCGATCCAGAGCTGACCGAGACGGTCCACGACGCCGAGGAGGCGGCCGTCGAGGAGCGGCTGAACCTGAACGAGCAGCGGCTCGGGGCGGTCCTGTCCGTGCTGCGCGCGAGCGGTGCGAAGCGTGTCCTCGACCTCGGCTGCGGGGAGGGTCGGCTCGTCCGCGCGCTCCTGGACGACCCGTCGTTCGAGCGGATCGTCGGCCTTGACGTGTCGCACCGCGCGCTCTCGGTCGCGGCGGAGCGGCTCCACCTGGACCGGATGCCGGAGCGGCGGCGTGCCCGCGTCGAGCTCATCCACGGCTCGCTCACCTACCGCGACGAGCGGTTGAGCGGGTTCGAGGCGGCGGCCGTCGTCGAGGTCGTCGAGCACCTCGAAACCGAGCGCCTGCCAGCGTTCGAGCGCGTCCTGTTCGAGCACGCCGCGCCCGGCGTCGTCGTCCTTACCACGCCGAACGCGGAATACAACGTCCGGTTCGAGACGCTGCCAGCCGGGCGCCACCGGCACGCCGACCACCGCTTCGAGTGGACGCGGGGCGAGTTCCGCGCGTGGGCGGCCGGCGTCGCCGAGCGGCACGGCTACCACGTCCGGTTCCTGCCCGTCGGCCAGGAGGATCCGGAACTTGGGCCGCCGACGCAGATGGCGGTGTTCGAGCGATGAAGCTTACGTTCCCGCAGCTGTCGCTCGTCGTGCTCGTCGGGACGACGGGCGCGGGCAAGTCGACGTTCGCGGCCCGGCATTTCAAGCCGTCCGAGGTGCTGTCCTCGGACGCGTTCCGCGCCCTCGTCTCGAACGACGAGAACGACCAGTCGGCGACGTCCGACGCGTTCGACGCGCTCCGCTACGTCGCGGCGAAGAGGCTCGCTCGGGGACTGCTGACCGTCATCGACGCGACGAACGTCCAGCCCGAGAGCCGGCGCCCCCTCGTCCAGCTGGCCCGCGAGTACCACGTGTTCCCGGTCGCGATCGTGTTCGACCTCCCCGAGCGCCTCGCCGAGGAGCGCAACCGGGGGCGGCCGGAGCGCGCGTTCGGGCCCCACGTCATCCGGAACCAGCACCGGCAGCTCCGGCGGTCGATCAAGGGCCTCGGGCGCGAGGGCTTCCGGTACGTGTTCGTGCTCTCGACCCCGGAAGCGGTCCAGTCGGTCGAGATCGAGCGCCAGCGCCTGTGGAACGACCGGCGCGACGAGACCGGGCCGTTCGACATCATCGGCGACGTCCACGGGTGCGCCGACGAGCTCGAGGAGCTGCTCACTCGACTCGGGTACGAGGTGGTCGAGCGCCGGGAGGGGCACGGGCTGGACGCCGGGCCGGTCTACCGCCACGCGGAGGGACGGAAGGCCGTCTTCCTCGGCGACCTCGTCGACCGCGGACCGCGCATCCTCGACACGCTCCGGATCGTCCACGGGATGACGCAGGCGGGCTCGGCGCTGTGCGTCGCCGGGAACCACGAGCAGAAGCTCCAGCGCGCGCTCCAGGGCCGCCAGGTCCAGGTGAGCCACGGCCTCGCCGAGAGCCTCGCGGAGATCGAACGGGTGCCACCGGACGACCGCGACGGCCTCAAGGCCCAGCTCGTCCCGTTCCTTGACGGACTCATCAGCCACTACGTGCTCGACCGCGGCCGGCTCGTCGTCGCCCACGCCGGCCTCAAGGAGTCGATGCAGGGACGGGGATCGCGGGCCGTCCGCGACTTCGCGCTGTACGGCGACACGACCGGCGAGATCGACGAGTTCGGGCTCCCGGTCCGCTTGAACTGGGCGGCGGAGTACCGGGGGCGCGCGATGGTCGTCTACGGACACACGCCGGTGCCGGAACCGGAGTGGCTCAACAACACGATCGACATCGATACCGGGTGCGTCTTCGGCGGCCGGCTGGCGGCGCTTCGTTACCCGGAGCGGGAGCTTCTCTCCGTGCCTGCGCACCGGACCTGGTACGAGCCCGCCCGGCCGTTCCTGCCCGAAGGCGCGGCCGCTCCCGCGCTCACCGCCCAGCAGCGCCACGACGACCTGCTCGATCTCGCCGGCGTCGTGGGGAAGCGGCTGGTCGAGACGCGCCTCCACGGCAAGGTGACGGTGCGGGAGGACCAGACCGCCGCCGCGCTCGAGGCGATGAGCCGGTTCGCGGTCGACCCGCGCTGGCTCGTCTACCTGCCGCCGGCGATGTCGCCCTCCGACACGAGTCGAGAGCCGGGGCTCTTGGAGCATCCGACCGAGGCGTTCGCGCACTACCGCCACGCGGGCGTCGGCCGGGTGGTCGTCGAGGAGAAGCACATGGGGTCACGCGCCCTCGTCGTGGTCGCCCGGGACGAGGATGCGGCGCGAAAGCGGTTCGGGATCGTCGGACCGGGCTGCGGGATCGTCTACACGCGGACGGGCCGGCGGTTCTTCGAGGATCCGTTCCTCGAGGTGGCCTTCCTCGATCGACTCCGGCTCGCGCTGACCGGGGCGTCGCTGTGGGAGGAGCTCAGGAGCGACTGGATCCTGCTCGACGCCGAGCTCATGCCGTGGTCCGCGAAGGCGCAGGAGCTGCTGCGCCAGCAGTACGCCTCCGTCGGCGCCGCCGCCTCGGCGTCACTTCCGGCGACCGTCTCAGCGCTGGAGACCGCTGCCGCGCGTGGGGCCGACGTCGGCGATCTGCTCGAGGCCGCCCGGACGCGGCAGGCATCGGCGGATGCGTACGTGGCCGCGTACCGGCGCTACTGCTGGCCGGTCGAGTCGCTCGAGGACCTCCGGCTCGCCCCGTTCCACGTGCTCGCGACCGAGGGGCAGGTGCACGTCGGGCGGGACCATGTGTGGCACATGGAGACGCTCCGCGGGCTGAGTGAGCAGGATCCCGCGCTGCTCCTCGCCACCCCATACCGCGTCGTCGACGTGACGGATCCCGAGGACGTGGCGGCCGGCACCCGGTGGTGGGAAGAGCTGACCGAGCGCGGCGGCGAGGGCATGGTCGTGAAGCCGTTCGAGTTCGTGGCGCGCGGAAGCCGGGGGCTCGTCCAGCCGGCGTTGAAGTCCCGCGGGCGGGAGTACCTGCGGATCATCTACGGGCCGGACTACACGCTCCCCGAGAACCTGCAGCGGCTGCGAGAGCGCGGGTTGTCGACGAAGCGCTCCCTCGCGCTCCGGGAATTCGCGCTCGGCATCGAGGGCCTGGAGCGGTTCGTCCGGAGGGAGCCGCTGCGCCGCGTCCACGAATGCGCGTTCGCGGTGTTGGCGCTCGAGAGCGAGCCGGTCGATCCGCGCCTCTGACGCCGCAGCTCCCGCCGCGGCGTCTGCGGCCTTGACACGCTTGCTCGCTATCCTCGGGCGGTGCGTCTCGCGTCGTGTAGTGATGGGACCGGCGTGATGGAACCTTGGGAGCAGGGAGCGGGGATCACTCCCGAGGCACTCTAGACGCGTTGACGTACACCGTCAGTACGCGGTTTGGCGTGTTGCCGAGGCACCGGTGTGGCGGGGAGGGGGCGTGGGCGAAGAGCGGCGGTGGACGGACGTGTACCGCGCGGGTCCAGCATCGATGCGAGCATCGATTCCCTGACATGTGAAGAACTTCCAGAAAATCCCGGAAATTGTCAGACAAGAAGCAGACATAACGTCGACTACTCCGAAAATTCCTCGGAAGCACCGAGATTTGTCCGGACACCATACGAGGGCTGGCAGCGGTGATGACGAGACAGTGGCACCCAGCCTTGGAGGAAGCACTCCGCGACAAGCACGTGGGGTGGTTCGTGCAGGCAACGACAGAGAGCTTCGGTTTTCTCGTGAACGAGCTCGGCTATCGGTTGGAAGAGGTGTACCTGCACTTCCAAGGCACGTTCGTGAGCTACCGGGCTGGTCGCCGAGAGGTCGTTATCGAGTATCAGCCGGACGCGCGCAACGTGATGTGTCACGTCCGGTTCAGGAGTGACGGTGTGGCTGGCGGAGGGCGGTCTGTGGCGATTTCGGATCTCCTTGCGTCCCGCGACCCACTTACCGAGTGGTCTGCCCCACCGCGCAACCGTGGTCTCGACCAGAAGCAGGTCGTGTACCTGGTGGCGAGTTGGGCCAAGGGGCTCCGGCGGCTAGCCCCTGACGTATTACAGAACGGCGAGTGATCGATGATTGCCGAGTTCCGGATTCGTCACCCACCTCGCCGCCTCGGCATGTCGTGCTGCCCTCTCGCCGGACCCTTCTGTGTCCGCAGCTCCCTTACGTAGTCGTGGGCTGGGCGCCAGCTTGTCGGCCGCAGGGACGGACGCAATGAGCGGTTTTAGCTCCGTGGTGACTCCAGGACCAGGACCAGGACTCGGTCGTCGCGCCGTGGCGCGTTCGCGCCGGCGCTCCCGGTGCCCGCGTTCCTCGTCGTCGCTGTCGTGCCGGTCGCGGTCGCCACGCGAGAGGAGGCGCCGGAGCCCGTAAGCGCCGCGTTAGGCTTGCGAGCATGGCCACCGATCACGCGAATGGGCGTCGACCGCCGTACCCTCGGATCGAGGCGCCCTCGTCCGTACACGGACACGTCGCTGACACAGAGGCGAAATGGGCGGAGTTCGATCCCTCGACACTCGTAGCGCTCGCGCACGAGCAGGCTCCTGAACTGGCGCCGCTTCTCGCCGCCTGCACACGGGCGGGATGGACCTGCAGGGCCTACGCCCAGTTCGTTCCGCATATCCCCGAGGGCGGCGTCTCCGAGTCCGTGATCCTCGAGGGACGGGAGGAGGAGTACGCCGTCGACGTCGACAAAGCAGGGAGGCCGATCGGCGTCGAGCTTCTTCACATCGCGATGTCGCCCGTCGGCCACTGACTCGTGGACGGGCGGATAGCGCGGCAGGCGGGCGGTTTTCGAAGCTGACGGCCAACCCGATGGACGACCTCGGTCAACGGCGGACGGACCGGGACGAGTGACACGCTGGTGAGCACAGGACGGACATCGACGGACCCGACGGACCGCTATCGCCCGGACTTTTAAGCCTCGTGTCGTCCGTTCGAATCTCACGCGGCTCGCCACCTCGCCGTGCGTGCACGTCGTGATCTCGGCTGCCCCGAGGCGCCGGTCGTCGGGCCTTTTGACCACCCCCGTCAGGCGCTAAGAAGCGCTTCGGCATCGGCTCATCGAGGGCAGGACGCAAACGCTGGGTCCGCACTCTCGAGCCCCGCTCAAGCCTACATGGACCGTGCCCGGCAGCTGGAGTCGATCGCGCAACAAGGCCCCGACCCGCGAGGATCGTGGCTCGAAGCTGTCGATGGATCGACCCGCGAGGTCCATACGTCGAACGGGATCGACGTGAAGCTCCACCCGCGGAGTGTGCGCCATGGATCCGGGCTGCTCCGGTCGGCTGCTTGGTCTCTAACCGATAGGAGAAGCGGACGGCGCCGCTTCTTGCGTCCGCGGTCCTGAGCGTCGACCCCTTTGCACGAGTCGGTCAGCGATCTCGCGAGGCACGCCATGAACGGAACGCGCTCAGCCGGCACGGCGGGGAGGTTCGCACCGGGCGGACGGTCAGGAGCCGGCGCGAAGCAGATCGTCCTCGGTTAGCAGCAATCTCCTGCCCGTCGGCTTCCCGTCCCGGTCGACTTCGATCAGGCGCCACCCCGGCAGGTCGTCGTCCGCTTCGTCAGACCCGTCGCCGGCGACCCGCTCCAGCACCCGCGCGGCGGTCTGAAGGGCAACGAGCTCCGCGAGGTGCGCCACGTCCTCACGGCTGACGCCGGCGTCGACGATCTCCCGTACCACCCGAGCGACGTCCGATCGCATCCGTCGATCCCGCGAGTCCATCCACTCGTCGATCCAGCCCGGGTCGGTCCGCCACACCTCTATCGCATCTCCCGACAGCCGGTGGGCCAGCAGGCTGCCGGCCAGGTGAGGAAAGCCGCCTTCGACCTCCGCCCGCACGACCCGCTCACCGTCCGGGACGCCCACCCGCTCCAGCGCCAAGATCATCCTGCGCGCCTTCTCCTGGACCCCGGGCTCCTGTCGCTCGAGCCAGCTCACGCGCTTCCGTCGTCCGTTTCGCGCCGGCTGGGTCGCCGGTCGCGCTTCGCCCGTCCGACTTCGGTCGTCCTCGGGTGGCGGGCCGGCGGCGGTATGCGGCTCGCTCGGACGCGGCGTGTCGAGCATCCGGTCGACCGGCCCGGCGATCTCGGCCTCAACCCGCTGGCGGCCCGCCCGGCGACTTCGGTCGTCGCGGGCGCGATCCTCTTGACCCCGTCCCTTCGGCACCGGAGCCGGGACAGGTGCGTGAGCGGCGGACCGCGCGTCACCCATCGCGTCGCGGACCTCCCCCAGCGTCCGGTACGGCCCGGTCATCTGCGGTAGCCCGAACTCGTTCGTGCGCTCTGCGTCCACCAGGAACCAAGCGGCGGGACCCTGGGACTCCGCGGTGAAGCGTCCATCCACGGACCGGTACCGCCCCGCACTCTCCCTCACGAGGCGGTCCGGCGATCCTGCGGCCGCGTCCCCGTCCTTCCGCTTCGCGGCGCGCGCACTCACGGCGTCGCTCCATACGTGACGCGGATCGTCCGCTCGGTCGACCGATCGTCACCCAGGCGGAACGTCAGCTCGTTGATGCCTTCCGCGAGCGGGACCTGCATCAGCCAGAGCCCCTCGGAGTTCGCCGTCGCGTGCTGGTCGAACCAGAGTGGCACGTCGCGGACGACGGTCGTGTTCGGCGGCGCGGACCCGTAGACGGTCGCCACGTCGGAGGTGGATACGGTGCCGTCGGCGGGTTCCTCGATGCTGAACGCGGACGGAGGCGAAGCGTCGGGAACGGTACCTCCGATGGTCGGCAGGGGGGGAGGGCTCGCGGGACCGACGGGCGCCGCCGGCACCCCACCGGTCGCGGTCCGCCCGCCTGGCGGTGTCGGCTCCGCTGGCGTATCGTCGAGCTGGAGCGACTCGACCGCCCTGCCGTCGGCTGTCGACCTGGACGTCTCGCTCCGGACCGAGCCGGACCTCGCACCCTCCCCGGTCGGCGCTTCCCCGCCCGTGCCTGCCGGTCCACCCGGCGCACCGATCGTCGCGACCCCGACGACGATCGCACCCACGAGCAGGAGCGTCGCGAACGCCACGGCCACGGCGTCGTCGCGACCGTTTGGCCGCGGCCGCGCCCGAACCCGGTTGCGGCGGGTCCCACGCGTATCGTTGCCTCGTCGAGGATCCGTAACACAACCTCCATGCCGAGGATAGCCCTGCTCTGATTGCGCCGGCCTCGCTGCCTGTAGCCTCCGCGAGGAGGGAAGGGCAGACGCAGGGATCGAGGAGTGACTACGGAGAGCGGCAGGGACGCGGAGCCTGCGGAACAACAAGCCGGGGCAGCCGCGGCAGGGCAGGTCGAAGGTCCGACGGTGCTGATCGTCGGCGGGTTCATGACCGTGCCGGCGGTCTACCTGCCGATGCGCCGTCGCCTGCTTGCACGCGGCGCGGCTGCAGTCCGGGTCGCACCCGTCTGGCCTGCGCACTGGATGCTCGGCGGCGCCGTGGGACTCGGGCCGCTACTCCGCCTCACGGGTGAGGCGATCGCTCGCACCTACCGGGCGGGAGGCGGCCGGCCGATCATCGTGATCGGCCATTCCGGAGGCGGCATGCTCGCCCGGCTCGCGATGTCGCACGTTCGTTTCCGCGGCCGGATCGCTGCCATCGCGGAGGGCGTGGGCGCTCTCGTGACGCTCGGGTCCCCGCATGGGATGCTCGCCCGAGCGGGGGAGTGGGAGCATGCGGGGCACGTCGCTGCGAGGTTCCTTGCCGAAGCGACGCCCGGCGCCTACTTCGCGCCCCGCACCGGCTACCTCACCGTCGCGTCCCGAGCGGACCCGTTCCGCTTCCGCGTCGGTGGGCGGTGGAGGTCTCGGCTCCACGCCGCGTTCATCAGTCCGCTCGTCCTCGAGGGACCCGGAGACGGGATGGTCCCGGCTGCGGCCGCGCACCTGGAGGGCGCTCGGCAGATCACGTTCGACGACGTCCGCCACGGGCATATCGGTCGGCCGTGGTACGGGGACGCAGAGGTGATCGACCGGTGGTGGCCGATCGCGCTGGAGGTGTGGCGGGAAGCGCTCGCCGCGCGAGCCGATCCCGGGAATCCCCCCCGACAGCCGCCTCTGCACCGTCAGAGCCGGGGGTAGTCGGTCAAGTTCGAGCGGGCAGGACCACGGGGGTGGGACGCGCCATCCGCCGTCCTGCCCGCGGATACCGTGGCGAGAAGAGGACCGTGCTCGCCTTGCGTCTACCCGGGGTACCGTGTAGGAAGCATGACGGACCCGCTCTTCCTCGTCGGCGTGATCATCGTGGTCATCCTGATCGTGGCTGGGACCCGCTGGTACGGATCGCGCCGCAGTAGAGGACCGTTCGACCGCGAGTGAGTCCGCCGGCGGGAACGAGCCAATAGACGTCGTCGGTGCAGGGCACCCCGGCTACTGCGGCGATCGATCCGGGATGGCGAAGCGCGATCAAGGCCTGGACCCACAGCGGGCCGGTGCCGGGATGGACCTACATGTCGGGGACGTCATTTGACCCCTCGAGCCTCTTCCCTTAGAATCAGAGTCCTTCGCGGGGTGGAGCAGCGGCAGCTCGTCGGGCTCATAACCCGAAGGTCAAGGGTTCGAATCCCTTCCCCGCAACCAAAGCATGCACCTCGAACCCCGGGCCCGCCCCCGGGGTTCTTCCTTTTTCCGGCGCCTCTCGACCTGGCGTCGCCGCACGAGCCGCTTGGGCCCGATCCGTTTCCGCCGTCCGGGCGTATCACCCGATGGGACCGCGAGGTCCGGCATGCGCGGAGGCCAGGAGAAGGACGATGAACGATCGCGATCGAGAGCCCAGGGACATCGACACCAGGGAGCGGGTGGGGATCCTCGCCGGCGCGATGACCGACGCCATGTCGCACGCCGCGCGCGGCGAGCACGAGACCGAACACGGCGCCCGCCGCCGGGTCGACCTGGCGAACGTGGAGAGCCTGATCGAGAGCTGGCCGGAGGCGCCGAAGACGATCGCGCGGAAGATGATCGAGCAGTACGGCGCGCCGAACGAGGCGACACCGACGAAGCTCTTCTGGTACCGGAACGGGCCCTGGAAGCGGACGGAACTGACCAGCGACGTGGTGCTGCACAACTTCCCCAGCCCGCACAGCGATTTCCTCACCCAGTACATCGACTATCGAGTGCCGGTGGAGCTCTTCGATGTGATCGGTGCGTTCGACGGCAGTTGCCTCATCGACCGTACCGCGGGTGAAGCCGGGGCGCGCTGCGACTCCGAGGCAGCGAACGTCCTGACGCTCAACCTGATGCACGATCTGGTGACGGGGACGACGACACTCGAAGAGGCACGCAAGACCTACGCCGAGAACCTTTCCGGGTACACGCTGGGCCGGTCTTCGCCCTACGCGGAGCGCCTACAGTTCGAGGTTCCGCAGGGTGGGACCGAGGATCCCGACGAGCCGATGATCGCCGGTTCGATGGCGCACCAGACCGTCGAGAAGGTCAAGGACGTCCTGAGCGGTAGATAGGACCCTTCGGGGTCGGTCAGCGGGCTCTCTCCACGATCCCCGGAGATGAGATCGCCGCGCCGTCGACGTGACGCTGGACACGTACCGGCGGCTCCACCGCCGCCTCCGCTTGCGTCGAGGAGGAGCAGGTACCGTGACCGCGGCCGTCTCGAGGCATGGATCTCGAGCGCGTTCGCGGCCGTACTCCTCCTCGCGCTCGTCGCCTCGTCCGTCGCCGCCGCTGACGGCTTGGTCGACCACGGACCGCGAGACAGCATGCGGGTCGCTCTCACGTTCGACGCCGACATGACGGCGGGGATGCGGCAAGCCGTGCTCGACGGGGAGGCGGTGCACTACGACCGTCGGATCATCTCGCTGCTTCGGCAGACGGGCACGCGAGCGACCATCTTCGTCACCGGGCTGTGGGCGGAGACGTATCCCGACGAGGTTCGGTCGTTCGCAGCCGACCCGCTGCTCGAGATCGCCAACCACTCCTGGGACCATCGAGCCTTCCGATCACCGTGCTATGGCCTGCCCGCGCTCACGAGTGACACGGATCGCCGGCGCCAGATCAACCGCGCGGCAGCGTCCATACGGCGTCTGAGCGCCGTCAGCACGATGTACTTCCGCTACCCCGGCGGCTGTCATGGCGACTCGGATGTCGCGCTGGTCCGCGAGGAGAGCCACGTGCCCGTCCAGTGGGATGTCATCTCCGGCGACCCGTTCCAGGACCGGCCCAGCGTCATCGTGCGCAACGTGCTGTCCAGCGTGAACCCCGGTTCGATCATCGTCTTCCATCTCAACGGCAGCCCGAACGCTCCCGGGACGTATGCCGCGCTCCGGTCGCTGGTCCCGGAGCTCAAGTCCCGCGGCTACGAGCCCGTAACGCTCACGGAGTTGCTGAAGGAGCGCGCGCGGCCGCCCCACCTGTCGCCCGCGACTCCTCGGGTGCGGCTGCTGTGACGTCACTCGTCTGCTGCGACCCCGCGAGCCGCAAGAAGATGGAGAACGGCGTTGAGGTTTCTCTACGTGGCCCGGAAGGTCGCGACTGCGGCCACCACGAGCGCGACGGTCCAGCCGCCGAGGGC
>JADDQH010000010.1 GCA_016781485.1 Chloroflexota bacterium | reverse complement strand
CACCGCCACCACCAGCGGGTGCTTGCGTCGTGCCGCCGCCACACGCGGACGCCACGAACATGAGCGAGGCCAGCGACGCCAGCCCTCGTCGAGTCCGAAGACTCATCGGCTTCCTTCCTCCTGCCTGTCTTCGGCGTCGGGCAGCCGCTTTGGCGCCCTTCCGCCCTTCTCGCGGCCCCCGACACGATCTGCTCGCACTGGCAGACGTCTCCCACGCGGGACCGCAAGAGCGGCATTATACGGTTGCAACGAAAAGGGGTGTCAAGGAAGCCTCGGATAAGGCGCGATAGCGGTCCGTTATCCTCCCGGCCGCGATCCCCGTCCCTCCAGCCGCCACGTATCGATCGCCCAGTCGTGGCGCAACCGCCGCAGGTCGATCCCCCGCTCGCTCCTCACCCTCCGCGAAAGCCCACTGTGGCCGACCTCGTACCACAGGGGGTACACCGGCAGCTCCCGTGCGATGAGCTGCTGGAGCTCTCCGTAGATGTCGCGCCTCCGAACCTGGTCCACCTCGAGCCGGCCGCGCTCGAGCAGACGGTCCGTCTCGCGCGAGTCCCAGCCGCCGAAGTTCGCGTCACCGGGGTTCGACTCCGTCGTGATCCGGGCGCTGTCGTACACGGAGAGGTCGGTGCCGGGATCGACGCCCAGCTCGCGGGTACGGAGAACCGTCTCGAACTCGTTGGGGTAGGCGATCTGCGACAGCAGCGCTTCGCCCGCGACGTCGAGCTCTTCGACGCGCAGCTCGATCCCGCACTCCCGTAGCTGCTCGCTGGCGGACAGCGCGAGTGCGAGCTCGTCACCGCGGCTGTGTCGGACGAACAGCTGGCTGCTCAATCGTTGGCCGTCCCGTGCGTAGACCCCGTCCGCCCCGAGCCGCCACCCGGCGTCCTCCAGCGCGCGACGGACGCGACCGGGATCGCGGCGCGCGACCTCGACCGACGAGTAGGCCCAGGAATCCGGATGGATCGGGCTGTGGGCGACGATGCCCCGACCGCCGGACGCTTCCCTGACGATCGCGTCCCGATCGATGCACCCGGCGAACGCCCGCCGCGCTGAACGGCGCGCGTAGACGCGCCCCGGTCGGACATTGAAGACGATCTCAAGGACGGCACGACGAGCGTGACTTCCGACGCGGAGGCCCGGGTCGGCCGCGAGCACCGGGACCTGGTCAGGCGCCAGCTCGGGGAGCCAGTCGACGTCACCGGTCTGGAGGGCCGTCGCCGCCGCGCCTGGTTCGGGGACGATGACGACGCGGGCGCCGTCGGGCACGACGAGGCCGCCGAAGTATGCGGGGTTCCGCGTCAGCTCGACCGCCTGTCCGGGGACGTACGAGCGGAAGACGTATGGACCGGTGCCGACCGGCGAGCGCCCGAGGTCGGTCAGCGGGTAGGCGGCCGCGGCCGGGTCGGTGTCGCGAGCGGTAAGCGCGGCGACAAGGGAACGGAGATCCTCAAGCAGCGACTCGGCGTACGCGTCCGCATCGAGCTTCCCGTCGATGTCCTTGAAGCGGCTCCGCTCGGGCAGCGCCACCCCCGCGCCCGTGAGCTGCTCCTCTATGGCGGGGAGGTAGAAGGCGAGCGAGCACGCGGGCGGAGGAGAGTCGACGAGACAGGCGTCGGCGTTCGTCGTCGCTGCGATCCGATCCGACAGCCCGACCAGGGCCGCGGGTTCGATGCCACGGGCTCGCTCGAGGAGCCGCTCGATGGCTCGGAGCGAGGCGCGTTCGGGGACGATCGCGAGCTGGGCGAGCACCGTCGCCGGGAACTGCGCGGCAGGTTCCCGGAGCGCGAACCTCACCGTCCGTTCCCCGTCGGAGGTCACGCCGCGCAGCTGTTCCCGAACGTCCTCGCAGCGCTCCTCGCCGAACGGGCAATGGGGCGAGAGAGCCAGCCGGTACGTGAAGGTGACGTCATCCACCCCCAGCATCGTTCCGTCGTGGAACGTGACAGCTGGCCGCAGCTCGACCGTCCACGTCAGCCCGTCCTCCGAGACGCGTGGCGGGCCCGCCGCCAGATCGGGCTGGGGAGCGAACCGATGGTCGAGCCGGTAGAGCGCGTTGTAGATGAGCGCGTTCACCCGGCTCGTCGCTTCGTCGGTCGCCACCGGCGTGAGATCCCCGGGCTCGGCGGGGATGGCGATGGCAAGCGCGCGCCGGGGTCCCGTCGGCGAAGGAAGCGACCGGGCTTCGCCGGTCGTGCCGGCAGGAGGGGCGGTGGCAGGCGATGGCGGAAGCGACCCCTCGACGCAGCCGGCGGTGGCGAGCGCCACCGCGAAGAGCAGCGCCGCGACCCGCCCGTCCCGTTCCTTGCGTCGTCTCATCGATCGCCCCCCGCCTGAGCAACGAGCGGGGGTCGGGTCAGGTGGGGCAGGGGCTCTCGGCTCCCGTCATCGGACTCCAGCGGAGGTCGGGCTGGCGGGCCGCCGTCGCCTCGTCGAGCCGCCTCACAGGAGCGGTGTGCGGCGCCTTCTTCACGGTCTCCGGGTCTTCGCGGGCCTCGTCGGCGATGGCGAGGAGCGCATCGGCGAACGCGTCCAGCGTCTCGAGCGACTCCGTCTCCGTCGGCTCGATGAGGAGCGCCTCGTCCACGATCAGCGGGAAGTAGATCGTGGGTGGGTGGAAGCCGTAGTCGATGAGCCGCTTGGCGACGTCGAGCGTCCGCACGCCGGTCGCTGCCTTCAGCGGGCGAGCGGTCGCGATGAACTCGTGCTTGCATGCCCGGTCGTACGGGATCTCGTAGCTTCCCGCCAATCGCTGCTTCAGGTAGTTCGCGGCAAGCACCGCGTCCTCGCTCGCCTGCGTCAGCCCCGACCCACCATGCGCCTTGATGTACGTGTAGCCGCGGACGAGGACGCCGACGTTCCCCTGGAAGCTGCGGACCCTTCCGATCGAGGTGGGCCGCTCCCCCGATCGCTCGAGGCGGTACGAGCCATCCGCCTCCTGCAGCACCCGCGGCGAGGGCAGGAACGGTACGAGCTTCTCGCCCACCCCGACGGGACCGGCACCAGGCCCCCCACCGCCGTGCGGGGTCGAGAACGTCTTATGGACGTTGAAGTGCATCACGTCGAAGCCGGCCTGGCCGGGTTTGAACTTGCCGAGCACCGCGTTCAGGTTCGCGCCGTCCATGTACGCGAGCGCCCCCGCCTCGTGGACGGCGTCCAGGAGCTCGACGATCTGGCGCTCGAACAGCCCGAGCGTAGACGGGTTGGTGAGCATCACTGCGGCGGTCCGCGGACCCAGCGCGGACCGCAGGGCGTCGAGGTCGACGCCTCCGTCCGCCCCCGAACGGACGGTGATCGTCGTGTAGCCGGCCATCGACGCGGTTGCCGGGTTCGTGCCGTGCGACGAGTCCGGGACGATCACCTCGCTCCGCTCGCTGTCGCCGCGCGACTCGTGGTATGCGCGAGCCATCAGGATCCCGGTCAGCTCTCCGTGCGCGCCCGCGGCGGGCTGGAGCGTGACGGCGCGCATGCCGCTGATCTCGGCGAGCATCCGTTCCAGCTCGTAGAGGAGCTCGAGCGTCCCCTGGGCGAGCGTGTCCGGCGCGAGTGGGTGCAGCGCTGCGAACCCGGGCAGCCTCGCTGCCCACTCGTTGATCTTGGGGTTGTACTTCATGGTGCAGGAGCCGAGGGGATAGAAGCCGGTATCGACGGCGTAGTTGAGGTGCGACAGGTTCACGAAGTGGCGGATCACCTCGAGCTCACTGAGCTCGGGCAGCCCGAGGGGCCGCGCGCGCCGCTGCTCCTCCGGGATCGCGTCGAGCGCATCCGCGGGCGCATGCGGTAGCTTCCCGTCGCCTCGCCCCGGCCGCGACAACTCGGCGAGCGTCGGCTGGGGCGAAGGCCCGACGGCCGCCCTGGGACCCATCCCGTCGCCCCTGTGCGGCGCGCCACGCGCATCCGTGAAATCCCGATCCGGCGTCGAGATCTCGTTTTCGCGCGCCGCGGCCTCGAGCTCGCGGTTCGTCCGCTCGGTGCCGCTCCCCTCCCCGGCTGGGATCTTCGTGGTCTGCTCGAGCGTGTCGGTCACGAACGCACCTCCGCGAGCGCGGTCGCGAAGCGCTGGATCTCGGCGGACGTCGTGGTCTCCGTGGCGCACACCAGAAGCGCGTCGCGGAGCTCCGGGTCATCGGGGTACCACTGCGCAAGCGGCAGCCCGGCGACCACGTCGCGCGCCAGCAGCGCGGCGTGGACGCGTTCCGCGTCCTCGATCCGGACCGCGAATTCGTTGAGGTACGGCGCCGCGTGGACGCGGGGCACGCCCGCCTCGGACAGCGCCTTTTCCAACTCTCTGGCGCGCGCGGCGCCGAGCGCGGCCACGTCACGGAGGCCGTGCGGGCCGATCGCTGCCAGGTACACCGTGGCGGCGAGCGCGCACAACGCCTGGTTCGTGCAGATGTTGCTCGCAGCGCGGTCGCGTCGGATGTCCTGCTCCCGAGCCCTCAGCGTCATTACGTACGCCCGCCGCCCGTCGACGTCCCTCGTCCGCCCGACGAGGCGCCCGGGGATCTGGCGCACGAGCGCCTGGGTCGAGGCGAGGATGCCGAGGTAGGGCCCTCCGTACTGGAGGGAGATGCCGAGCGGCTGGCCCTCCCCTGCGCAGATGTCGGCACCGTAGTCCGCCGGCGTGGCGAGGACGGCGAGCGAGACGGGCTCGACGACCGAGACCATCAGCGCGCCAGCGGCGTGGGCGAGCCGAGTCGCCTCGGACATCGGTTCGAGGACCCCGAAGACGTTCGGGTGGCCGAGCAGGACGCCCGCCACGGGTCGCTCCGAGTCCGCGAGGGCGGCCTCCAAGGCGGAGAGGTCCGTCGTCCCGTCGGGAAGGGTCGGCAGCTCGTCGAGGGTCAGACGCGCGGCCGCGAAGTAGGTCCGTGTCGTGTCGACGTAGTGCCGGTGGATCGCGCGGCTCATCAAGACCCGCTGGCGACGCGTCGCACGCACTGTCATCAGCGCCGCCTCGGCCGTCGCACACGCCCCGTCGTAGTGCGAGGCCGAAACCACGTCGAGGCCGGTCAGCTCCGCGATCAGCGACTGGTACTCGTAGATCGTCTGGAGCGTCCCCTGGCTGATCTCGGGCTGGTACGGAGTGTAGGAGGTGTAGAACTCGCCCCGGCGCAGGATCTCGTCGACGGCTGGCGGGACGTAGTGCCGGTAGGCACCGGCGCCGAGGAAGCTGGTGAGGCCGACCCGGTTGCGCGCCGCGAGTGCCTCGAGGCGCCCGGCGAGGGTGAGCTCCGGTTCCGGCCCGGGCAGGTCGATCCCATCGCTGCGAACACGGGCCGGGATGTCCTCGAACAGCGCCTGGACGGAATCGATGCCGAGCGCGTCGAGCATGTGCGCCCGGTCGCCGGGCGTGTGCGGACCGTAGGGCATCGGCTCAGGCGACCCCGATGAGTTCGCAGTAGCTGGCCGCGTCCCGCAGCCGCTCTACGTCCCCGGTATCGGCAACCCGGATCCTGAGCATCCAGCCCTCGCCGTACGGGTCCGTGTTCACGAGTTCCGGTCGGCTCGACAGCGCTTCGTTCACCTCCGTCACCGCCCCCGTCGTCGGAGAGTAGAGGTCGCTGACGGCCTTGACCGACTCGACGACGCCGAACGTCTGTCTCGCTGACAGTTCCGTTCCGACGGTCGGAAGCTCCACGAACACGATGTCACCGAGCTCGGCTGCGGCGTACGCGGTGATCCCCACCACGGCCTCGTCGCCCTCGACCCGGAGCCACTCGTGTTCTTCCGTGTAGCGCAGTCCCTCGGGGACGTCCACGTGCGTGCTCGCTTCCTCGGCTGATCCAGTGGGGAGCGTCCGCCCTACGTAGGGCGCTTCTCGGTCGAGCTGGGGCGGCGGTAGAACGGAAGGGTCGCGGTCCTCGCCTCGACGCGGCCGCCGCGGATCCCGACCTCGACCATCGTACCCGGCTCAGCTGACGCGGGCGGAAGGTAGGCCATCGCGATCGGCTGACCGAGCGTCGGAGACGCCGTCCCGCTCGTGACGACCCCGATCGGATCGTGTCCGGCGGGCTGGAACACCGGGTATCCGTGACGCGCGATCCCGCGGCCGATCACGACGAGCCCGACAAGCAGCTTCCGTGGGCCGGACGCCGCGATCGCCTCCAGCGCCTTCCGCCCCACGAAATCGCCTGGCTTGTCGAGCTTGACGACGCGGCCGAGCCCGGCCTCGAATGGATCCGTGTCGCGGTCCAGGTCGTTCCCGTACAGCGGCATCCCCGCCTCGAGACGGAGCGTGTCGCGCGCGCCGAGCCCGGCCGGGACTAGCCCGCTCGGCTGCCCTGCCTCGAGCAGCCGGTCCCAGACGCTCGCTGCTGCGTCCCAGTCGAGGAACAGCTCGAACCCGTCCTCACCGGTGTAACCCGTCCTCGCGATCCACGCCTCCACGCGCGCGACGACTCCCGGGATCATCGCGTAGTACTTCAGTGACGCGACGTCGGCGTCGGTGAGAGGACCGAGGACCTCGAGCGCGAGCGGTCCCTGGACGGCGATGAGGGCGGTCCGCCTGGACGCGTCGTCGAGCGTCACCTCGAACCGAGCGAAGCGGGCGTCCAGCTCGGACGCGACCGTCGTCGCGTTCCCGGCGTTCGGTACCACGAGGAAGCGATCCTGGGCGACGCGGTAGACGATGAGGTCGTCGACGATCCCGCCGTCGGCGGCGCAGATCATCGAGTAGTGCGCGCGGCCGACGGCAAGCCGCGATGGGTCCGTCACGAGGGCATACGCGAGCGCTTCCGGAGCTTGCGGCCCGCTCACCCACAACTCGCCCATGTGCGAGAGGTCGAACAGGCCTGCCGCGGACCGGACGCTGCGGTGCTCCTCCACGATGCCGGTGTACTGGACCGGCATCTGCCAGCCGCTGAAGTCGATCAGCCGCGCGCCCGACATCCGGTGGCGTTCGGTGAGTGGGGTTTCGAGGAGCGGCGCGACCGCGGCCACGGCCCGTTTACTCCAGCGAGGCGATCGAGGGCGCCGCCTGCGCGACGATCGACCGCTCGGTCTCGAAGCTCATGAGCCGCTCCGCCTCGGCGATATCGACCCAGCGGACCTCGTCGAACTCGTGGTCATGCCCGGCCAGGTCGCCGCCCGTCGGCTCCATCAGGAAATAGTGGACGGTCTTGTGGATGCGGACGCCGTCCTGCACGAACCAGTAGTCGATCGGCCCGACGGGCCGGACGATCTCGACCTGGAGGCCCGTCTCCTCGGCGACCTCGCGCAGCGCCGTCTGCTCCACGGTCTCGCCCGCGTTCGGTGTCCCCTTCGGGAGCGTCCACGTGACGCCATCCCGCGCTCGTCTGCGCCGGCCGAGGACGAGCTGTGGGCCGTTCTCGCCCTTCCTGATGACGATCCCGCCAGCGGAGTGGGCGCGGGCGGTGCGTGTCGGGGGCGGTTCCGATCCCCTCAGCCGCGCCACGGCGCGGCGATCCCGGTCGTTCGGCGGCCGCGTGCCGCCGCGTTCGCCCGCGACCAGCTGACTCCCGTCTCTCTTTTCAGCGGCGTGCTGCGTGGGGCCGGGCGCCGGGCGGCTATGTACCCCGGCGCGTGGCGGAGTGCTCGTACGGTCACCTCCGCGCCTGCGCGTGACGCCGGGGACGGCATCAACGCGGCGCGGTGAAGCCCCAGGAGGAGATGGCGGTGACGTGCCTGGGGAAGGACGAAGCGGGCGTGGGTCCGGGCCGCGAGGAGGGAGACGATGCTCTGCATGGAGGCATGGTAGCGCGTCGAGGGGCCTTTGCAAGGCATCCGGAGGCGCGGCCGCACCACCGTCATGCCCCTCCGGAGAGCAGCTCGCTGAGCTGCCTGGATCGCTCTTCGGAGAGGTCCCCGCGGTCCACCGCGAGCGCGATCTCGCGGTGGGCAGCGGCGACATACATGGGGAGCGCCGCGGGTGCCAGACGCGCGAGGGCGCCGAGGTGGGCGCGCAGGGTCCCGACGTCGCCGCGGACCACGGGGCCGGTGAGAGCGCCCGCTATCCCGAGCGTCTCTGCGTTCTCGAGCCCCTGCCGGATCAACCCGGCGTAGATCGCCAGCGCGCCCCGTTCGTCGAGCCCGGCCCCGCGCGCGGCGTGCGCGATCGAGTCGAGGAGGCCGATGAACCCACCGGCGGCGAGCACGGCACCTGCGTGATATGCCGCCTTGCCGTCACCGGGGATCCGAACCGGCTGCGCGCCGAGGGCTTCGGCGAGCTCGGCGAGCACGCGCAGCAATGCTTCCTCCCCTTCGATGGCGATCGTCGCTCCGGTCAGGCTCAGCGCGGCACGTTCGGGGTCCGCGAACGCGACGAGCGGGTGGAAACTCCCGATCATCGTCCCGGCCGCCATGGCAGGCGCCAGGACGGCCGCCGGCAGGAGGCCGCTCGTGTGGACGAGGGCCTGGCCGCTGTACAGACGCAGCCTGGCCGCGACCTCCGGGATCGCGTCGTCAGGAACGGTGAGGAACGCGATCTCGACGTCATCGAGCAGCGCTGCGGGCTCGGCATACGCCTTCGCGTTGGGGACCACCGACTGGAACCGCAGTCGCCGTCGCTCGTCGCGGCTTGCCGCGGCCGTGACCGGCCATCCCGCGCGGCTGGAGGCGATCGCGAGGGCGGTGCCTACCCGTCCCGCTCCGATGAACCCCAGCCTCGGCAGCGCGTCGCGGTCCTGGGTCTCGCGCCCCCCCAGGTGGGGGTGAGCGTGGTCGTGCCGATGCGCTTCCCGATCGCTCCCCGACCTGGTTCGCACGCCGACCGCTCCCTCCTCGCCGAAACCTCTCTGGCGCCTGGCCGGGGACCGCCGGGCGGCGGGGCTATACTGCCAGACGACGTCCTCGACCCCGGGCGGGCACACCCGTCGGCGCCGACCACCACCCGCGACACCGCGGGAACCAGGAGGCTCGCCGATGCCACACTCACCCACCACATCCGCCGACCCGTTCCGCGCGCGCTCGACGCTCGAGATGCCGGACGGAGCGGTGACGTACTACCGACTGGACGCCGCCGGAGTCGGGGATCTCGGCCGCATCCCGAACACGGTCAAGATCCTGCTTGAGAACGTCCTCCGGAACGCCGGACGTGGACCGGTCGCGGAGACCGACGTCCGCGCGCTCGCGGCGTGGGCACCCGGCGGCGCGATCGAGGCGGACGTCCCGTTCCTGCCGGCGCGCGTGCTGCTCCAGGACTTCACGGGCGTGCCCGCTGTCGTGGACCTCGCCGCGATGCGCGACGCGATGGCGGAGCTGGGCGGCGACCCCGCACGCATCAACCCCCTCGTCCCCGCCGACCTCGTCATCGATCACTCGGTCCAGGTCGACCTCTACGCAAGGCCGGAGGCGTTCGCCTTCAACGTAGACCGGGAGTACGAACGGAACGGCGAGCGCTACCAGCTCCTCCGGTGGGCGCAGACCGCGTTCCGCGACCTCAGCGTCGTCCCGCCGGGGACGGGCATCGTCCATCAGGTGAACCTGGAGTACCTCGCCAGCGTCGTGCAGAGTCGGCGCGAGGACGGGGAGCCGGTCGCGTTCCCGGACACGCTCGTGGGGACCGACTCGCACACGACGATGGTGAACGGGCTCGGCGTGCTCGGCTACGGCGTGGGTGGGATCGAGGCCGAGGCCGTCCTCCTCGGCCAACCGCTCTACGGCCCGATGCCGCGCGTCCTGGGAGTCCGCCTCACCGGTGAGCTACCCCTCGGTAGCACCGCGACCGACCTCGTCCTCGTCGTCACCGAGATGCTGCGGAAGAAGGGCGTCGTGGGCGCGTTCGTGGAGTTCGCGGGGGACGGCCTGGCGGGCTTACCGCTCGCCGACCGAGCCACCATCTCGAACATGTCGCCGGAGTTCGGGGCGACCGCGACCCTGTTCCCGATCGACGACGAAACGCTCGCGTACCTCCGGCTGACGGGCCGGGAGCCCGCTCTCGTCGAACTGGTCGAGCGCTACGCCAAGGAGCAGGGTCTGTGGCGCGAGCCAGGTTCGGGCCCGCACTTCGACGAGACGCTGGAACTCGATCTCGCAACCGTCTCGCCGAGCCTGGCCGGTCCGCGCCGACCCCAGGACCGGGTCCCGCTCGAGCAGCTGAAGCGGAACTTCCGAGAGAACTTCCCGAAGGGGCTCGGACTGCCGCCGGTCGATGTGCTCCGCGAGCCGGTGCTCACCGAGGCGGGCGTCGTCGAGGAGGGGTCGGCGGAGTCGTTCCCTGCGAGCGACGCGCCCGGGTATCTCGCGCGGCAGGATCCGGTCGCGGAGCCGAGTCCCCCTGTCGCGTCGGGGTACGCCGCCGATGACGTTGCCACAGGGGGCTACCCCGAGGTCGGGGTCGAGGTCAACGGCGCGCACGCCAGGGTGAGGACGGGATCGGTGGTGATCGCCTCCATCACGAGTTGCACGAACACCTCGAACCCGACGGTGATGATCGGGGCCGGCCTCCTCGCGAAGAAGGCCGTGGACCGCGGGCTTCGAAGGCCGCCTCACGTGAAGTCCAGCCTCGCGCCCGGCTCCCGAGCCGTGACGCGGTACCTCGAGAGCGCCGGCCTCATGGAGCCACTCGAGCAGCTCGGCTTCGGGCTGGTCGGGTACGGCTGCGCGACGTGTATCGGGAACAGCGGCCCGCTGGACGAGCCGATCGCGAAGGCGATCGAGGACAACGAGCTCGTCGCCGCGGCCGTCCTGTCCGGCAACCGGAACTTCGAGGGCCGGATCCATCCCCTCGCCCGAGCGGCATACCTGGCGTCACCACCACTCGTCGTCGCGTTCGGGCTGGCCGGCGCCATCGACGTGGACCTGACGCACGAGCCGCTCGGACGCGACCGAGACGGCCGCGCGGTCTATCTGAGCGAGATCTGGCCGACCCGAGACGAGATCATGTCGGTCATCGGATCCGCCGTCTCGCCCGAGCTGTTCCGCGAGACGTACGCGAGCGTGTTCGAGGGCGACGAGCGCTGGCGCGCCCTCCCGATCCCGACGGGCGATCGGTACGCCTGGGACCCGGCGTCGACATATATCGCCCGGCCGTCGTTCCTCGAGGGACTCGCGGCCGAGCCGGCGCCCCTCACCGACATCGAGGGCGCGCACGTCCTTGCCTGGCTCGGCGATTCGGTGACCACCGACCACATCTCCCCGGCCGGCTCGATCCCGCCGTGGAGCCCGGCCGGGCAGTGGCTCCAGGAGAACGACGTCCGGCCGCTCGAGTTCAACAGCTACGGGGCTCGGCGAGGGCACCACGAGGTGATGGTGCGTGGCACGTTCGGCAACATCCGGCTCAGGAACCGGCTCGCGGGGGAGCGAGAGGGGCCGTATACGGTCCACGTGCCCTCCGACGAGCAGATGTTCATCTACGACGCGGCGATGCGGTACGCGGCCGAACGCACGCCGCTGCTCGTGATCGCGGGTCGCGAGTATGGGAGCGGCAGCTCGCGCGACTGGGCGGCGAAGGGACCGCTACTGCTCGGCGTCCGGGCGGTCCTGGCCGAGAGCTTCGAGCGGATCCACCGCTCGAATCTCGTCGGGATGGGCATCCTGCCGCTCGAGTTCCTGCCCGGCGAGCACGCGGGCTCGCACGGGCTGACGGGGCGCGAGCGGTTCGACATCGTCGGACTCGGCGACGGGCTGCGTCCGCGCCAGCAGGTCGCGGTGCGGGTGACCGACGGGAAAGGCGAGCGAACGATCCAGGCCGTCGCGCGGCTCGACGGCCCGATCGAGCTCGAGTACTACCGCCACGGTGGCATCCTCCCGGCGGTGCTGCGGCGGCTGGCGGGCTGACGGGATGACGAGTGCAACATCGATGAGGTTTCCGTCCTGAGCCTCCTTTTAGTGGACGTCGCCGCCGTGCTACCGTAGCGCCCGCCCGTTCGACGGGTGACAGCCGTGGGACCGCCGGCAGCTACGGATGGCCGGGCGCCTTGGTCCCACCGCAGGGGGAGGAGAGAGCGGACGTTGACCGACTCACGCTCGGCGTGCCGGCATGACCACCGCGGCGTCGCCTGCCTGCCTCTCGTCCTGTCCCTCCCGTCCCCGCCTCGTCTCCCTCCCTCACGCCTCCCTCCGGCTGGCCGCCGACTTCGCGTACGGACGAGCGACGGCATCCGCGACCGGTCGCACCGCTAACGGAGGTGCCGATGACGAGTCGATAGCGCTCGCTTCGTGACCCAACCAGAGGAGCGATACCGGCATGAACCGCAAATCCCCCTTTTTACGCGTCGCCGGTCCGATCGCTGCCGCGATCGGGCTGAGCGCGACCCTGCTCCCGCCTGCCGCGCTCGCAGAAGAGCCGGTCACGGAGAAGGTCGCGGCCGGACTTGCGGCCCAACCGTCCGGCATCTACGACTTCAGGGACTTCAACGTCGGAACCGGCCTGACCGAGTGCCCGCAGGCCGGGACCAAGCCGCTGAAGCAGCCGCAGCCTCTCGACAAGCGCAACAAGGACCAGGTCGAGCGCATCAGCGAGAACGGCAACGAGGAGCGGGCGAACGCACCCGAGTACAGCTGCCACCCGCAGGATGAGACGTCGATCGACGTCAACCCGGTCGACCCGCGGAACGCTGTCGCCGGGGCGAACGACTACCGGCTCGGGTGGGGCACGTCCGGCTTCTACGCGACGACGGACAACGGGAACAACTGGTACCACGGGATCATCCCGTTCCCGACGCTGCCGAGCGGCGACAACCTCGACGGCGGCGGCGACCCGGCGATCGTCTACGACCGCGCCGGCGTCGTCTACTACGCCGACATCAACTTCAACCGGACCGACGACACGAACGGCATCTTCGTGAGCCGCTCGACGAACGGCGGCTTCACGTGGAGCCGCCCGTGCGTGCCGATCGCCGGACAGGCGGGCAACCCCGACTCCGCCCGGTGCGGCGGCCCCGGCGACCCGCGCAAGCCGGGCGACGGCGTCGTGATCTTCGCGGAGGATCCCGACAGGAACTTCGGCGGGGTCAGCGTGCCGTTCAACGACAAGGAGTACATCGCAGCGGGCCGGCGCCCGGCGGGCGTCGAGCCTGTCTCGTTCAGCCCGGTCACGAAGACGCCGTTCCCGACGCCGGCCGAGATCCTCGGCCGCGACCGCATCTACGTCACGTGGACGCAGTTCGACTTCGGCCCGACCGGTAACACGTTCATCAGTTCGAAGATCCTCCTGAGCTTCTCCGACGATCAGGGGCGGTCCTGGTCGCCGCCGCGCGCGATCAGCGGCAGCGCCCCGTTCTGCCTCGGCTTCCCGGTCGGCAACGACTGCAACATCAACCAGTTCTCGGTTCCGACGGTGAACCCGCAGACCGGGTTCCTCTTCGTCGCCTTCGAGAACTTCAACACGGAGGACGAGAACCAGTACCTGCTCGTCCGCTCGCGCGACGGCGGGCAGACGTTCGAGGGCCCGTTCTTCGTGACGCCCGTGTTCGACGTCAACTACCCTCGTTCCGGCCGTGAGCGCTCGGACTGCCGCTCGCGCGGTCAGCAGACGGGGCGGCGCGTCCTCACGAACAGCTGCTTCCGGGTGAACTCCGGCGGCAACGTCGTCGTCGACAAGCGCGGCGGCGAGTTCGCGGACGACCTCTACCTCGTCATGTCGGACAACCGCAACGGCACGCGCTTCAGCTCGAACACCGACGTCTTCCTCTTCGTCTCAAAGGACGGCGGGACGACGTGGATCGGGCCCACGCGCGTGAACAACGACCCGTCGCAGCAGCCGGCAAACCGGGCCTGCACGGATCCGAACGATGCGGGCTGCAGGGGCGTCTTCGGCAACGATCAGTGGTTCCCGTGGGTGGACATCAACGACCAGGGGGCGTTGAACGTCAACTTCTACGACCGCCGTCTCGACGCGAACTCGGTCGCGAGCGAGTGGCCGACGAGCCGCCAGCGGCCGGGGAACTACCTCCTCTGGCGGTTCGGCGCCGTCTGCTCGGTGACGACGACGGGGACGGTCACGCAGGAGACGACGACGATCCCGAAGACGGCGAGCGAGTGCATCGCGCCCACGGCGCAGATCATCCCGCAGCCGACCGCGCCGATCAATCCGGGCAACGAGCCGTTCCCGGAGCAGACGGTCTTCCCGCTGAAGAACTTCACGCTGTCGGACGTCCCGAACAACTGGGACTACTCGTTCCGGGCGGGGATCTTCGCCGGCGACTACGACGTCGTCGCCGTGAGCGACAACGGCACGGCCTGGGCCGTCTGGACGGACGCCCGTAACGGCCGGTCGTCGCGGAACCAGCCGGGGCGGAACCCGAACTGCGAGCAGTCCGACGTGTTCTTCGAGCTCTACGGGGCGACCGGAGGACTGTCCATCAAGCCGGCCCAGCCGACGGACGAGCTCTTCCTCGTCACGCCGTGTCCGACCGACATCCAGGACCGGGGGAATCAGGAGACGCCATGAGCTGACGTCATCCCCGGTCGAGAAGGGACCGCCGGGAAACCGGCGGTCCCTTCATCTTTCCAGGCGGGAGTTCGCGGCCGCTCGCAGCCGCTGCTCGACCAGGGCTGCGAGCTCTGTGGCCTGGTCCTGGTCGACCTCGCCTTCGAAACCGGAGATGAGGACCTGCGCCGTGAAGGGTCCCGTCCGCCAGGCAAGGGAGTGGAAGACGACAGCCTCCGGCGTACCGGGCTGCATCAGCGTCAACCGGATGGCCTCGTCACCGATCTCGGGACCCTCGACGATGTCACCCTCCGTTCCGGCCGCGTCCTGCTCGTACTGTCGGCGGTAGGCAGCGAGACTTGTCGCCGCCGCCTCCGCGTCCGCGAACCGCTCTACGCGCGACTCCGCGACGAGGATCCCCCGCGACGCGCCTGGATCGGATGCCTTGTACCGCGCCTTCCATCCTCCTAGGCGCCGGCTGGAGACTTCCTCGAAAGAAGGCGGGAGGTCGGCGCGCGCGAGCGGGCCCACGTCGAACGGCGTGAATGGAGTTCCCGGGGAGACGACGGTGAGGTCGTCGAGCTGAAGCACCAGTGACGCGAGGCGAGCGGCGAGTGCGCTCGCCTCAGCGTCGCTCGGAGAGACGGCCCCGCTCGGCCCGGCGTCGCTCGCGGCGGTCGGCCTCGGCTGCTGCGAGCACGCCGCGGTCGCCGCGCACATGAGCGCAAAGGACGCGAAGGCGCGACAGCGCGCACGTCGGAAGGTCAAGGCAGAGGCTCGACGAGGAGAGCGAGTGCTGGTGGGCGATACTGGATTCGAACCAGTGACCTCGCGGATGTGAACCGCGCGCTCTAACCGACTGAGCCAATCGCCCACGCGGGGTGCCTGACGAGCCAGGCGAACGGGATTATCGTCCGCCCCGCGGCGCACCGTCAACGAGGCGCCGCACGCACGACAAGCCCGGGCGACCGTCGAGCCCGCGGCCATTCAGCGCAGGCCGACGAGCGCGCTCAGGACGGTCAGCACGAGGAAGGCGACGAGCGGTGAGAAGTCGACGAAGCCGCTCTGGGGAAGGACCCGGCGGATCGGCGCCAGCAAGGGCTCCGTCGTCTCGTAGAGGAACCGTCCCACCGGTCCCTCGAACCGTGGGTTGACCCAGCTCATGAGCACGCGCCCGAGGAGGACGAGCCAGAACGCGGTGACGAGGAACTTGAGGAAGACCTCGGGGAACCTTTCCACTCCGCGCCGAGTATAGCCACCGGTCCCCTCCGTTCCGTCCCTCGTCCGACCGACATGCCCGGCGAAGCCACGTCAGAGGCCAACGCCAGGGCGCTCCGCGGTCAGCCGGATGGACGGTCACCGAAGATCGCGCGGCCGACGCGAACGACCGTGGCGCCCTCTTCGACGGCGACTTCGAAGTCGTCGCTCATCCCCATCGAGAGATCGGGCCCGAGCCGCGGTTCCCGCCGTCGAAGATGCTCGGACAGCCTCCGGAGCGCCGCGAATGTCGGGCGCGCGTCCTCCGGCGCCGACGCGAGCCGGCCGACGGTCATCAGCCCGCGCAACTCGAGGTGGTCCAGCACCGAGAGGTCGGCGAGGTCGCGCTCCAGCTGGCCCGGGTCGAACCCCGACTTGCGCGGGTCGCGGTCGATGTTCACCTGAAGGTAGACGGCCAGGCGTGCGGGCACCGGGACGGCGCGCGCGTCGGACGCGTCGAGATCCGGCTCTCCCGCCAGGACGTCGAGCCGGCGGGCGAGATCGGCCGAATCGACGGACTGGATGACGTCGAACAGCCGCGCCGCCCGTCGCGCCTTGTTGCTCTGCAGCTGTCCCACCAGGTGCCACTTCGCTCCCGGAAGGTGCTCCGCCTTTGCGGCCGCTTCCTGGACGCGGTTCTCCCCGAACGGCGAGAGACCGGCTTCGAGAGCGGCGGTGAGCCGCTCGATGGGTACGGTCTTCGAGACGGCGACGAGGGCGACGCCGGACGGGTCACGACCGACATGCGCGCACGCGACTCGGATCCGGTCGACGACCTTTTCGCGTGCCCTTCTGAGCCGCTCGACCTCGCCTCGGGCGAAGACGGTGGGGCCTTCGGTCAGCGGCCTCGTCGCAGGAACGCCGGGATGTCGAGGTCTTCGGGCTCCGCGACCGCCCGGCGCTGCGGTGGTTCGAACCGATCCGCTCGTTCCGTCCGCTCCGGTCGCTCCACCCGCTCGGCTCGATCGCCCCGCTCAGCTCGGTCGGCCTGTACGGGGACCGCCGTACGCTGGGCCTGTGCCGCGCGCTCCTGCTCGAGCTCTCGAAGCACGTCGCGGTTCTCGCGCACCGATCGCAGCCCGGAAGGCACGACGTTCGGTGTCGACTCCCCCGCGTGCCGCGTATTGCCCGCGGCAGAGCTCTCGAAGCGAGGGACCTCCCGCTTCCGGGAGGAGTCGAAACCGGTAGCGATGACCGTGATCGCGAGGTCCTCACCCATCCGCTCGTCGATGACGGTCCCGAAGATGATGTTCGCCTCGGAGTCTGTCGTCTCCTGGATGATGCGCGCAGCCTCGTTGACCTCGACCAGCGCCAGGCTTGGCCCGCCGGTGACGTTGAACAGGACGCCCTGGGCGCCGGTGATGTTGATCTCCAGGAGCGGGCTCGCGATCGCCTGCCGGGCGGCCTCCGCGGCGCGGTTCTCGCCGCTCGCGCGCCCGACACCCATGAGCGCGGAGCCGGCGTTCTTCATCACGGCGCGGACATCCGCGAAGTCGAGGTTGATGAGGCCGGGCACTGTGATGAGATCGCTGATGCCCTGGACGCCCTGGCGGAGGACGTCGTCTACGACACGGAACGAGTCGATGACGGAGGTGTTCTTCTGGACCACGTCCAGAAGCCGGTCGTTGGGGATCGTGATCAGCGTGTCGACCTTGTCGCGGAGCGCCTCGGTCGCCTTCTCCGCGTTGAGCCGGCGCTTCGCGCCTTCGAAGGAGAATGGCTTGGTGACGACGCCGATCGTCAGTGCCCCCTCCTCTCGCGCGATCTCGGCGATCACGGGCGCGGCGCCCGACCCCGTCCCGCCACCCATGCCGGCGGTGATGAAGACCATGTCCGAATCGCGCAACGCGTCGCGGATCTTCTCGGAGTCCTCCTCCGCCGCCCGCTGCCCGATGCTTGGATCCCCGCCGGCACCCAACCCGCGCGTGATCTTGTCACCCACGCGGATCTTGTGTGGGGCATCGGACTGGAGGAGGGCCTGGGCGTCGGTGTTGCAGGCGATGAACTCGACGCCCATCAGCTCGGCGCGGATCATGCGGTTGACCGCATTGCTGCCGCCACCGCCGACGCCGACGACGCGGATGAGCGCGAAGTTCTCCGAATCGGACCGCAGCGGCATTCGTCTCTCCCTCTGGTCGCGGTCGGGCGCGTGGCTATCCCGAGAGCCGCGCCCCGCGCTGCATCCCAGCGGCTCGGAGGGGTCGGCGGCTGCGGGGGAGTATAGCCGGTGGCCGTGGCGTAGCGACACTCGAGAAGGGGCCGTATCGGCATCGAAGGACGCCGGGCCCGCGCGCCACCGGGGTCGCGTTGCCGGACCGCACCGCCCCTGCGTCCGGCGAGCGGTGGCGCTCAGGCTGCAGGTCGAGCCTCCATCGGAGCGACTCGGAACGAGCGGCCGGAGGTGGACTCCGTCTACGCAGGCAGGAAGCTGAGACGAACGGCGCGAACAGCGTTGTCCTGGTTCGGGTCGAGCAGGGCGATCGACTGCCAGGTCCCGAGCGCGAGTCGTCCACCGATCACGGGCACGGTGAGCGACGGCGGCGCGAGGAGCGGCAGGACGTGGTCCGCGCCGTGCCCCGCCGATCCGTGGCGGTGACGCCAGCGATCGTCTCGCGGGAGTAGCCGATCGAGCGCGTCCACGAGGTCCTGGTCGGAGCCTGCCCCGAGCTCGACGATCACGAGCCCAGCCGTCGCGTGCGGCACGAACACGCTGAGCAAGCCGTCTCCCTCATCGGCGACGAAACGACCGCAAGCGTCGGTGACGTCCGTGAGCCCTCGGGTCGAGCCCGTTCGGACCGTCAGCTCGACCGTCTTCATCGCCGTGTCCGGCGCGGGCAGCGGCGGAGACCCACTGCCGTCACGGCTGCTCAGGGGAAGAGGTTCCGGAACCAGTCCCTGATCCGGCCCAGTCCCCCGTGTGCAGGTGCCGACTCGTAGCGACCGAGGTCGACCTGCGTGATGGCGCGGGCGCCCCACAGGAGGAGTCCGATCGGTGCGCTATGGGCCGGTGTGAGGAGATGATCGACCAGCCCGCCGACCCCCGTCGGGCCCGCGACCCGCACGGGCATCTGCAGCACCTGCCGGCCGAGCTCCGCGGTTCCCGCGAGTTGAGAGGCGCCGCCGGTCATCACGACGCCTGCGGGGAGCATCCCTCCCCTGCCCGCCGCCTGGATCTCGTCGCCCAGCTTCTCGAACAGCTCCCGCATCCGCGCATCGATGATGCGCGCGATCTCCGCGCGGTCGACCTTCCGGCCGGTGTCCTCGCCGATCGCCT
This sequence comes from Chloroflexota bacterium, assembly GCA_016781485.1. Taxonomy (GTDB): domain Bacteria; phylum Chloroflexota; class Limnocylindria; order Limnocylindrales; family CSP1-4; genus YB3-1. The sequence continues at coordinate 33,894 of JADDQH010000010.1, read as the reverse complement.
CGACCGTCACCTGCTCGTCGGGGTCGACTGCGTTCACGTTGCACGTCCCGTATCGGATCTTCAGGTCTTCCGCCACCTGCAGACTGGTCTTCAGACCGATCGCGATGTCGTTCGTGACGTTATTGCCGCCGATCGGCAGCACCCTCGTGTGATACGGCGAGCCGTCGAGGAAGAGGGCAACGTCGGTGGTACCGGCCCCGAAGTCCGCGACTGCGACCCCGAGTTCCTTCTCTGTGCCGGAAAGGACCGCTTCCGCCGCGGCAAGTGGTTGCGCGACGAGCTCATCGATCCGCACGCCTGCCTGCTGCACACACTTCGACAGGTTCTGCACCGCGGTGGCGCTCGCGTGCACGATGTGCGTCTCCACCTCGAGCCTGACCGCGCTCATCCCGAGCGGGTGCATCACGCCCTCCTGGCCGTCCACGACGTATCCCCGCGGGAGGACGTGGAGGATCTCACGGTTCGACGGGATGTTGACGGCGCGCGCGACCTCGGTGGCACGGGCGATGTCTTCCCGGCTGATCTCCTTGCTCGGGCCGCTGACCGCGACCGCCCCTGCGGAGTTCTCGCTCTCCACGTGGCCGCCGCCGACACCGACGAAGGCCGACTCGAGGTTGTAGCCGCTCAGGCGTTCGGCCTGCTCGACCGCCGACCTGATCGACGCCACCGTCTGGTCGATGTTGACCACGACGCCCTTCTTGAGCCCGACGGACGCCGGAGTCCCCTTGCCGATGATGTTCAGGGCACCGTCGCGCGTCACCTCGCCGATGAGCGCGACCACCTTGCTCGTGCCGACGTCGATCGCGACGAGGACCGCTTCTCTCTCCACCGGGCTAAAGGCTACCCGAGCGGTCCTCGCCGCGCGTGCGCGCGGCGCAACCCAACGCCGGCGTCATGGCCGTCCCTCCCTCGCGACGAACGTTCCGCAGCGATCACCCTCGGGTGCGAGCCAGACCGTCGCGAGCGCTCGTTCGCGTCCTGCCACGAGCGCGCGCAGGCACTGCACCTGTTCGTCGATCAACTCCGGAGGGCGCAGCTCCCGTGTGTAGTGACCGAACAGCGCCCGCCACAGGTTCGGTCGGGCCTCCAGCGCGAACCCTTCGTCGGCGAGCGAGATGTCGAGACGGCGGGCGCGACTTCCGAGCAGCTTCGGCGTCACGGCGCCGAGCCGCCGGACGACGTTGAGCTCGACCGGATCGAGGCGATCACCGACCTGTGGGTCGGACGACGCGGATCGCCGATCGACGATGAGCGGCAGGCCACGCGGCAGCTGATCGGGTGCCTCGGCGAACAGGAGCCCCTCGACGTCCACGAGGAAGCGCCGCGCACCGGCTTGCCAGGCGAGGATGGCCTGGCGCTCGCGGAGCTCCACGACGAGTCGGTCCGGGAGGGCGACCCGGACGTCTGCATCCACGACGGTGGGCAGGGAGCGGAGCGAGCTCGCCAGATCGACCGTCCGGAGGCGGAAGACGTTCGGCATGCGCCCCTCGCGGAGGCCGAGGGCGCGATGCACGAGCGAGACGTCCGTGTGGTGCGCGCCGCGGACGTCGACGGCGTCCGGACGGATCGTGAAACGCTCGGGCGTCGTGAGCACGTATAACACCACGATCGCGGCAACGAGACCGACTCCGGCGAGGATCCTGCCGAGCCGCTTCCGGGCGGACGCCCGCAGCACGCGCGGGCGGCGCCGGGCCGTGAGCCCCGGCCGAGTCGGCAGCCGCACGCTAGGGCAGATCCGCGCGCGTCAGGCGATGCGAAGGTCGGAGCACCGCCCGCTCCACGGCCAGCTCGACGATCCGCTCGCTGATCCCGCCGAAGTCGTACCCGCCCTCGGCGCACAGCACCGGGAACAGGCTGATCGGTGTGAAGCCGGGGATGGTGTTGATCTCGGAGAGGTAGACCCGGCCGCCGTGGTAGAGGAAATCCACGCGAGAGAAGCCGACGGCGCCCACGGCCAGGTATGCCTCCCGGGCGAGCGTGCGGACCTCCTCCCTGACCGCGTCGGGCAGGTCCGGGCGGTCCGTCGTGCGTGACGCGCTGGAGCGGTACTTCGCCTCGTAGTCGTAGAACTCGCGTCCGGGGAAGATCTCCCCGGGGCCGTACACCGTGACATCGGCAGGGCCGTTCCCGACGACACTGGCCTCCAGCTCCCGCGCCGCGGCCAGGTATGCCTCCACGATCGCGAGGTCGTCGTGCACGAATGCCTCGTCGAGGCGACGTCCCAGCTCGCCGGGATCGGCCGGACGATGCACGATGGAGATCCCGATGCTGGACCCGAGGCGCGATGGCTTGACGATCAGCCGCGTGTCGGGCAGCCCCGCAGCGAACCGCGCGAGGTCCTCGAGCACGCGGTCGCGGGCTCGCCCGTAGCTCCGCGCGTCGACCTCGCGCCACGGCGCCACCGGCAGTCCGAGTGCGCCGACGAGCCGCTTGAAGAGCGCCTTGTCCATCCCCACCGCTGACGCCGCGACCCCGGGGCCGGTATACACGAGGTCAGCGGCCTCGCACAGCGCCTGGACGGTCCCGTCTTCGCCAAACGGCCCGTGGAGCGCGATGAACATGACCGGCCGCGGCGTCTCCGCCGCCAGGCGTCCGAGTCCCGACGCGGCCGTGAGCGGGCCCTCCGCGCCGAGTCCCGCCGGTTCGTCATACATCGTCTGCGGCAGGCTCCGGTCACCCGCGGCCGGCGGCAGCCGCCACCAGCTCCCGTCCAGCCCGATCAGCCATAGCGTGACCTCGTGACCTCGCTCGGCGAGGGCGCCGGCGATCGCGCGCCCGGACACGAGCGAGACGTCGTGCTCGGCGGACGGACCGCCCATGAGCACGGCGATGGAGCGACGAGTGGCCGTCGGCGTGGCGCCCGTATCAGCGGTGTCAGGGCCGGCCGCGCGAGCGTGGGTCACGCGGGCGCCTCCCAGCCGCCCCAGTCGCCGGCGAACACGATCTCGAATTCGAGGCGCACGCCGCGCTCCCGCTCGACGATCCTGCGTACCGCTTCGCCGAGTCGTCGAACGTCCGCGGCGCTCCCCTTCGCGTCGTTCACGATGAAGTTCGCGTGCTTGTCGCTGACGACCGCGCCTCCGATCCGCATCCCCTTGAGACCGAGGCCGTCGATGAGGGCGCCGGCGGAGAGCCCGACGGGAGGGTTCCGAAAGACGCTTCCCGCGGAGGGGAGTCCCAGCGGCTGGTGGGTCTGCCGCCACCGGCGGATCTCGTCGAGCCGCCCGGTGATGACGGCGGGCTCCGCGGGCTCGAGTGCGAACCGGGCCCAGGTGACGACCTGCGGTGCCGCCGGCATGTCGTGCTTCAGCATGCTGTCGCGGTACGCGAGCCCGAGCTCAGCGACGGAGACTGCCGCCTCGCTGCCATCGTTGCGCAGAACGCCGGCCTCGACGAGGACCCCTCGGACGTCCGACTCGTGCGCACCCGCGTTCGCCCAGACGGCGCCGCCAACGGTACCCGGGATCGCGAGCCCGAACTCGAGACCTGATAGGCCCGCTTCCCTGGTCAGGGTCGCCGCGCGGGCCATCGGGAGCCCCGAATCGGCCACGAACGAGGAGCCCTCGAATCGGGTCTGCTGAGCGCGGTTCAGGATCACGATCCCACGCACTCCGGCGTCGCTGATGACGAGGTCCGAACCCCGCCCGAGGATGAAGTACGGCAACTGGCGGGACCGGGCGAACCGGACCAGCGCCCGGAGCTCGAACAGGTTGTGCACCTCGACGAACAGGTCGGCTGGTCCGCCGACGCGCATCGTCGTGAAGCGTGCGAGAGGCTCGTGACGGGACGTCTTGACACCGACCCGGCGCTGGATGTCGGTGCCCAGGCGGAAAAGGTCCTCCTCCCGCAACCCGAGTCCGCTGTCGCCGGGCGGGACCTCCGTCGTCGTCATCCCATCGGCGCGATCGCGCTCGGTCACGAGCCTCCCCGCGACGTCCACTCGAGGTGCTCCTGGCCTGGCAGCGCGCGCCGTTCCGCGAGGGCGAGGAGCAACTCGACGTTCGCCGCGGCGGCTCCCGGTCGCCCCAACGCCCTGCTCGCGGCGCTCATCTTGGCGTGACGCTCGTCGTCGGCGAGGATGTCGGCCGCGCGGAGCAGCGTCGCGCCGTCGAAGTCCGTGTCCTCGACCACCTCCGCCGCGCTAGCCTCGACGAGCGTCCGCGCGTTGGCCGCCTGGTGCCCGGCGGCATGCGGGTACGGCACGATCACGATCGGGACGCCGGCGGCGGTGACCTCGGCGAGGGTAGAGGAACCAGCCCGACCGACGACGAGGTCGGTCGCGAGGAGGGCGTCGGTCATCTCTTCGCGCAGAAAGGGATACGGCCGATAGCGCTCGCGCAGCTCTGCGCGAAGCTCGTCGCGATGTCGGAGCGACTCCGCGTACGGCGGCTCGCCGGTCACATGCAGGACATGGGCGCGCTCGGTCAGCTCAGGCAGGACGGACCAGACGGCCTCGTTGAACCGCCGGACCTGCTGCGACCCACCGAAGATCAACAGGCAGGGCGCGTCTGCCGGGACCTCCAGGCGCTGCCTGGCGAGCGAGCGCTGCGCCCGGGGCAGTGCGCGGATCGGCGTGCCCGTGAGGTAGCAGGGCCCCGGGAGTACGCGACACGACTCGGCGTAGCTCACCGCGATCGCCTTAGCGAGAGGAGCTGTCGCGCGGACGCTCCTGCCGGGAACGAGATTCCCTTCCCACAGGAGCGTCGGTATGCGTTGCGCGGCGGCGGCCATGATCACGGGGATCGCGGCGAAGCCGCCGGTGGTGAACAGCGCGTCGGGGCGCCACCGCGCGACGAGCGCCAGGGCCTGGGGGAACGAGGCGGCGAGCCGGAATGGGTCCGAGGCGGTCCCGAACGAGAGGTCGACGTTGCGCAGCGAGCGCAGCCAGAGCCGATCGAACTCGATGCCGGAGGAAGGGACGATCTTCGCCTCCAGGCCGCGTCGCCCCCCGACCCAGCGCAGGTCAACCTCGGAGAGGCGTGCGCGCAGGCTGTCCACGACGGCCAGCGCCGGAAAGATGTGGCCGCCCGTGCCGCCCGCCGCGATCAGGATCCGCATCGTTCCAGCTCCCTCCGGGTAGCGTCTCGCGTGAGATCGACAGGAGGATACCGACGGCGACGAAGCTCACGATCAGCGAGGAGCCGCCTGCGCTGACGAACGGAAGCGTGATCCCGGTGATCGGCACGAGTGCGACGACGACACCGATGTTGATGAACGCCTGGAGTACCAGCCACGCCGTGATCCCCGTGGCGAGGAGACCTCCGAAGGTGTCGGGAGCGGCGAGGGCGATCCGCATCCCGCGGTACGCCACGGCGAGGTAGAGCACGATGACAGTGAGGCCGCCGAGGAGCCCGAACTCCTCTCCCACCACCGCGAAGATGAAGTCGTTCCACGCATTGGGGACGCTGATCCCCGCGCGAAGACTCTCGCCCAGACCCATCCCCGAGAGGCCGCCGAGCCCGAGCGCGAGCAGACCCTGGATCGTGTGGAAACCTATCCCCTGCGGGTCCTTCCACGGGTCGAGGAACGCCTGGACCCGAAGCAACTGGTACGGGTTGAAACTGACGATCAGGGCGACGGCCGCGATCCCCGCAGGCAGCACCAGCGCGAACTGCCACAGGTTCGCGCCCGCGACGACGAACATCGTGAAGGCGGCGAGCGTCAGCACCCCGGTGGTACCCAGGTCGGGCTCCCGGACCACAAGAGCGATGACCGGCACCGCGACGACGAAGAACGGGAGCGTCCCGTGGACGACGCTACTCACTCGGGTGCCGGTCTTCGCCAGCCAGTGGGCGAGATATACGACGAGCGCGAGCTTCGCGAACTCGGCAGGGTGGACAGGCGGCAGCGGCCCGATGCGCACCCACCGCGCAGAGCCACCGACGACCTGCTGGTGCGGCCCGGGGAGGAGCACGACCACGAGCGCGACCAACGCGATCGCATACATCGGCACCGACAACAGGCGCAGCCACCGGTAGTCGACGCGCATCGCGACGAGCATCGCGATGAGTCCCAGTACCGCCCAGAGCAGCTGCTGCCCGACGACCGCGAACGCGTCGTCGCGCGCCGCGTGCGACCGCAGGCCTGAGCTCGAGTAGACCATCAGGATCCCGATCGCCGAGAGCGCCACGATCGGGAGGAGCAGCCAATAGTCCGGGTCGTGACGCTCACGCTGGACGCCGTGGGTGCCGGGAGAAGCGGAACGGACGGGGATGCTGCCGAACCAAGCTGCGATGCGATCGCGGCGGAGCCCGTCGGCGCCGGCCACGGCACGGTTCGGGAGGGGATCCGCGCGGGAACGGCGGGCGGGCCTCTGGACAGCGACCGCGTTGCGCGGGATCGCGCGAGTGGGTGGCGTGGCACGACCCGTCGAAGCCGGCCGGTGCGCGTGCTGTCGCCTCATGAGTCCGGGTTCCTCCGTCCGGCGAGGGCGGCGACGGCGTCCTTGAACGCCCGGCCGCGCGCCGCGTAGTCCTCGAACATGTCGAAGCTCGCCGCTGCGGGGCTCAGCAGGACGGTCGCCCTGTTCCCCATCCGGTCGGAGCCGGCGGGCGAGGAGAGGAGCGACCGGGCCAGCTCGTCGGCCCGGTCGACGGCAGACGGCAAATCCGCGGCGGACTCGATGCGCGGGTGGCCCGCCCGGGCGAGCGCAGTCGCGAGCAGCGGAGCGCTCTCGCCGATAAGGACCACTGCCTGCGCCCGCTCGACGGCGACCTGCGCCAGCTCGTCGAGCGCCAGCCCCTTGTCGCGGCCACCGGCGATCAGCACGACGGGTGGCGGGAAGCTGCGCAGCGCGGCGATGACGGCGTCGGGCTGCGTTCCCTGGGAGTCGTTGACGAAGCGGACGCCGTCGACGAGCGCGACCGGCTCGAGCCGGTGCTCGACGCCATGGAAGCCCGCGACCGCCTCTCGGATCCTGTCGGCGGCGATCCCGAACAGGAGACCGACCGCGACGGCGGCGAGGACGTTGCTGACGTTGTGCGGGCCGGGCAGCGGGATGTCCGTGAGCGGGAGCACCCGCCCGCCCGGGCCGGTCATCGCCACTCCCCCGCCGAGCCGCGGAAGCGCATCTACCCCACGCGCGACGATCCATCCATCGGCGACCCCGACGCCACCGTCCATCGGACGGTCGCGACGATACAGGACGGCGCGCGTCGCGGTCGCCGCGGCGTACGAGGCCGTCACGGGATCCTCCGCGTTGAGGACCAGCGCGCCATCGGCGTCGACGAGCTCGGCGAGCCGGCGCTTCACCCTCCGATACGCCTCCACCGATCCATGCCGATCCAGGTGGTCCTCGGTGACGTGGGTATAGACGGCGACGTTGGTGCCGCGGGAGAGCGTCGGCAGCTGGAGCTCGGACAGCTCGAGCACCACCCGGTGCTCAGGGGTGAGCTCGGGGAGCCGCTCGACGAGTGGGAGCCCGATGTTCCCTCCGAGGAAGACCCGGTCGTCGGCGGCGGCGAGGACGGCGGCCGAGAGCGAGCTCGTCGTCGTCTTGCCTTTCGTGCCGGTGACGCCCACGGTCGTCGCGGGACACAGCCGGAGGAACAGGTCCACCTCGCTCACGACAGGGACGCGCCCTTCCGCCTCGACGGACGCGAGCGCCGAACGGAGGCGCGGTTCGGCAGTCGGGTAGTGGCTGTTGATCGAGGGCGACGTGGTGATGAGTGCCTGTCCGGTCAAGACTTCCACCGGGTCGACCTCGGGTCCGAGCAGCAGCCGCGCCTTGCGGCCCTGGAGTGAATCGACCGCCGCCGCGAGCTCCGGGGCGGGTCGGGCGTCGTAGACGGTGACAGAGGCGCCGCGGTCGGCAAGGAATCGCGCCAGCGCCGCGCCGGATCGAGCGAATCCCAGGACGGCGACGGGCCGACCGGCGAACGCGGAGAGGTCGAGCGCATCGAGGTCGAGCGGATCGACCGAAGGACGGGCAGACGATCGGGGCTCCTCTGACACGTCGTGCTCACGCCAGCCGGTCGAGCGTCGCGAGGAAGAACACGACGCCCAGCATCGCGGAGAGGACGGACACGATCCAGAACCGGAGCGTGATCTTCTCCTCGTCCCAGCCCGTCAGCTCGAAGTGGTGGTGGATGGGACTCGCACGGAAGAGCCGCCTCTGCCGGAGCTTCACGCTCGCGACCTGCAGCATGACCGACGCCGTTTCGGCCACGAACACGAGGCCGATGAGCGGCAGGATGAGCACCTGCCCCGTGATGAGCGCGGTGACCGCGAGCGTCGCGCCGAGCGAGAGTGCGCCGGAGTCGCCCATGAAGATCTGGGCGGGATGGACGTTGAACCACAGGAAGCCGAGGAGCGCGCCGATGATGAGCGCGCACAGGATCGCCAGGAACGGCTGGTTGGTGATCTGGCCGCTGCGAAGCTCGACGGGGTTCAGCAGCGCGATGATCAGGTACGCGACGAAGGCGAAGATCAGGGTGCCGCCCGCGAGGCCGTCGAGGCCGTCCGTGATGTTCACGCCGTTGCTCGCGCCGACGATCGCCAACGCTGCGAGCGCGACGTACAGGATCGGCGGGATCTCGACCGGGCCGATGAACGGCACGGCGAGCGCCGTGATGGCGTAGGTGTTCTGGATCTGCCACGCCACGAAGAGCGCCACGACCACCTGCCACAGCAACTTCTGGCGGACCCGGATCCCGGTCCCGGTCCGCGCGTTGAGGTAGTCGTCCGCCGCGCCCAGGACGCCGACGAGCGCCAGGGTCGCGAGGGGCGCGATGGTCGACGGGTTGAGGGGGAAGAACGCGAGGTAGATGCCGATGACGACCATCAGCATCAGGAGTCCCCCCATCGTGGGAGTCCCCTCCTTGACGACGTGGCTCTGCGGGCCGTGCTCGCTGATCCGCTTGCCGAACCCGAACCGACGCAGGATCTCGAGGTACGGGCGCATGAGGATGACGACGAGGGCGAATGCCAGGAGGAGCCCCTGAACGAGCTGGACGGCGATCCCGCCGGGCGTCGTCACGCTGCTGCGACGCCCTTCACGGTCGACAGTCGCTCGACGATCCACTCCAGCGCGGCGCCACGCGACGCCTTGACGAGTACGACGTCGCCCGGACGCAGCCGCGCGAGGAGGGCTTCGAGAGCGTGCTCTCGGTCCCGCACGTCGATCAGACGGGGTCGATCCAGTCCGACCTCGCGCGCCCCCTCCGCGACCTGCGACGTCCCGTCTCCCACCGTGACGAGCAGGTCGCACACGGCTCCCGCCAGGCGTCCCAGCTGCCGGTGAGCTTCGTCTGCCGCCTCCCCGAGCTCGAGCATCTCGCCGAGGACCGCGATGCGCCGTCCCGGCAGCGTGCGCAGCAGCTCGAGGGCCGCAGCCATCGAGTCCGGCGCCGCGTTGTAGCTGTCGTCCAGGATCCGCCACTCCCCGACACGCAGCAACGTCGTCCTGTGCGGCGCCTGGAACCCGCGCTCCAGTCCGCCCACGATATCCGCCGCCGCCATCCCTGCCGCGTGCCCTACGGCGGCGGCCGCGAGCGCGTTGTGGACGCTGTGACGACCGAGTGCCGGCGTGGAGACACGACGTCTCTCGCCCGGCAGGCGGAGCAGGAACCGCATCCCGTCCTCCCCGAGCGACTCCACCTCGTCCGCCCCGATCTGCGCCTCCTCGGTGAACCCGTACGTCAGTACGCGCGCATCCGTCCGCCGTGCCATCCGCAGGACTCGCACGTCATCGGCGTTCAGGACGGCCGTCCCCTCCTGTGGCAGAGCCTCGACGAGCTCCCCCTTCCCTCGCTCGATCGCGTCCATCGATCCGGCTCGGCTCATGTGGCTTCCCCTGACGGCGGTGACCACGCCGATGGACGGCCGTGCCATCGCGGCGAGCTGTGCGATCTCGCCCGGGACATACATCCCCATCTCGAGGACCGCGACCTCGTGCTCGGGCGTCAGGCGGAGCAGCGTCATCGGCAGCCCGATCTCGTTGTTCTCGTTCCCCTCGTTGCGCAGCACTCTCCAACGGACGGAGAGCGTCTCGGCGATCGCCTCCTTCGTGGTCGTCTTCGCGATCGAGCCCGTGATGCCGACGACGAGCGGCGAGAAGCGGCTCCGCCAGTCTCGACCGAGGGCCTGCAGCGCGCGGACGCCGTCGTGGACGGCGACGACGCTGACGCCTCCCAGGGCGAGGCGCGTCAACAGCTCGAGCTCCTGGTCGTCGGGCACGTGGGTCACCACGACGGCGGACGCGCCGGCGAGGACGGCGTCGCGGAGGAAGGGGTGCCCGTCGGTCCGCTCGCCCGGAAGGGCGAAGAAGCAGGAATCGCGGGTCGTTCGCCGCGAATCGACGGAGGCTCCTCTGATGGGACGATCCGAGCCGCGGAGGAGTCGGCCGCCCACGACTGCAGCAAGCTCCTCGCCACCGTACGCGCCGTCGCGCGGGATCGGGAGGCTCGGCCTGTCACTCACGGTCGCAGCCGATTCTCGCACGGCGTCGTCTCAGGGCGCCGCCGGTGGCGCTCTGTCCACCGATGCGACGTGATCGCCGGTGACGAGCGCCGCATCCGCTCGGGGCGACCGGCCTTGTCCCACCGCAGTCGCGTCGTCTCGTGCTTCCGACGGGGGCAGGCTATCGGAGGACGGGATCGCCAGCACGTCGATCGCGTCGACCGCGATGCGTCGGAAGAGTTCGTAGGAGGTGATGCTGAGTTGAAGCCGACCCTGACCGAGGATCTGCGGCTTCGTGCGGTGGATCTGCACCGCGATCACCGCTTCGGGCTTCGACTGGCCGACGTACCCCACGAAGCTGAAGTTGAACGTCTTCGGCACCCAGTCGCCCCGCTTGGGGTCCCAGATCTGTGCCGTCCCGGTCTTCCCACCGACCGCATATCCCGGGATGAGCGTCCCGCGGGCGATCCGCGGGATCGTGGACGCCGCGCGCGCCATGAGGCGGCGAAGCGCTGCCGACAGCTGGGGACGAATGACGCGGGGGGCGGGAGACGCCTCGGTAGCGACGCCGTCGATCGCGGCGACCACGCGTGGCCGGACCAGCCGTCCCCCGTTGACCATCACGGCGAACGCTCGGGCAAGCTGGAGCTGGGTGACCGCGACCCCCTGTCCGAACGCGCGATTCGCCAGGTCGATGGAGGTCCACCGCTTGACGCGCGGGTCGGCGACGAGACCAGGCAACTCGCCGGTAAGGTCGACCCCCGTCCGCGTCCCGATGCCGAGCCGCCGCCACATCCCGTGCAGGACCGTGGCCGCCTCGTGCACGTTGCGCCCGAGCCGCATCGCGACAAGCGATGTGCCCACGTTCCGGGAGTAGGCGATGACGTCCTCGAACGGGATCGTTCCCATGCCGCGCTTGTCCGCGTTATCGACCCGGCTGCGGCCCAGCCTGACCGAGGCGGCGTCCACGATCGGCGTCCGCGGGGTGACCGCGCCGGTTTCATAGCCCGCCGCCGCCACGAGCATCTTCATCACGGATCCCGGCTCGTACACCTCGCCGAGGATCGGGTCGACGAACGAGTCCGGGGATCGAGCGGCGATCGCGGCGTAGTCGTTGGCGTCGTAGGCGGGGACCGAAGCCGACGCAAGCACGTCCCCCGTGTCGGGATGGACGACCACCGCGCTTACGCGCGACGCCTTGTCCGCGACCCAGGCCGCATACAGCTCCTTCTCGAGGAGCAGCTGAAGACTTGCGTCGATCGTCAGCTGGAGATCGCCGCCCGGCGTCCCCTCGTCCACGACCCGTCCCCCCGTCCCGTCGCTGCCGCCCAGCACGAGCTTCGGGCGGCCGGCGAGGAGGTCCTGATATCTCTGCTCGACGCCGTACTGACCGCGCCCCTCGCCGTTCACGAACCCGAGCAGGTGGCTGGCCAACGTCGTCTCTGGCGCACCACCGGGATTGGGGTAGAACCGGACGGGGCGCGGATCCAGCGACACCGCCGATAACTTCCCGTCCGCGACACCCTGACGAACCGCTTCGCTCTGTTCCTCCGTCAACTCCCGGGCGATGACAGCGTAGGAATCCCCTCGCTCCACCGTCTGTTCCAGCCGGTTCGCCGTCTCGCCCTGGTAGCCCAGGATCCGCGCCAGCTCGCGGGCTACGGTCGCCCGCCTCGCCGGCGGTAGCTGGTCGGCGTGGACAGCGAGCAGGTCGCGGTAGCTCGTCGTCGCGAGGACGGTCCCCCTTCGATCGACGATGTCGCCGCGGAGACCGGCCTGCTCGACGGGCAGCGCGATGCGGTGCAAAGCCATCGTGCGCAACTCCTCCCCCCGGCTGAGCTGCCAGTAGGCCAGGCGTGCACCGAGCGCGACCGCCAGCACGATGAAGATGACGAGAAGAAGCGTGAGCCGGCCGCGACGGTCGGTCCTCCCGAGCACGGCGGGATTCAGGGTGCCGGGATCCGAAGTGGTTCGCCGAGTCGGTCGAACCCGCGCTTCTGCGCCTCCTCGATGACGACCGGCTCCGCCCCCGACCGCAGGATCGTCCCCTCCACCGAGCGGAGCTGTTGCGTCAGCCGGTCGCGCTCTTCGGCGAGGCGAGCCATGTCAAAGCCGGTCGCCGCCACATGCATCGTCTGGACGAGGTACGTGAGCCCGAGAAGGAAGGCCGTCATGATCGCGGCAAGCACGACGCCGGCGGCATGGGGACGGCGTCGGGCGCGTACGGGACGCGCGGTCGGACGGCGTGGGAGCGCGGCGGGGACCTTCCGTGCACCCCGAGCGGAAGCCGTCGTCGGAAACAGACTTCCGCCGCTCACCGCCGGACGACGCGGTAGCGAACGCGTCCCCTCGTACAAGGCCATCAGGCGGCACCGAGCCGGCGGCCGTCACCGGCCATCCCGTGCACACCCGCCGCCCGCGGGAGCGGCCCGCCGAGCGACGCGCGCGCGTTCGGCCCGACCTGGGGCGTGACGACGGAGACCAGCGAACGAAGCGCTGGCCGCACGGGCAGGCCGCGCATCTCGGCTTCGTCGTCCATCTCGCCACTGAGGCGCCGAGGCTCATTGATCGACTCTTCGCGCTGACGACGCTCGCGAACCTCGTGTTCGCGCCGCCCGTACGACCTGCGCCTTCGTGATTGGTGCTGGCTGCTCATCGGTTCCCTCTGCAACGAGTGGTCCTGTCGACTACGGCCGGCGATAGACCGCTGGTCGATCCGGGAAGACGGCGTCCCTGTTCGGGATCCCGCCTGTCCGTCTCGACCGTTCGTGCCGGCGTTTGCCGGCTTGCTGATCCGGCGATGGCTCCCCTCGTCACGCCGCCAGCCGCTCAGCCGCGCGAAGCCGCGCGCTGCGCGAACGGGGGTTCTGGTCGACTTCCTCCTCGGTCGGCCGCTGCGGAGCGGGCCCGACGGCGCGCAGCCGCGGCGAGTGCCCGCAAACGCACACGGGTACCTCGGGCGGGCAGACGCAGCCGCGCCGCTCGTCGTTGAGGAAACGCTTGACGATCCGGTCCTCAAGCGAGTGGTAGCTGATGACCACGAGCCGGCCGCCGGGGCGAAGCAGGTCCACGGCCGCTTGGAGCGCGACGGGCAGGACCTCCAGCTCTCGGTTGACCGCGATGCGGAGGGCCTGGAAGACGCGAGTCGCGGGATGGATACGTCGCCCCTCCCGGAGCCGCGTCGGCGTCGCGCGCTCCACGACCGCCGCGAGCTGGCGGCCCGTTCGGATCGCCACCCGTTCCCGCTCGCGCACGATCGCCGCGGCGATCCGGCCCGCGAGCGGCTCCTCGCCGTACCGCCGGAAGATCTCTGCAAGTCCCCGCTCGTCGAGCGTCGCGAGCAGCTCGTGGGAGGGACGCCCATGGCGCGTGTCGAACCGCATGTCGAGCAAGCCACCCGCGCGAAAGCTGAACGACCGCTCGTCATCGGCAAGCTGATGGGAGCTCAGCCCGAGGTCGAACAGGATCCCGTCGACCGGACCGAAGCCGGCTTCGGCCGCGGCCTCTGCCAGCGCCTCGAAGTTCGTCTGCCGCAGCGTGAGCCGCTCGCCGTACTCCGCGAGCCTGCGCTGGGTCCTGGCGATGGCCGCCCCATCGGCATCGAGCCCGAGGAGGCGGCCATCAGGCGAAGTCGCCTCCAGGATCCGGGCGGCGTGCCCTCCACCACCGACGGTCGCGTCTAGCTGGAAGCTGCCCGGTGCCGGCGAGAGAGCCTGCATGACCTCCTCCACCATCACGGGCAGGTGCCCTTCTTCCATCTACGACCGCCGAAGCGGATCCGCCCGGATCCCAGAGACGTTGTGGTGCGCTAGATACCCAGGCCCTGGAGGTGCTGCGCGAGGACGTCGGGCGAGGTCATCGCCGCGCTGTAGTCCGCCCACCGCGTGGGCTCCCACAACTCGATGTGATCGCGCGAGCCGACCACCACGGCCTCCCCCTCGAGCCCCGCGTATCCCCTGAGGCCGGGCGGCACGAGCAGCCGGCCCTGGCGGTCGAGGTCGGCCTCGAACGCGCCGGAGAACACGAAGCGGGAGAAGGTGCGGGCACCAGCGTCCGAGATGGGGAGTTGCGAGACCCTCGACGCGAGGTCATCCCAGGCGCGCCTCGGAAAGAGCGCCAGGCAGCCGTCGATCCAGCGGGTGATGAACGCCGACTCGTCCAGCTGCGCCCGGAAGCGGGCCGGGATGGCCACCCGTCCCTTCCCGTCGACCGCATGCCGGTACTCGCCAGTGAACACCTACCGCCGCTCGCCTCGCCTGCCCGAGGAACCGAAACGGATCCCGCCCGGACGGTGTATCCGTGCCGGATTCCGCTCTTGGTCACCTTTCTCCCCACTTGGCGCCACTTTGCGCCACTCGGCGCATGTTACACGGGGCAACACACCCGTCAAGGCGTTCCGGGCGCTTTTTTGGAAGCAAGCGCGGCGCCGCAACCTACCGACGTTCGCCTACCCGTCTTCGCAGCAGCCGGAACCGATCGCACGTGCCGGCCAGGCGACGCGGCGCATCTACGTCGGTTTCCGTAGGACGACGGGCGTGGTTGAGCGATGCCGGGGGCGGTGCTAGAGTCCGCTCTCCGGCGGCGCTGAGACCGCCGCGTACAGCACAACGACGCGATCGTCGAGGACTCGCCCGACTTGGCCCTGCAGAACGCGCTCACCCGCCCGCGCCCGGGCGGTGACGAGCAGCCGGCGCGAACGCATCTCCGCCGCTGCACGTACCGCCGCCTCACGCTGGTCAGCGCGAAGCCGGTGCCCCGCTACGATGCCTCGTGCCTGTACCCCGACCGCGCAGCCCCCGTGCCGCTCGGCGACCTAGCCTCGGCGCGCTCGATCTGCGACGACTGCCAGGCGCTGAAGATCTTCCGCGCAGACGAGGACTGATCCAGACCGTCGTCCAAGCCCCAGCGGCGGTGGGTCGGGGCGGGGGATCGAGACGGAGCGCCAGCGAGGCGATCTATAAGCCGAGTTCTGTCCCGCGAGTGACTCGCGGCGACGGTCATCCATCTACGGCGGCGGTTGCCCGCCGTCTCTAGCGGCCGACCCGAGGGCGGGGCGACGCGCCCCTGCCAGAGACCGAAGCCCCTGGCGCCCTCCTATTTGGCCTTGCTCCGGGTAGAGTTTGCCCGTTTCACCCGACCCGACCGACAGCGTCGACCGGCTCGACTCGTCTCTGTGGCACTGGTCCTCGCCTCGCGGCGGACGGGTGTTACCCGCTACCCTGCGTCGGGGAGCTCGGACTTTCCTCGTGCGGATCCGGGTATCCCGGCGCCGCACGCGACCGTCCGATCGCCTCGCTGGCTCACCGATTCTACCGGCGCCTGTCACTTTCGCCTAGCCCTTTTCGAACAGGCGTTCGTCTCGCTTGGCTGACCCGCGCCGCGCGACCCACACCTGTTCCTTCCCGTACGCCGGCGGCGAACCCGCGAAGTCCGAGTACTCCTCGAGCCGTTCGAACCCCGCGAGCTCCAGGAGGTACCGCATCTCGTAACGGTAGGTCCACCGCAGCGTCAGGATCTCCTCCTCTTCCCTGACCACCCTCCCCGATCGCTCGGTCTCGGTGAAGTGCCAGCGCTCGCGAAGCAGCTGCGCCAGCGGGTCGTTGACACGCTCGACCACGCGCACCGCGACCTCGTTCCCGGTCGCGGGGTGAGACACGCTGCCGCGAGCAGGACCCGGGTGGGATCCGGGAGCGAGCAGCTCGAGGAGTGGATCGAACAGCTGGACGATCAATACGCCACCCGGCCGGAGATGCCGATGCACGCTCTCGAGCGCCTGGCGCTGACCACTCGGCGTCGTGAGCGACATGAACGAGCGGAACGGCGCGATGACGAGTGAAAACCGGTCTCCGGCCTCGAAGCCAGCCATGTCGCCCTCGATCCAGCGCAGGCGCGCGGCGACAGGCGAAGAGAGGCGCTCGCGCTTCTTCTCCGCGATCGCCAGCATGGCGGCCGATCGATCGAGCCCGACGACGTTGAAACCGGCCTGCGCGAGCTCGAGCGCGACACGGCCCGTCCCGACGCCGAGCTCGAGGATCGGACCACCGACCTCTCGAGCGGCGCGAACGTAGAACCCGACGTCGTCGCCCCCCGGGATGCCCTCGTGCCGCGCGTCGTACGTCTCGATGTTGAGCCCGCCTTCAGAGTAGAACTCGCGGGCCTGGAGCGGGCGGTCGGCGAGGGTCGGCCGTCGGACCGCCTCAACGGCATCCGCAGCCGCCGGATCGTCGAGGGCCAGGTTCGCAAGGGCGTCGGCAGCGCGGTTCATGACCCGTGGCTCGTGTCGGATCGTCCAGGCCCGAAAACGGGACAGCCGAATGAGCACTTCGTCGCGAAGCACCCGGAGCCGCGGCTCCTTCACCTTCCAGCGTCCCGATAGCTGCTCCACGACCAGCAGCGAGTCGAGCACGAGCTCGACCTCTTCTGCCCCGAGCCGCTCCGCCTTCTCGAGGGCGAGGAGGACGGCCGTGTACTCCGCGACATTGTTGGTGGCGACGCCCAGCGGCCGCGAGACGACCGCCAGGGGCGGTGCGTCCGGGTCGTCCGCTCTCGGGCGCGACGTGTCGATCAGGACGGCGCCAGCGGCGGCCGGACCCGGGTTCCCGCGCGCGGCGCCGTCGGCGCGGATGAGGAGCCGAAGAGCAGTCGCGTCGGCTGCACGGTCGCCTTTCCGCGCGACCTCGGCCTCGCCCGCGACCTCGTTGCCGGGGCCGACCCCCTCGAGGCGGAGCGGTTGCTGTACCGCGTCGGTCAGACGCGTCGCTCCACGATCGCGCTGGAGACCTCGAGGATGGCCTTCGTGATGTTGATCCCGCGCGGACAGGCGTCCGAGCAGTTGAAGATCGTCCTGCACCGCCACACGCCGTCGGCGTCGGCGAGGATCTCGAGCCGCTCGTCGGCGCCTTCGTCGCGCGAGTCGAAGATGAAGCGGTGGGCGTTCACGATCGCCGCCGGGCCCACATAGCTCTTCTGCGCCCAGAACGAGGGGCAAGAGCTCGTGCAGGCGGCGCACAGGATGCACTTGGTCGTGTCGTCGTAGCGCTCCCGATCCTCCTGCGACTGCAGCCGCTCCCGCGGTGGGGCCGGCGAGTCATTGATGAGGAACGGCTCGACGCTTCGATACTTCGCGAAGAAGTCCTCCATGTCCACCACGAGGTCCTTCACCACGGGGAGGCCGGGCAGCGGCGCAACGGAGACCTTGCGCCCGAGCTGGTCCACGCGGATCTTGCAGGCGAGCCTGTTGCGGCCATTGATCAACATCGCGTCCGACCCGCACACGCCGTGAGCACAGGAACGCCGGAAGGTCAGCGAACCGTCCTGCTCCCACTTGACGGTGTGCAGCAGGTCGAGCACGCGGTCCATCGGGCCTGACTCGACGCGGTAGCGCTCCCAGTGCGGCTTCTTGTCCCGCTCAGGGTCGTAGCGAAGGATCCGTAGGTCGACCTGCATGTTCTCCGCCTGTCTCGGCTCCGTCAGACCTCGGGCCTGACCTCTTGATCAGTAGGTGCGTGGCTTCGGTTGGAAGCGCGTGATCGTCACGGGCTTCGAGCGAAGGAAGGGGCGCCCTTCCGCCTGGTACGTCAACGTGTGCTTGAGCCAGTTCGTGTCATCACGTTCAGGATAATCCTCCCGGAAGTGACCCCCCCTGCTCTCGGTTCGCGCGAGCGCGCCGGCCACGGTCGCCTCGGCGCAGTCGAGCAGGTACCCGACCTCCCAGGCATCGAGCAGGTCCGTGTTGAACACCTTGCCTCCGTCCTCGACGCGCGCCTGGCAGTAGCGGAGCTTCAGGTGCTCGATCAGGCGGGCCACGTGCTGAAGGCCCTTTTTGGTCCGGAACACGCCGCACTCGTCGAACATCGCGCTCTGCAGCTCGGCGCGGATGACGTTCGGGTTCTCCCCGCGGCGCCGCGTCCGCAGCAGCTCGAGCTCGTCCTCGACCCGATGGTGCGCAGTCAGGGGGACGTCGGGCAGCTCGTTGCCCTCGACGTAGCGCGCCATCTCGAGCCCCGCCCGCCGCCCGAAAACGAGGATGTCGATGAGCGAGTTCGTGCCCAGACGGTTGGCGCCGTGCACGCTCACGCACGCGCATTCGCCCGCGGCGAAGAGCCCCGGCAGGACGGTGTTGCGCTCGTCGACGACGACGCGCGCGTGGAGGTCGGTCGGGACGCCTCCCATCGCGTAGTGGGCGGTCGGCTGGACCGGCACCTGCTCGGTGATCGGCTCGATCCCCTGATAGACCCGAACGAATTCCGTGATGTCGGGGAGCTTGCGGTCGATGACCTCGCGCCCGAGGTGGGTGAGGTCGAGGTGGACGAAGTCGCCACCATCGATGCCCCTCCCCTGGCGGATCTCGAGATACATCGATCGGCTGATCACGTCGCGTGGCGCGAGCTCCATCAGCGTCGGCGCATACCGCTCCATGAACCGCTCGCCGTCCGCGTTGCGGAGGTACCCTCCCTCGCCGCGCGCGGCCTCGGAGAGGAGGATGCCCAGCCCCACGATCCCGGTCGGGTGGAACTGGAAGAACTCCATGTCCTCGAGGGGGACGCCGCGCCGGTAGGCGAGCGCCATCCCGTCGCCGGTCAGCGCGTGTGCGTTGGACGTGATCCGGTAGACCCGACCGTACCCGCCGGTGGCGAGCAGGACCGCGGCGCTGCGAAAGACGTGCAGCTCGCCGTCCGCGATCCGGTAGGCGACCGCACCCCGCGTCAGCCCACCCTCGATCAGCAGATCGACCACGTGGTACTCGTCGAAGAACCGGACCCCGTGTTTGATGCACTGCTGGTAGAGGGTCTGAAGGATCATGTGGCCGGTTCGGTCGGCGGCGAAGCACGACCTTCGCACGGGCGCCTCGCCGTAGTTCCGCGTGTGGCCGCCGAACCGCCGCTGGTCGATCTTGCCATCTGGTGTCCGGTTGAAGGGCAGGCCCATGTGCTCGAGCTCGATCACGGTCTCGATCGCCTCCTTCGCGAGCACCTCGGCGGCATCCTGGTCGACGAGGTAGTCGCCGCCCTTGACGGTGTCGAACATGTGCCACTCCCAGTGGTCCTCCTCGTGGTTGCCGAGGGCCGCGCAGATCCCGCCCTGCGCGGCGCCGGTGTGGGAGCGACTCGGGTAGAGCTTCGTGAGGACGGCTGTCTTCACGCCCTTCCGGGCGAGCTCGAGCGCCGCCCACAGGCCGGCGCCGCCCGCGCCGACGACGAGCGCCTGGTAGGCGTGGGTGACGGGAGCGCCGTTCACGCGTGCTGCCTCGACTCCGGCGTCACCCGCCCCCGCCTCATCGGGCGGAGCCCGGCATGGGCAGCGTCACGATGACGACCGTGCCCAGGACGAACAGGAGCACCGCGAGCATGTACAGGAACGAGAGCGTCAACAGCCGCGCGGTGCCACCACGGACGTAGTCCACGACGACGATGCGCATCCCGAGGAACCCATGGAACAGGACCATCATCAGCAACAGCCAGTCGAGCGCGCGCCAGATGAGCTGGTTCCAGCGCTGCGTCGCGATGAACTCCGCTGTCTGCTCGGCTGGGTCGAATACGAAGTGGAGGATGCTGAAGTGCGCCAGCGCGAGCACGAACAGCCCGACGCCGGTCAAGCGCATCACGTACCAGACCGCGACCTCCAGGCCGCTGCCGCTCGGCCGGACGCGCCCGCTGGAGCGCGGCGACACGCGGATCATGCGACCCCGATGCCCCGGAGGATCGGGAGCCAGATCGGGCGCAGGATGATCGCGGCGCCGGGCACCCCCACGGCCACGAAGATGACCCAGCTCGCCCACCAGATCTGTCGGTGGTACGCGGTCATGGTCGGCCAGAGGTCGATGATGATGATGCGCATGCCGTTGAGGGCGTGGTACAGGAGCGCCGCGCCCAGGAGCACCTCGAGGAACCGTCCCGGGACGCTGGCGTAGAACGCGAGCAGCTCGTTGTATGCCCGCGGGTCACCGCCGACGAGGTAGATGTCGATGACGTGGAGCACGACGAACAGGAAGATGCCGACGCCACTGATCCGATGGAACGCCCACGCCACCATCCCCTCCCGGCCGCGGTAGCGGAGCACGTTCATCAGGACCTCCCGGTGCGCGTCGCCCCCGCTCGCCAGACGCGGGAAGCGCTGGAGGAGGGCTGGAGCGGAGGGCACGACGGGTTCGCCCTACTGTCGTCGGCGTCGCCGGTACGTCCCCTCCCTTGACACGGGCCTACCCGTCGCCGGATCACCCGCACGTCCGCCATTCTACCG
The DNA here is from genome assembly GCA_016781485.1 of Chloroflexota bacterium. Lineage (GTDB taxonomy): Bacteria > Chloroflexota > Limnocylindria > Limnocylindrales > CSP1-4 > YB3-1. The sequence continues at coordinate 13,257 of JADDQH010000010.1, read as the reverse complement.
GCACCCTGCGGTATCCTTCCGACCGCTCCCAGGGTCCGACCACGCTGGTCGCGACGCGGTCCGTTAAGGGGTCGGGATTGGCCGGGAACCCTGTCCTCATCGTGGACGACAACGAACTGAACTTGCGACTCGCCGAGACGGTCTTGAGGCAGGCGGGATTCGAGACGACGGTCGCGCGCACGGCGGCTGAAGCTCGCGAGCGGCTCCCGGAACGCGACTGGTCTGCCGTGCTCATGGATCTCCGCCTGCCGGACGGGAACGGTCTCGACATCGTTCGTGAGCTGCGCGCCGACCCGCGGATGGCCTCGATGCCAGTCGCGGCGTTGACCGCGAGCGCACTCCTCGCAGACCCTGACGCCGCGTTCGAGGCTGGCTGTGACGCCTACATCGCCAAGCCGATCGAGGTCCGGACGTTCGCCGAAGAGGTCCGCTCGTTGATCGAGCTGCGGCGCGCTCCCACGCGTGCCGAACCGGAGCGATGAAGCTCCACGAGGCAGAGGCCAAGGATCTCCTTCGCTCCGCCGGCCTGCCGGTCCCGGACTGGTCCGTGGCGTCCACGCCAGCGGAGGTCCGCGATGCCGCGGCTCGGTACCTTGCCGCAGGCGCCGAGCGAGTCGTCATCAAGGCCCAGGTCCTCGTCGGCGGGCGCGGCAAGGCAGGCGGCGTGAAGCTTGCCGGCACCGAGGACGAGGCGGAGCAGGTCGGCGAGGCGATCCTCGCGATGACGATCAAGGGACTCCCGGTGCGCCGCGTCCTCATCGCGCCGGCCGCCGACATCGCTGCCGAGTACTACCTGGGGGCGGTGCTCGACCGCTCGAGCCGCCGGGTGCTGCTGATGGGATCCGGGGAGGGAGGCGTCGAGATCGAGGAGGTCGCCCGGGAACGGCCAGGAGCGATCGTGCGGGTCCACGCCCACCCCCACCTCGGGCTCCTCGACTATCAGGCCCGGCAGCTCGTCCTCCGGATGGGGGTCGGGCGGGAGCACCTCCGGACAGCCGCATCGATCGCTGTCGGCGTCTATCGAGCGCTCGTCTCGAACGATGCCGACCTGGTCGAGGTGAACCCGCTTGCACTCGTCCGTACGGCCGGTGATGGGAGTGGCGCGCTTTCCCTCCAGTGCCTCGACGCCAAGGTGACGATCGACGATTCCGCACTCTTCCGGCACCCCGACCTCGAGGCACTGCGCGACCCCGACGAAGAGGATCCGGCCGACCGGGAGGCACGGGAACAGGGGATCAGCTTCATCCGCTTGGACGGGTCGATCGGGTGCATGGTGAACGGCGCGGGCCTGGCGATGACGACGATGGATCTGGTCAAACGGGCCGGGGGCGAGCCGGCGAACTTCCTCGACATCGGCGGCGGCGCGCGCGCGGACAAGGTCTCCGCGGCGATGCGCCTGATCCTCGCGGATCCGAAGGTGCGCGCGATCCTCGTCAATATCTTCGGTGGCATCACGCGGGGCGACGAAGTCGCCCGGGGACTGGTGGAGGCGCGGTCGGAGCAGACCCGTGACGTGCCGATGGTGGTTCGCATCGTCGGCACCAACGCGGAGGAGGCCGGCGACATCCTCAGGGCGGCGGCCTTCGAGACGGCGACCAGCCTCGACGAGGCAGCGCAGAAGGCAGTCGCGGCGGCGAGCCGGGGCGGGGCTGCCGGGTGAGCGTCCTCGTCGGCACCGAGACCCGGCTCCTCGTGCAGGGGATCACCGGTCGCGAGGGGGAGTTTCACGCGCGCCAGATGCTGGCCTACGGGACCCGCGTCGTCGCAGGAGTCACTCCCGGCAGGGGTGGCGTATCCGCGGTTGACGGCAGCGTCCCGGTCTTCGACACGTGCGAGGAGGCGGTGCGCGAGACGGGCGCGAACACCAGCGTGATCTACGTCCCCGCACCAGCGGCTCCGGACGCCATCGTGGAAGCCGTGGGTGCCGGGATCGGCACGGTGTTCTGCATCACGGAGGGGATCCCCGCGCTCGACATGCTCAAGGTCGTGCCGGTCGTCGAGGCGTCGGGTGCTCGTCTCATCGGGCCGAACTGCCCCGGTGCCACCTCCCCTGGTCGAGCGAAGGTGGGGATCATCCCCGGGAACATCCACCACGAGGGACGCGTGGGACTCGTGAGCCGGTCGGGGACCCTTACGTACGAGGTCGTCCAGGCGATGACCGACGCGGGGATCGGCCAGTCGACCTGCGTCGGGATCGGCGGTGACCCGATCATCGGGAGCACGTTCGTCGACATCCTCTCCCTGTTCGCGGCGGATCCCCAAACCGAGGCCGTCGTGCTCATCGGGGAGATCGGTGGCGAGGCCGAGGAGACGGCGGCAGGGTGGGCCGCGGAGAACCTGCGCGAGAAGCCGGTCGTCGCGTTCATCGCCGGTCGGACGGCTCCGGAGGGGAAGCGCATGGGCCACGCCGGCGCGATCATCAGCGGAGGCCGTGGCACGGCGGCCAGCAAGGTGGCTGCGCTTCAGGCAGCCGGCATCCGGGTCGCGAACTCGCCCACTGAGATCCCGCAGCTGCTCGAGGAGGCGGGCGTCAGGCCGAGCTGAACGCGGAAGGGCGTCTTTGCGCAAAGACAGTGGCGCGCCGCTGGGGTCACGCGGAGCCGCGACGCCCTGCGGTCCGCCGTCAGCGCGCACGGCGCGGATCAGGGCAGCAGCAGCGGCCGATCCGTGACGGACACGGTCCAAGTTCGGATCCATTCGGCGCTGCTGTACATGCACCTCCCCCCGCTCGACGCGACGTCCTCAGTAGCCGAGCACGTCCCAGGATGGCCCGCCGTCCGCTTCGATGAGCTCGACGAGCACGCCGTGGCAGCTTCGGGGGTGGATGAACGCGACCGGCCCTTCGGCGCCGCGGCGAGGGACTCCGTCGATCAGTTCCACCCCCTCCCCGGCGAGCCGGTCGAGCGCCGCGGCGAGATCCGGGACCTCGAAGCAGACGTGGTGGAATCCCTCGCCCCGTGACGCGAGGAAGCGGGCGACGCCGGTCGTCTCGTCGGTGGGCTCGACGAGCTCGACCTTGCTCTCACGCACCGATAGGAAGGCGATCCGGACGCGATCAGATTCGATCGGAAGGATGAGTTCGACGGGTAGGCCGAGGCGGTCTCGGTAGAAGACGAGGGCCCGTTCGAGATCCCGCACGACGACCGCGACGTGATGGACGCGCCCGAGGCGCAGCTGGCCGACGAGGTCCGGCGGAACGCGCTGAGGATCTGCGGGCCGCGTCGGATCCGTCATCTCGTCAGACCGTGAGCAGCTCGCGGTGCTCGCCCCACGTGCCACGCAGCCGGTCGCTGATCTCGCCCAGCGTTGCGTACGCCTCGACCGCCTCGATGATCGCGGGAAGGAGGTTGTCGGACCCACGCGCGCAGTCCTCCAACCGCGTCAGCGCCGCCTCCCACGCACGCGGGTCGCGCTCGGCCCGTACCCGCCGAACGCTTTCGAGCACCTCTTGCTCGGCCCCCGGATGGATGCGCTGGATCTCCGGCGACTCCTTCGCCTCGTCCACGTGCTTGTTGACCCCAACCACGATCCTCTCCCCCGCCTCCACTTCCCGCTGGACGCGGTACGCCGCGTCCTGGATCTGGCGCTGCTGGTACCCCGACTCGATCGCGGCAAGCGCTCCCCCCATCTCCTCGATCTCGTCCAGGTAGCTCTGCGCCGCCGCTTCGAGCTCATTGGTCAGCGACTCGACGAAGTAGCTGCCCGCCAACGGGTCGGGAGTATCCGCTACGCCCGACTCGTACGCGATGATCTGCTGGGTCCGGAGCGCCAGACGCGCCGACTCCTCGGTCGGGAGGGCGAGCGCCTCGTCACGCGCATTCGTGTGCAGGCTCTGGGTCCCTCCCAGAACGGCGGCGAGGGCCTGGACCGTGGTGCGAACCACGTTGTTGCCGATCGACTGCGCCGTCAGGCTGCTCCCCGCCGTCTGGACGTGGAACCGGCACATCATCGAGCGGTCCTCGCGCGCGGCGAACCGCTCCCGCATGATGCGCGCCCACATCCGGCGCGCCGCGCGGAACTTCGCGACCTCCTCGAAAAGCTCGCTCCACGCGGCGAAGAAGAAGCTCAGCCTCCCTCCGAACGCGTCGACGTCAAGGCCGCGAGAACGAGCGGCCTCGACGTAGGCGATGGCGTCTGCGAGGGTGAAGGCGAGCTCCTGTGCAGCGGTCGCCCCCGCCTCCCGCATGTGGTACCCCGAGATCGAAATCGTGTTCCAGCGCGGGAGGTCCCGGGCGCAGAACTCGAAGATGTCGGTGACGAGGCGCATCGAGGAGTCGGTGGGGTAGATATACGTCCCCCGCGCGATGTACTCCTTCAGGATGTCGTTCTGCACGGTGCCGCTGAGACGCGCGCGAGGCACACCCCGGCGGTCCGCCGCGGCGACGTAGAAGGCGAGCAGGATCGAGGCTGTCGCGTTGATCGTCATCGACGTGCTGACCTCGCCGAGGGGGAGGCCTTCGAGGAGCACCTCCATGTCGGCGAGCGAGCTGATGGGAACACCGACGCGTCCGACCTCCCCGGCGGCCTCCGGCGCGTCCGGGTCGTAGCCCATCTGGGTCGGCAGGTCGAAGGCGACGGAGAGCCCCGTCTGGCCATGCTCGAGCAGGTATCGGAACCGGCGATTCGTCTCGCTTGCGGTCGAGAAGCCGGCGTACTGGCGCATGGTCCAGAGGCGGCCCCGGTACATCGTCGGCTGGACGCCGCGGGTGAAGGGGAACTCACCGGGGAAGCCGAGGTCACGCGACGGCACGAGATCAGCGATGTCCGCCGCCGTATACACGTCCGCGACGTCGATATCGCTCGTCGTGCGGAACGCCCGTCGTCGTTCGGGTTGCTCCGCGACAGCCTTCGCTCTGGCCCCGCGACGCCAGGACTCGCGCTCGCGGTCGATCATGCGTTCGTCGCCCTCGGCTCGCGGATCGCGCCGATCGCGATCGCCCTGCCGCTCGCTCATCCGATGGTCACCAGCTCGTCCCCAAGCTCGATCCGGTCACCTGGCTCTACGTCGACGCGAGTGATCGTACCGGCGCGAGGCGCGAGGATCTCGTTTTCCATCTTCATCGCCTCGACGGAGAGGAGCCGCTGCCCGCGCTCGACGATGTCGCCTGGTGCGACGGACACCGTCACCACGCGCCCGGGGATCTGCGCGCGGACTCCTGTCACAGCCCCCGCAGTCCCGGCTGAGCTCGTCCGGTGCGCACGCTCTCGCAGTCGCGCCCGGTCGGCTCGCTCCGCTATCAGCTCGAACCGCCAGCCGTCGACGACGACCTCGAATCGGAGCTGGCCGAGCGCCCGCTGCTCCTCGGTCCGCTCGAGCGGCCGGACCGAGCTGTTCCTGGTTCCCTGCGACGGGGCCAGATCGTCCGCGGCGATCTCCATCGTCGCGTCCTCCCCCACCGAGGTGACGCGCCACCGGGCTGCACTCAGCTCGGCCATCGGTCCACGCCTTCGCGTCGTGCGATCTCGCCCCAACGGTCCCCGTCCAACCGATCGCCCGCCGGGCGGTCCGATGCCACCCGCCCGCCCTCGCCGCGGTGGTCGCCCCGACCTCCAGGAACGGCGGAGTCACGATCGGCGAGTCGCGCGGCCACGAGCTGGGCCGCGACCTCGCGAGCACGCGTGCGTCGAGTCGCGGGTTCCCAGTGGCGCTCGACGAAGTCGGTACTCAACTGCCCGTGTGCGAACGCCGCGTCTTCCGCGAGCCAGAGGTGGAACGGGAGCGTGGTCTGGATCCCCGCGACATGGAACTCGCCGAGCGCGCGACGGAGCCGCGCGAGCGCAGCATCACGGTCAGGCGCCACCACGAGGAGCTTCGCGAGCAGTGGGTCGTACTCGGTCCCGACGTCGGTCCCTGCCTCGACGCCCGAGTCGACACGGACGCCGGGCCCTCCTGGTTCTCGCCACTCGGCCAGGATGCCAGCGACCGGGGCGAAGCCGCGTCCCGGATCCTCCGCTCCCACGCGGACCTCGATCGCGTGCCGGCTCGGCTCCGCGGCGCGCGCAGCGGCGGCGACGACCGCGTGAGACAACGGGCGCCCCGCCGCGACAGAGATCTGTTCCTGAACGAGGTCGAGGTCCGCGACGAGTTCGGTCACGCCGTGTTCGACCTGGAGCCGCGCGTTCACCTCCAGAAAGGCGAACTCGCCGTCGGGCGTGAGCAGAAACTCGGCCGTCACCGCGTTCCGTAGTCCGACCGCCGCTGCCACAGCGACAGCGAGGGCGTGCAGGTGCCGTCGCTTCTCGGCGGTCAGCCCGGGCGCGGGCGCCTCCTCGACGATCTTCTGGTGCCGACGCTGGACCGAGCAGTCGCGCTCGCCGACGGCAACGATGTTGCCGGTTACGTCGCCAAGTAGCTGGACCTCGACGTGTCGACCGCCCTCGACGAAACGCTCGAGGTAGACAGATCCGTCGCCGAACGCCGCCTTCGCCTCCTGGGACGCGGCAACGAGGGCGGGAGCAAGCTCCGCCGCGCGCTCGACGCGCCGCATTCCTCTCCCTCCTCCCCCCGCCGCCGCCTTCACGAGGAGTGGCCAACCGATCCGCTCTGCGTCTGCCATCACGGCGTCGAGCGAGTCCCGGGGATCGACAGGCGCGGGCTCGAACGTGCCCGGTAGGATGGGAACGCCTACGCGTGCCGCGGACCGCCGCGCCGCGAGCTTGTCGCCCAGCCCGGCAAGCGTGTGGGGGCTCGGTCCGACGAAGACGAGACCAGCGGCTTCGCACGACTCGGCAAAGTCGGCGCGCTCGGACAGGAAGCCGTATCCCGGGTGCACGGCATCGGCCCCGGTCTCGAGCGCAGCGCCGACGATGCGGTCGCCCCGAAGGTAGCTGTCGCCCGGCGCCGGTGGCCCGATCCGCACCGCATGGTCGGCCGCGCGGACGTGCGGAGCCGCGCGGTCCGCATCGCTGTACACGGCGACGGATTCGCAGCCGAGTTCGCGACAGGCGCGGATGATACGGACGGCGATCTCGCCGCGGTTCGCGACAAGCACACGCTTGAACGGGGGCGACTGGTCCACTCGACGAGGGTAAGGGACCGGACGAGCGGGCGGGCAAGCGCGGCGCTACTCCGAAGCACGCCGCGTCTCCGACGGTCCCGCCCGGGGAGTTCGCTTGCGGCGCCGAGCGTCTTTGCGCAAAGACGGGCGCCCGGCGGCGCGAAGTCCGGTTCCGGACCTCGACGTGTGTCACGTCCAGCGCCGCGGGCAACAAGTGAACGTGCTAGACCCGGAGTCGTCGCGAGAGCTAGAGCGGGATGTTCCCGTGCTTCTTCGGCGGGTTGCGGTCGCGCTTGCCGGCGAGCATCGAGAACGCGGCGGCGAGTCGAGGGCGCGTTTCCGATGGCTCGATGACGTCGTCAACGTATCCGCGCGCGGCGGCGACGTACGGGTTCGCGAATCGCTCCTCGTACTCGCGCGTCAGACGCCGCCGCTCCCCGTCAGCGTCGTCGGCCCCGTTGATCTCGTCCCGGAAGATGATGTTGACGGCACCCTCGGCGCCCATCACCGCGATCTCGGCAGTCGGCCATGCCAGATTCACGTCGCCCCTGATGTGCTTGCTGTTCATCACGTCGTACGCCCCGCCGTACGCCTTGCGCGTGATGACCGTCACCTTCGGGACCGTCGCCTCGCAGTAGGCATACAGAAGCTTTGCGCCGTGCCGGATGATCCCTCCGTGCTCCTGCGTCACGCCGGGGAGGAATCCGGGAACGTCGACCAGCGTGAGCAACGGGACGTTGAACGCGTCACACATCCGGACGAACCGCGCTGCTTTGTCTGACGCGTCGATGTCCAACGCGCCGGCGAGTACCGCGGGCTGCTGCGCGACGATCCCGATGCTACGTCCGGTGATGCGCGAGAACCCGACCAGGACGTTCCCCGCCCACGCGGGCTGCAGCTCCAGGAACTCACCCTGGTCCACGATGCGGCTGATCACATCGTGCATGTCATACGGCCGGTTGGGCTCGTCCGGGATGAGTGTGTCGAGAGCGCCGTCGCGCCTGTCGGCCGGATCGCCGCTGTCTCGTAGCGGCGGATCGGACACGTTGTTCTGCGGCAGGTACCCGAGGATCCGCCGCGCCAGGACGATCGCTTCCCCTTCGTCGGATGCGGCAAGGTGAGCGACCCCGCTGATCGTCGTGTGCGTCGTCGCGCCGCCGAGCCGCTCCCGGTCGACGTGCTCGTGTGTCACGGCACGGACGACGTCCGGCCCGGTCACGAACATGTAGCTCGTCCCCTCGACCATCACCGTCACGTCCGTGATGGCGGGGGAGTAGACGGCGCCACCTGCGCATGGCCCCATCACCAACGAGATCTGGGGGACGACGCCAGAGGCGAGCGTGTTCCGGAGGAAGATATCCGCGTACCCACCGAGCGACGCGACGCCCTCCTGGATCCGGGCGCCGCCGGAGTCATTCAGGCCGACGATCGGGGCGCCGACTTTCATCGCCAGGTCCATCACCTTGCAGATCTTCTCGGCATGCGCCTCCGACAGGGACCCGCCGAATACGGTGAAGTCCTGGCTGAATACGAAGACGAGCCTCCCATCGATCGTCCCGTGGCCGGTCACCACGCCGTCACCGAGGACGCGCTGCGCGTCCAAACCGAAATCGGTGGCGCGGTGGGTGACGAACGGATCCAGTTCGATGAACGATCCCGCATCGAGCAGCAGATCCAGGCGCTCGCGGGCGGTGAGCTTTCCGCGCGCGTGCTGCTGCTCGATCCGGGCGTGCCCCCCGCCAAGCCGTGCCTCCTCACGCAACGCGCGCAACCGTTCGAGCTTGTCTCGATTCGTAGGCACGACTTCCCTCGGGTGCGGTGGCTCTCGATCGGCGGGAATGCTAGCAGCGTGCTCGCCCGGCTCGCCCTCGCCGCCTCCGCAAGGGATATCCACAGAAACGGTGAACAACTTCCCCCCGGTGTGGATAAAGCGCTGGAGGGAACGCGAGGCTTGCTCTAGATTCTCTACGACGGCCCGCGCGCCCACCGCCTCCGTTCCCCCGTCGCTAGTCCCGAGGTGATATCCCCCGTGGCAACCGTGATCGCCATCGCGAACCAGAAAGGTGGCGTCGGCAAGACGACGACCACGATCAACCTCGCCGGATCGCTCGCCGAACAGGGCTACCGCGTTCTGTGCGTCGACATGGACGCCCAGGCGAACCTCACCGTCGGTCTGGGCATCAACCTTGGGACCGTCAGCCAGTCCATGGCGCACGTCCTGGCCGACGCCCGCGTCCGCGTCGAGGACGTCTGTATCGCCACGCAGACCCCGAACATCGACGTCGCGCCGTCCACTCTCGATCTGGCGTCAGCCGAAGTAGAGCTGTTCACGGCGATCGGCCGCGAGCACGCCCTCCGGGAGGCGCTCGAAGGCTGGGCCCACGACCAGTACGACTACGTCCTGATCGACTGCCCCCCGACGCTTGGCCTGCTGACCATCAACAGCCTCGTCGCAGCCAACAGCGTCATCATCCCGGTCCAGACGCAGTACTACGCGTTGAAGGGGCTTGCCGCCCTCCTCAAGGTGATCAACCAGATCAAGCAGAAGGGCCTTAACCGGGACCTGAAGGTGCTAGGCCTCCTGCCCACGTTCTACGACTCGCGGACGCTGCTCGGACGCGAGATGCTCGACGGGCTGCGCGAACTGGGCGACCACCACGTCTTCCGCAGCATGGTGAAGCCGACCGTCAAGCTGGGCGAGGCGCCGCTGACGGGCCGCCCGGTCACGGCGTACGCGAGCAATTCGGAGGCCGCGCGGATCTATCGCGGCCTCGCGCAGGAGGTGATCGAACTTGCCCAGGCCTGATTTCCGCGGCGCGGCGTCGCGCCGGATCGCGGAGGAAGGGGAGCTTTCGCCCGCGGTCATCAGTCTCCTCTCGCGGGAGGGCTCGTCGGCAAGGGCGGTGGGCGTCCGCCTCGTCCCGGTCGACCGGATCGAACCGAATCCGCAGCAGCCGAGGATGTCATTCGACGAGGCGGGGCTCGAGGAGCTCGCGGCGTCCATCAAAGAGCACGGCGTCCTGCAGCCGATCCTCGTCCGGCCCGTCGAGGGTGGACGCTATCAGCTGGTCGCAGGAGAGCGACGATGGCGGGCATCGCGAGCAGCCGAGCTCGCCCAGATCCCCGCGATCATCGAGGCCATAGACGACCAGACGGCTTTGGAGATCGCGATCATCGAGAACCTCCAGCGCGAGGATCTGTCCCCGTTGGACGAAGCGGTGATGTACGACCGAATGGTCCAGGACCACGGATACAGCGTTCGAAAACTCGCGCAGAAGCTGGGTAAGGACAAGGGCTACATCGAAAACCGGTTGCGTCTTGCCGACGCTCCGCCCGAGGTCAAGCAGCTCGTGTCTTTGCGCAAAGACACACTCTCCCACGCGTATGAACTGTTGAAGGTGCCGGACCCGAAACGGCGTCGACGGCTCGCGGAACAGGTCGCGCGCGGAGAGCTGAGCCTCGTGAAGCTACGCGAACGAGTGGACGGACCGAGTCCCCGAGTAGAGCGCGAACGGCCGGACGGCGATGGCGCCGAAACGGGGGGCAGCCCCGAAACCGACTCTGAAGGCGGCCCGGAGTCACCGTTGGCGCAGTCGCTGGCGGACGGCCGCGTAGAGGAGCCGGCGATAACGGAAGACTCGCTTGTCGCCGCGAAGGGGCACCTGGCGGAAGCACTGGACGAGCTTGCCAGCGTGCTCCGATCGCCGGCAGTACTTTCGGAGATCGGCGACGTTGACCGAGCAAACCTCGCGAAGTACCTCACGATCGCGAAGCTCAAGCTCGAGAACGTGATCACGGTCGTCCGGGCTGGGGAAGCCGCCGCCCGGCGGTAGGCGGCTCTGCGCCTACCCGCGCTCGTCTACAGGTAGACCAGTTCCTCGAAGTTCTCGACGAGGTACTCGATCATCCGGTCGCGGGCGTTCGGCAGGGTCCGTCGAAGGCCGGGTACGAGATGGTGGAGCGAGGCGGCGGGCATCATCAGCTCGCCCTCGGCAGTCCGGCCGACGATGGCCGGGGCGCCATTCCCCGCCGCGAACACGCGTTCCAGCTGAGGCTCGGTCAGCCGCGCTGCATGCATGAGATCGCGGAGGACGTGGCGGACCCCCCGTCTGATCGAGACGTCTCGCATCAGCTCCGCCGTCCAGGCGTCGATCTGCTCGTCAGGCTGCCCTTCGAGCCGTTGCCGGTATTCCTTCGGCGTCGCCGAAAGACCGGTGGCGGTCACGCGTACGTGCCGCGTGGGCGGAACAGCCGGAGGATCGAACGGATGAGCAACCAGATGAGCGCCCAGCCGACGAACGCCACGATGGCAGAGACGTCCAGCTCTGAACGCCCGGCGTCCAACTCGTCCACGCCGACGATCCCGCGGAACGGCGCGACGAAGACCTCCGTGATGCCATAGATGGCAGCAACAAGCGAGTTGCTCTCTCGCGCGGCGACGAGGAGCAGCACGATCCGGAGGGTGATCAGGGCCAGGATGATCCCGAAGATCAGATCGACGAAGCGCTCGAGGAGATGGCTCCGGTCCCCGCGTCCGCCGATCACCGTACTGCTCTCTCTGACGGTCGCGTGGCCGGCGGGCGCGTACCCAGGCTGAGCGTAACCCGGCTGGACGTAGCCGCCAGCGGGCGGACCTCCTACCTGGGTCTCTTCCGTCCGCGTCCTGATGACTGGGTCGTCGCCGTACGTCATGACACTCTTCACCCTCGCTGCGTCTGCGCTCAGGTTACACGCCCTCTAGTGGTGCCGATACCACGAGGTGCAAAGCACGACACCGGAGCGGGCCTGCACCCAGGAGCGCCACTACCTGCCAACGGCGGGCGCACCGGCGGGAGCCGGCGCCAGGGGCGACAGAAGAGGGGATGGCTCCGGCGGGCCGGTCCGGGTCGGTTACTGATTGCGCGACGGGAGGTACCGAGGGAGGTCGTGATCCCCCACCTTGGCCGATCGCGGGCCTGGCTTGCCACTGCGATAGTCGAATGTGATCGCTGTCACCAGATCGTAGACCGGACGTCGCCGATCCAGCGGCATTGTCAAGATTGCCGGCGCCAGATCAAGAGCGGTCGCAGCAAGGAGCCGGCTCGTCGCCGTCGCGCAGCGTTGTGACGTCGGCGCATGACGAGCACAGGCCGCCTCCTCACGCCCGGATGGAGCCGTAGACGTGCTGTGGTAGAGACAGCAGGCGAGTCAGTGCCTCATAGACTGAGCCCACCGCGGAGCGACCGCTAGCTTGCGCTCCATCCCTTCGGCATCGCTCCGAGCAAAGCCGGCCGCGATGATCGAGGCGACCGTCTTCCGATCCACGCGTGTCTACCATCGTCGCGGGCGTCCGCGATCTCCAGGCGGTCCCGGAGGCCGTCGCTTCCGCAGATGCGGTCGTCGCGGCGGTCGGTCCCCAGATCGAACACGATAGGGATGCGCTGGCCCTCAGAGTAGGGATGCGGAACCTCGTCTCGGCGGCCGAGGCGCATGGCATCCTGCGCGTGGTCCGCTCTCTGGTGCGGCCCGATCCGGCGCGGCCCGGCTCCGCAGGGCCGAGGAGTGGCCCCGGTCCGACGTAACGGCCGTCCGGTGGGAGCTCTGGCTACTCTGGGGGCGGCGCCCGACGTGGAGGCTGACGATGCCGAACGTGAGAGGCGTCCAGCGCACGTCGACCAGACCCGCCTCGACCATGATGGCCGCGATCCGCTCCGGCTCCGGATAGCCGCGCGTGCTGGCGACGAGGTAGGCGTAGGCGTCGCCCTGGCCTGCGAGGCGTCCGAGGACCGGGATCGCCCGGTCGAACCAGGCCTGGGCGAGGCGGCCGAGCCGGCTCCACGGCCGCGCGATCTCGAGGCAGACGACCCGGCCGCCCGGCCGGACGGCCCGGCGCATCTCGGCGAAACCCTGCCGATAGTCGGCCAGGTTGCGCATGCCGAAGGCGATCGTCGCCGCGTCGAACGCCCCGTCGGGCACCGGCAGCGCGAGGGCGTCGCCGGCGACGAAGATCAGCCCGGCCTTCGCATACCGCCGGCGGGCGATGGCCAGCATTCCCTCGGCGAAGTCGATCCCGACGACCTCGCCGCCCGGCTGGACCGCCCGCCACAGGTCGGCGGCGACCTTGCCCGTGCCCGTCGCGACGTCGAGTGCCCGCGTGCCGGGCCGCAGGCCGGCGGCGAGGACCGCCCGGCGCCGCCAGCGGGGCTCCTGGAAGCCGCTGATCAGGGCGTTCATCGGGTCGTAGACGCGGCCGATGCGGTCGAACATCTCGCGCACCCGC